>NZ_AUFD01000006.1:0-362219 GCF_000426325.1 Streptomyces sp. CNS606
AGTCCACGCCGAAGCGGCGGCCCTCCAGGTCCACGGTCAGCTGGGAGACCTTCTGGGCCGTGGCCCGCGGGTTGAGCGTGTAGATGCCGCCGCGGTTCCCGACGCCGTAGAGCTTGTGGTCCTGCACGCGGAAGTCGATGCCCACCAGGCGGGAGTCGCCCCACAGGCCCCGGATCCGGCCCAGCTCCCACGCCTTGCCGGGCTTGTTCGCCTTGAACTCCAGCAGTCGCTTGCCGTTGGGGGAGAGCCCGACCACCGTCAGCGGGCCGTCGTGCTTCGGAGCGGCGAAAGCGGCCGCGGGCATGTCGGCGTCGGCCGGAGCGACCGCGGCGGCCGGGACGGCCGAGGACAGCGCGGTGGCGATCACCGCAGCGGCAAGGACGGTCTTACGCATCGAATCTCCCTCGGTGCCGGCCCGCAGGTCGGGCGGTCACGGCAGACCTTAGGGGCATGTCCACCGAATCTTCACAAGCCGCGCGAGAGGTATGGAACCCGACGAAGAATCCACCCGGGAAGCCGAGCGTCCAGGGCTCCACGCCCTCCCGCACCTCGCTCCCCCGTACCGCGATCGCACAGACCAGCGACCGGCGGACGGCGCACGGCCGGCGCTGCCCCCCACGCCTCGCGTCCGGGCCGGTGAGAAATGCAGTAGAGCAATGTGCACCGAGTCGCGATGCTCATGGGGTGGGCGAACCGGGTATCCCCAAGAGGGCGCCAACCGGGTCGCGCGCCGTCCTGCTCGGCCCCGACACACCTCTCCTCGGGCCGAGTTCCGAGAGAAAGCGCAGGTGGGGTCATGATCAACAAGCGTCAGGCGCTGGTTCTCAACGCCGGCTTCGAGCCGCTCTCGACGGTGTCGCTGCGACGCGCGGTGGTCCTGGTGATGCAGGACAAGGCCGTCGTGGAGCAGTCGCACCCCGGCCTCCGCGTGCGCGCGGCCAGTCTCGACCTTCCGGTGCCGCAGGTGGTGAGACTCTGCAGATACGTCCGGGTTCCGTTCCGACAACGGGCGCCGTGGTCGCGCCGCGGTGTGCTGGTCCGGGACCGGCACCGGTGCGCCTACTGCGGGCGCCGTGCGACCACCGTCGACCACGTGGTGCCGCGCTCCCGCGGCGGCGGCGACACCTGGCTGAACACCGTGGCGGCGTGCGCGGCGGACAACCACCGCAAGGCGGACCGCACGCCGGTCCAGGCCGGCATGCGGTTGCTCACGCAGCCGTTCGAGCCGACGCCGGCGGACGCGCTGCTGCTCGCGCTCAACCTGCGGGACGGCGACACCCTGCCCGAGTGGCTCGGTGTGCGGAGCGGAGGGGCCGCGGCGGTCAGTTCAGCAGCAGCTGGATGATCGCGGCCAGTCCCACGGCCACGATGACGCCGCGCAGCACCGTCGGCGGCAGCCGGCGCCCGATACGGGCGCCGAGCTGCCCGCCGACGGTGGAGCCCACCGCGATGAGCAGCACCGCCGTCCAGTGGAACTCGGCGACGAACAGGAAGAAGACCGCCGCGACGCCGTTCACGACGGCGCTCAGCACGTTCTTCACGGCGTTGATGCGCTGCAGGTCGTCGGGCAGCAGCAGGCCCATCAGGGCCAGGTAGATGACGCCCTGGGCGGCGCCGAAGTAGCCGCCGTAGGCGCTGGCGACGCCCATGCCGCCGAGCAGGGTCGGCCCGCCGTGCGCGGGCGGCCTGCGGTCCTTCTGCTCGCGGCGGCGCTGCATCGCGCGGGAGAGCCGGGGCTGGAGGACGACGAGGACCAGGGCGACGGCGATGAGGGCGGGCACGATGAGCTCGAACGCGTCGGGCGGCAGCACGATGAGCAGCGCGGCGCCCGCCAGCGAGCCGACCAGGGCGACGGCGCCCAGCCGCAGGATGCGGGCGCGCTGGCCCTTGAGTTCGCGGCGGTAGCCGATGGCTCCGCTGACGGATCCCGGCACCAGCCCGAGGGCGTTGGAGACGTTGGCGGTGACGGGCGGCAGGCCGACGGCGAGGAGCACGGGGAAGGTGATGAGGGTGCCGGACCCCACGACGGTGTTGATGGCGCCGGCCCAGATGCCGGCGACGCAGACGGCCGCCATCTCCCAGATGCTCACGCGCTGCCCCCTCGGCTGATCGGTGCTCGGGGCACCGATCATGCCGGAGGGGGGTGGCGTGCGTGCAGCCGGGTCTCACTCCGTGGGCCGCACGCGGGGCGGTGCCCGGCGGGCGCGGGGCGGTCAGTCGATGGGAGGCTGCTGGCGCGGGGTCTTGGTCAGGCCCGCGCCGGACTGGCCGCCGGACCCTCCGGTGCTGCTGCTGCCGGGGCGGAAGCCGTCCAGAGCCCCGCCGAGGCCCTTCAGGGCGTCGCCGATCTCGCTGGGCACGATCCAGAGCTTGTTGGCGTCGCCCTCGGCGATCTTCGGCAGCATCTGCAGGTACTGGTAGGAGAGCAGCTTCTGGTCCGGGTCGCCGGCGTGGATGGACTCGAAGACGGTACGGATGGCCTGCGCCTCGCCCTCGGCGCGCAGGGCCGCGGACTTGGACTCGCCCTCGGCCCGGAGGATCGCCGACTGCTTCTCGCCCTCCGCGGTGAGGATCGCGGACTGGCGTACGCCCTCGGCCTGGAGGATCGCGGCGCGCTTGTCGCGGTCTGCGCGCATCTGCTTCTCCATCGAGTCCTGGATGGAGGTCGGGGGCTCGATCGCCTTGAGCTCCACGCGGTTGACGCGGATGCCCCACTTGCCGGTCGCCTCGTCGAGGACGCCGCGCAGCGCGGCGTTGATCTCCTCGCGGGAGGTCAGGGTCCGCTCCAGGTCCATGCCGCCGATGATGTTGCGCAGGGTGGTGACGGTGAGCTGCTCGATCGCCTGGATGTAGCTGGCGACCTCGTACGTGGCCGCGCGGGCGTCGGTCACCTGGTAGTAGATGACGGTGTCGATGTTGACGACCAGGTTGTCCTGGGTGATGACCGGCTGCGGCGGGAACGGGACGACCTGCTCACGGAGGTCGACGCGGTTGCGGATGGTGTCGATGAACGGCACCACGATGTTGAGTCCCGCGCTGAGTGTGCGGGTGTACCGGCCGAAGCGTTCCACGATGGCCGCGCTCGCCTGCGGAATGACCTGGATCGTCTTGATGAGTGCGATGAAGACCAGCACCACCAGGATGATCAGGACGATGATGATGGCGTCCATCGCCTCTCCCCCTGTCGTTGTCGTCAGCACTGAGCCGGGCACACTGCGTGGAGCGTCCGTCACCCGGGGATCAGCATACGTGTCATCCCATCACGACCGCCGTGGCGCCGTCGATCTCCACCACGTCGACGCGCGCGCCCGCTTCGTAACTGGCGCCGTCGTCGAGGGAGCGCGCCGACCAGACCTCGCCGGCCAGCTTGATCCGCCCGCCCTGCCCGTCGACCCGTTCCAGCACCACGGCCTGACGACCGGTCAGCGCGTCGACTCCGCTGCGGTGCGCGGGCGCCTGCGTGCGGGAGCGTTTGACCAGGGGGCGTACGACGAGGAGCAGCGCGACCGAGACCGCGACGAACACCAGTGTCTGCGCGACGATTCCGCCGCCGAGCGCGGCGGTGACGGAGCCCGCCAGCGCGCCGACCGCGAACATGCCGAACTCCGGCATCGCGGTGAGTACGAGAGGGATGCCCAGCCCTACGGCGGCGATCAGCCACCACACCCATGCGTCCACCCGCCTCATGGTAGGCGGAAGATCAGCTGAGCGGCAGACCCTGTGCGGTCCAGCGGTCGCCGTTCTGCTCGACGACGAGCGGAAGGCCGAAGCAGAGCGAGAGGTTGCGCGAGGTCAGCTCGGTCTCGATCGGTCCGGCGGCCAGCACCTTTCCCTGACGGATCATCAGCACGTGGCTGAAGCCGGGGGCGATCTCCTCGACGTGGTGGGTGACCATCAGCATGGAGGGGGCGTACGGGTCGCGGGCGAGGCGGCCGAGGCGGCGCACCAGGTCCTCGCGGCCGCCCAGGTCCAGACCGGCGGCGGGCTCGTCGAGCAGGAGGAGTTCGGGGTCGGTCATCATGGCGCGGGCGATCATGGTGCGCTTGCGCTCGCCCTCGGAGAGCGTGCCGAACTTCCGGTCCAGGTAGTCGCTCATGCCCAGGCGGTCGAGGAAGGCCAGGGCGCGGTCGCGGTCGATGTCGTCGTAGCTCTCCCGCCAGTGCGCGGTCATGCCGTACGCGGCGGTGAGGACGGTCTCCAGCACCGTCTGGGAGCGGGGCAGCTTCTCGGACAGCGCCATGCCGGCCATGCCGATGCGGGGCCGCAGGTCGAAGACGTCCACGGTGCCCAGGCGGTCGCCGAGGACGGTCGCGGTGCCGGTGGTCGGGAAGAGGTAGCTCGAGGCGATGTTGAGGAGCGTGGTCTTGCCGGCGCCGTTGGGGCCGAGGATGACCCAGCGCTCGCCCTCCTTGACCGACCAGGAGACCTCGTCCACGAGTGCGCGGCCCTCGCGGACCACTGATACGTCCACCAGGTCCAGTACGTCGCTCATGAGCGTGTCGTCTCCCCATGCTGTCGGTGAAGTCGCTTCTGCCGGTGCCCTGCGGGCACAGGCCCATGGGAAAACCTACGCCACACCTCCACCGGTACGGCTCCCGAGGTCGCCGGGCGGTCCCGGGCCCCTGCGCGGCTACACGGCCTACGCTGGGGCACATGCTCGAGGAGACGCGTTCAGGACGGCTGGCCGCCTGGGGGAACGCCCTGCTGGCCGGGGCGGTGTCGCCCGACGAGGCGGCGTCGCGCATCACCGCGGAGGACGGCCGGCACCGGGCGGCCGGGCTGCCGGGGCCGGAGGGCGCGGCGGACGACGACGTGGCGGGACTCACGCTGGCGCTGGGGCGGCTGCGCGCGCTGGGCGCCGTGGGCCTGCGGCTCGCGCTGCCCGCCTCCGGTCATCCGCTGGGGCTGAGCGGGCCGCCGGAGTTCAACGCCCTGGCGCTGGAGGCCGGGGAGGCGGTGGTGGCCTCGGGGGCGGGGCTGGGCCTGGTGCCCGAGGTGCACGAGGCGGGTCCTGCGACGGACGGTGCGGACCCCCTCGACACCCACGTGGAGGTGGTGTGGCGCTGTCTGCCGGTGCGGGAGGCGCCGCCGGCGGACGTGCCGTCGCTGGGCGAGGCGGAGCGCGAACTGGCGGAGGCGCTGCGGGAGGCGACGCAGGTGCTGACGCGGCTGGACGTGGCCGGATCCGGGCCCGTCGCCGACGCGGCGCTGGAGGCGTACCGTGCGCGCGCCGAGGCGGGGCGGCGGCTGCTGGCGCCCGGGTATCCGCCGCGTGCGGTGCGGGTGCTGGAGCTGGCGCAACGGGTCGGCGCCCTGGTGGCCATCGCCGAAGGGGACGGCGCCGCGCACGGCACGGCGATGAGCGCCTCGCAGATCGCCGCGCGCGCGGAGGCGCTGCGGCCGGTGGAACGTACGGCCCGGCGGGCGCAGGTGGCGGCGTACAACGCCGGTGCGGAGGAGTTGGAGCGGCGTCGGAGCTGAGAGCGCGCGGGCGGGAACGCGCCGGGGCCCCGCGGTGCGTGCACCGTGGGGCCCCAGGCCGACGCGCGTCGGTCACTTGACGACGCAGGTGTTCCCGAAGGCCGGGTTCAGCAGCGCGATGACGTTCACGGTGTTGCCGCAGACCTGGACCGGCACGTCCACGGGCACCTGCACGACGTTGCCCGAGAGGACGCCCGGCGAGTTCGCGGCGACCGCGTCGGCGGAGGCACCGTCGTGAGCGACGGCGGCACCGGCTCCGGACACGGCGAGCCCGGCGGCGGCGACGGCAACCGTGGCGATCCTCTTCATGTTCTTCATCAGGGCGATCTCCCTCCTGGCGAGTGGCTGCGGCGGCCGCCGCAGCACGCCCTGGAGAACGGGCCCGGACCGATGGGGATGCGCCCGCCGCGGAACGACCACCCGTCGGAATGAATCCTGCGCGGCAACAGGGCGACCGGACCCGTCCGGCCGTGCCTCCGGGAGGGTGACGGAGGGCTGCCGGACGGCTGCGCGCGCCCCCGGCGGGCGAAGGACCGCGGGTCTCAGCCGGCCAGTCCGTGCCGTACGGCCCACAGTGCCGCCTGGGTGCGGTCGGCCAGGTCCAGCTTCATCAGGATGTTGGAGACGTGGGTCTTCACCGTCTTCTCGGACAGCACCAGCGCACGGGCGATCTCGCGGTTGGAGCGGCCGTCGGCGATGAGGCCGAGCACCTCGTGCTCGCGGTCGGTGAGCGCGGGGCCGCGTCCGTTGCCGCCGCCGTCCCCGTCGGACAGCAGCGCCCCGGCGACCTCGGGCTGGAGCAGCACGTGGCCGGCGTGCACGGAGCGGATGGCGTCGGCGAGGGCGTCCGGATCGACGTCCTTGTAGACGTACCCGGCGGCTCCGGCGCGCAGCGCGGGCACCACGGTGCGCTGCTCGGTGAAGCTGGTGACGATCAGCACCCGCGCCGGGTTGTCGAGTTCGCGCAGGCGGCGCAACGCCTCGATGCCGTCCGTGCCGGGCATCTTCACGTCCATCAGCACGACGTCGGGCAGGAGTTCAGCGGCTCGGGCCACGCCCTCGTCACCGTCGGCGGCCTCACCGACGACCTCGATGTCCTCCTGCACCTCCAGGAAGGTGCGCAGCCCGCGTCGTACGACCTGGTGGTCGTCCACCAGCAGGACCCTGATGGGGGCGGTCTCAGCCACCGGGCACCTCCAGTTCGATCGTGGTGCCCTTCCCGGGCTCCGACTGCACGGTGAGGCTGCCGCCGATGCCGCCGGCCCGGTCCCGCATGGAGACCAGGCCCAGGTGGCGCCCGGCGTGACGTACGGCACGCGGGTCGAAGCCGGTGCCGTCGTCGGTCACCCGGAGGACCGCGCCCGGGCCCCGGCGGGTGAGGCTGACCTCGACCCGGCGGGCGCCGGAGTGCCGCAGCGCGTTGTGCAGCGCCTCCTGGGCGACCCGCAGCACGGCCTCCTCCTGTGCCGCGGGCAGCGCGCGCACCCCGGCGGGGGTGAAGGTGACGCGGGCCGCGTGGGCGCGGTCGAGGACCTGCACCTGGGTGCGGAGAGTGGCGATCAGCCCGTCGTCGTCGAGGGCGGCGGGGCGCAGTTCGACCACGGCGGCGCGCAGTTCGTCGGCGGCCTCGGCCGCGAGGGCGGCGACCTGGTGCAACTCGCCCTTGGCGCGGGCCGGATCGCGGTCCACGAGGGCGCTGGCGGCCTGGGCGGTGAGGCGGAGGGAGAACAGCTTCTGGGAGACGGCGTCGTGGAGTTCGTGGGCGATGCGGGAGCGTTCGCCGGTGATGGTCAGTTCCCGGCTGCGCTCGTAGAGGCGGGCGTTCGACAGGGCGATGGCGGCGTGCTGGGCGAGCAGGCCGAGGAGTTCCTCGTCGTCCTCGGTGAAGCCGCAGGTACCGGCGGGTTTCGCGCAGCGCTTGTTGGCGAGGAAGAGGGCACCGAGGACCTCGTCGTCACCGGTGATGGGCATGCCGAGGAAGTCGGCGAGCTCGGGGTGGGCGGAGGGCCAGCCCTCGAAACGGGGGTCGTCGCGGACGTCGGCGAGCCGCTGGGGGCCCTCGTGGAGCATCGCCGCGAGGATGCCGTGCTGCCGGGGCAGCGGGCCGATGGCCTTCCACTCGGCGTCGCTGACTCCGGCGACGACGAACTGGGCGAAGCCGCCGTGGTCGTCCGGCACGCCGAGGGCCGCGTACTCGGCGTCGAGGAGGTCGCGCGCGGAGGCCACGATCGTCTGGAGGACCTCGCGTACCTCGAGGCGGCGGTTCATGGCGAGGAGCGCCTCGCTGACCGCTGCCAGACCGGATCGGGGGACCATGCGATCACCGTACCGGCCCTGGCCGGGGCCGGTATCGGGCACGCGCGGGAGGGGGCCGGGACCGGGGTCCTACGACCTTCGGTCCCGGCCCCCCTCAGCGGCCGGTGCGGGCGGGCGTCACTTGCGCATGACCTCGGGCTCGTGGCGGCGCAGCAGCCGGGCCACGGCGAGGCAGCACAGGACGCCGAGGGCGAGGAGCACGGTCATGTCGAGCAGGTAGGTGCCGACGCTGTGCTCCCACAGCGGGTCGAGGTCGTTCGGCTTCTCCCGGTCCCACGGGGCCATGGTGTGCGCCAGGTCCGCGGACGCGCCCGCCGCGCCGATGGCCCAGCGCGACGGCATCAGCCAGGCGAGCTGGGCGATGCCCGGGGAGCCGAAGATCTGGAAGAGCACGCCGGTGAACACCACCTGCACGATCGCGAACATCACCAGCAGCGGCATGGTCTTCTCGGCCGTCTTCACCAGGGAGGAGATGACCAGCCCGAAGGCCATGGAGGTGAAGCCGAGCGCGATGATCGCCAGGCACATCTCGACCGCGGGCGGCATGAGCAGCCCCTCCTCCGGCATGGTGCGCACGGAGAAGCCGATGAGGCAGATGATCACGCCCTGCAGCGCCGTGATCAGGCTGAGGACGACGACCTTGGACATCAGGTACGCCGAGCGGGACAGGCCGGTGGCGCGTTCCCGCTCGTAGATGACCCGTTCCTTGATCAGTTCGCGGACGGAGTTGGCCGCACCGGCGAAACACATGCCGACGGCGAGGATCAGCAGGATGGTGCCCGCGTCCTGGTTGTGGCCGCGCGGGTTGTCGGTGTTGGGGCCGAGGCCGTAGTCGGACGGGATGAGGGTGCTGACCACGCCGAGGATGGCGGGCAGCAGCAGCATCAGGGCCATGAAGCCCTTGTCCGAGGCGATCACGGACAGGTAGCGGCGGGTCAGCGTCCACCACTGCGAGCCCCAGCTCTGCGGCTTCTGCATCCGGGCGGACGGCTGCGCAACGGCCTGGTGCGGCGGGGCGGCCGGCTGCGGGGAGACGGCGGCGATCTCCGCGGCGTACATCTGGTAGTGCTGCGAGCCCTGCCAGCGCCCCATCCAGTCGTAGCTGCGGTAGTTCTCGAAGGCGGAGAACACGTCGGCCCAGGTGTCGTAGCCGAAGAAGTTCAGGGCCTCCTCGGGCGGGCCGAAGTAGGCGACGCCGCCGCCCGGAGCCATCACCAGCAGCTTGTCGCAGAGGGGGAGTTCGGCGACCGAGTGGGTGACCACGAGAACGGTGCGGCCGTCGTCGGCGAGGCCGCGCAGCAGCTGCATCACGTCGCGGTCCATGCCCGGGTCGAGGCCGGACGTGGGCTCGTCCAGGAAGATCAGCGACGGCTTGGTCAGCAGCTCCAGTGCCACCGAGACGCGCTTGCGCTGCCCGCCGGACAGCGAGGTGATCTTCTTGGTGGCGTGGATGTCGAGCTTGAGCTCGGCCAGCACCTCCTCGATCCGGGCGTTGCGCTCGGTCTCGGCGACGTCGCCGGGAAAACGGAGCCGCGCCGCGTAGCGCAGGGCGGTGCGGACCGTCAGCTCCTTGTGCAGGATGTCGTCCTGCGGCACCAGGCCGATGCGCTGGCGGAGTTCGGCGAACTGCTTGTACAGGTCGCGGTTGTCGTAGAGGACTTCGCCCACGTCGGCGGGCCGGTAGCCGGTGAGGGCGCGCAGCAGCGTGGACTTGCCGGAGCCGGACGGGCCGATGACGGCGACCAGCGACTTCTCCGGGACGCCGAACGTGACGTCGTTGAGGATGACCTTGCCGCCGTCGACCTTGACGGTCAGATGGCGGGCGGAGAACGACACCTCGCCGGTGTCGACGAACTCCTCGAGCCGGCCGCCGACGACGCGGAAGGTGGAGTGGCCGACGCCCACGGTGTCGTGCGCGGTGATGAACGCGGTGCCGGACTTGGGCAGCGGCTGGCCGTTGACGTAGGTGCCGTTGTGGCTGCCGAGGTCGCGGATCTCGAAGCGGCCGTCGGGCGTGGCGCGGAACTCGGCGTGGTGGCGGGAGACCTGGAGGTCGGAGACGACGAGTTCGTTCTCCAGCGCTCGGCCGATGCGCATCACGCGGCCGAGGTCGAGGCGGTGGAACGTGGTCGGGCTGCGGTCGCCGCCCCCGTCCGGCTGCTGCGGCTCACGCTGCGCGGGCGGGGCGGAGGCGGGCCGCGACGGCTGCGCCGGGTGCGGTGCGTACTGCTGCGCCTGGTGGGGCTGTGCCTGGTGGGGCGGGGCGTACTGCGAGGCCTGCTGCGGTACGGGCGCCTGCTGCGGGTGGCCGGGGCCCCAGCCCTGCGGGGGTGTGCCCTGCCCGGGCCCCTGCGGGTACGGCTGCCCGGGCGCGCCCTGCGGGGCGCCCTGCGGGGCCGGTGCCGTCGCGGGCGCCGCAGCCGGAGCCGCGGCGGGGGCGGCGCTGGGCGCGGCGGCGGGGGCCAGGGTCAGCCGGGGCCCGTTCGTGGCGTTGCCCAGGTGGACGGCGGCGCCCTGCCCGATCTCCAGCTGCTGGACGCGCTGCCCGCCGGCATAGGTGCCGTTGGTGCTGCCGAGGTCCTCCAGCACCCAGCCGGTCCCGCTCCAGCGGAGCGCGGCGTGCCGCCAGGAGACCCGGGCGTCGTCGATCACCACCTCCCCCTGCGGATCACGGCCGAGGTGGTGTGTTCTGGACGGATCGAGCGTCCAGGTCCGTCCGTTCAGTTCCAGTGCGAGTTCCGGCACTCCATGCCCCACGTTGTCGTCCCCCGAGATGCCCCCGCGGCGGAAGGCCCGGAGGTGGCGGTTCATCGGAGGGCACTATTTCAGGCTTCGCCGCCGGGGAGAAAGCCGACCCGTGCAACGTCCCTGTCACGAGGCTCCCCGGGCCCGGTGGGGCGCGGCCCCAGCGCGGCTCCGTCCGCGATGCGGTCCGGGCGGCGAACACCCCCGGAACGGCGCTACCGTGGAAGCACCATGACCCCATCGCAGGCCACAGCGCCCCCGGCGTCCCTCTCCGACGACACGCCCACCCTCCTGGTCAAGATCTTCGGCAGGGACCGGCCGGGCATCACGGCCGGTCTCTTCGAGACGCTCGCCCCGTACGCGGTCGACGTCGTCGACATCGAGCAGCTGGTCACCCGTGGCCGGATCACGCTGTGCGCGCTCGTCACCTCCCCCGGTGGGGGGACCGCCGAGGGGGAGCTGCGGGCGACCGTGCACAGCTGGGCCGAGGCGGTCGGCATGGAGGCGGAGATCATCTCCGGCACCGGTGACAACCGGCCCCGCGGCACGGGACGGTCGCACGTGACCGTGCTCGGGCATCCGCTGACCGCGGGATCGACCGCCGCCATAGCGGCCGGCATCACCGGGACCGGCGCCAACATCGACCGCATCTTCCGGCTGGCCAAGTATCCGGTGACGGCCGTCGAGTTCGACGTCTCGGGCACCGCGACGGAAGCGCTCCGCACGGTGCTCGCGCAGGAGGCGGCGCGGCACGGGGTCGACGTCGCCGTCGTCGCGTCCGGGCTCGCGCGCCGGGCGCAGCGCCTGGTCGTGATGGACGTGGACTCCACACTGATCCAGGACGAGGTCATCGAGCTGTTCGCGGAGCACGCGGACTGCGCGGGGCAGGTCGCCGAGGTCACCGCCCGCGCGATGCGCGGCGAACTGGACTTCGAGCAGTCGCTGCACGCCCGGGTCGAACTGCTGGCCGGGCTGGACGTGTCGGTGGTGGAGCAGGTGCGCAAGGCGGTCCGCCTCACCCCCGGGGCCCGCACGCTGGTGCGGACGCTGAAACGGCTCGGGTTCCAGGTGGGCGTGGTCTCGGGCGGATTCACGCAGGTCACCGACGCGCTGCAGGAAGAACTCGGCCTGGACTTCGCCTCGGCGAACACCCTGGAGGTCGTCGACGGCAAGCTGACCGGCCGCGTCACGGGCGAGGTGGTGGACCGGGCCGGGAAGGCACGGCTGCTGCGCCGGTTCGCGTCCGAGGCGGGCGTGCCGCTGGCACAGACCGTCGCGATCGGGGACGGGGCCAACGACCTCGACATGCTGAACGCGGCAGGTCTCGGTGTGGCGTTCAACGCCAAGCCGGTGGTCCGGGAGGCCGCGCACACGGCGGTGAACGTCCCGTTCCTGGACACGGTGCTGTACCTGCTGGGCATCACCCGCGACGAGGTCGAGGCCGCCGACATCGCGGAATGACGCCGTCGCCGACGGCCCGCCGCCCCGGGGGGAGGCGGGCGCCGGAGGCGTCAGACGTGCGGCGCCCAGTAGGCGGCGAGTGCGCCGACCCCCGGCTCCACGGACTTCCACGGGCCGGTGAAGCGCACGACGGCCAGCGCCGTGGTGGGGAAGCCGTGGCGGCCCAGACGCGCCGCGGCGTCGTCGTCGGCGCTGCCCGCGAGGAGTTCCGCGAGGGCCTGCATGCCCGGGTTGTGGCCGACGACCAGCAGGTCGCGGACGTCGTTGGAGGTCTCGCCCAGGACCGCGATGATCTCGCCGGGAGAGGCGTCGTAGAGCCGCTCCTCGTAGACGGTCCTGGGGCGCTGCGGCAGCTGGTGCGCGACGAGTTTCCACGTCTCCCGGGTGCGGGCGGCTGTGGAGCAGAGGGTGAGCTGGGGTGCGATGCCGTGGCCGGCGATCCAGTCGCCGGCGAGCGGGGCGTCACTGCGGCCCCGGTCGGCGAGCGGACGTTCGTGGTCGGCCACGTCGGGCCAGTCGGCCTTGGCATGCCGGAGAAGGACGATCCTGCGGGGCACATCGACGCTCATGCGTTCCAGCTTCGCACGAAACCGGCCACCGGGCGTGGGGGGTTGGCGCTGTTCCCCCGCAAGGAGGGGTCAGAGCAGAGCCTGCCGGAGGCTTTCCAGGAGGCGGGCCAGCGGCTCGCTGCCGCGTTGGGCCGCCTCGGCGTCGCCGCCCGCCAGCATCAGTGCCAGCAGGGTGCAGAAGACCAGCACGGGGAGGGCCAGGGCCCACCAGGGGACCCGGGGCTCCCCTGCGGCGGACGTTCCGCACGCGCGGGGCGGCCGGCTCCGGCTGGTGCTCAGGTGTGCGTGCGCGGCCATGGTCCCGTCCCCCTGCGTCGCGGCTCCGTGCGTCGGACTGGTCCCGACGCTACGGCCGCAGGCGGTGACTCCCCATCCGGTGAGCCACCCACCGTCCCCTGAGGACAACCCCCGGAAGTCCCTAGGGGACGCCCCCGAGGCCGCCGGGCCACGGGGGCGTGGGGTCTTCGCGCGGCGCGGCGGTCAGGGCGCCGCGATGGACGCGACCACGCCGATGACGACCATGATGCCGAGGATCGCGGCGAAGAGGAGCAGCAGCTTCTTCTGGCCGCCCTGGGGTTCGGGTTCGAGAACGGGCATGCGGGCAGTCTCGCACTCAGCGGCCGTCCTCGACGCACCGGTCCCGTCCGGCCAGGGTGCCCACGGCGATCTGCGCGAGCATCAGACCGGCCATGAGCAGCAGCGGCGCGTGCCAGCCGCCGCTGTGCTGCCGCAGGGCGCCGACGAGGAGAGGGCCGGGGATGGACAGCAGGTAGCCCGTGCTCTGGGCGAACGCGGACAGCTTGACGACTCCGGTGCTCGTACGGGACCGCATGCCGATCATGGTGAGGACCAGCGGAAACGCGCAGTTGGAGACGCCGAGCAGCAGCACCCAGGCCCAGGCGCCCTCTGCGGGGGCGAACCAGAGCCCGGCGTAGCCGGAGAGGCCGCAGACCCCGAGGCCGACGGCCAGTGGGCCCTGGTGGCTCATGCGGGCGGCCACGCGCGGCAGGACGAAGGACAGCGGGATGCCCATGCCCATGGTGACGGCGAGCATCAGCCCGGCTGCCGACGCGGAGACGCCGGCGTCGCGGAAGATCTGCGGCAGCCAGCCCATGGTGATGTAGGCGGCGGAGGCCTGGAGGCCGAAGAACACGCCGAGCGCCCAGGCCGTGGGCGAGCGGCTGATGCGCAGGCCCGCGGCGGCGTCCCGGGCCCGGGCGTCGCCGGCGGCGGAGGACGCCCCCGCGGCGCGGCGACGCCGGACGCCGCGCAGGACGGCGGCCCAGGGGACGACGGCGAGTGCGCCGAGGACGGCCCAGGCGGCGAGCCCGACCCGCCAGTTGCCGCCGAGAGCGTCGGTCAGGGGCACGGTGACGGCGGCGGCGCCGGCGGTGCCGACGGCCAACGCCATCGAGTACAGGCCGGTCATGGCGCCGACCCGGCCGGGGAACCAGTGCTTGACGACGACGGGCATCAGCACGTTGCTGACGGCGATGCCGGCGAGCGCGAGGACGCTGCCGGCCAGGAACAGCGCGGTACTGCCCGTGAACGGGCGCAGCGCGAGGCCGGCGGTGATCGCGACCATGCCGGCGACCAGCACGGCGGCCGGGCCGTAGCGCCGGGCCAGGCGCGGCGCGAGGCCGCCGAAGACCGCGAAGCACAGCGACGGCATCGACGTGAGCAGGCCGGCGAAGGTGCCGCTCATGCCGAGGCCGCCGCGGACCTCCTCCAGCAGCGGGCCGAGACCGGAGATGGCCGGGCGCAGGTTGAGCGCGGCCAGCACCAGGCCGACGACGACCAGCCGGAGCGTCCACGACGAGCCGGGGCTGGCGGCGGTCCCGCCCGCGTCGGAGGGTGCCGTACCCGGGTGCGGGGCGGGCACCCGTCCGGTGCGGATCGGGTCGTCGCTGTGCGTCGTGCGGTGGTCTTGCGCGGTGGCCATGACACCATCATAGAATCATGGGATGAATTGATTCCACTCCGCAGACCGCCCCGGAACGGAGATCCATGCCACTGTCCTCACCACACCGTTCGGCCCTCGCGGACCAGGTGATCTCGGCCCTGCGGGCACAGATCACCTCCGGCGAGTGGCCGGTGGGCTCACGCATCCCCACCGAGCCGGAACTGGTCGAGCAGCTGGGCGTGGCACGGAACACCGTGCGGGAGGCCGTCCGGGCCCTCGCACACAACGGGCTGCTCGACATCCGGCAGGGCTCGGGCACCTACGTGGTGGCGACCAGCGAGCTGGCCGGCGTGATGCACCGCAGGTTCGCGGATGCCGCCCCGCAGCACGTCGCGGAGCTGCGGTCCACGCTGGAGGCCTCCGGGGCGCGGCTGGCCGCGCTGCGGCGCTCCGAGCAGGACGTCGTACAGCTCGAGGCGCTGCTGGAGCGGCGGGAGGCCGCCTGGTCGTCCGGGGACGTGGAGCGTTTCGTCGAGGCGGACGCCAACCTCCACCTGGCGGTGGTCGCCGCGTCCCACAACGACGTCCTCACCGCGCTGTACGCGGACCTGGGGCACGTGCTCCGGGCGTTCCTGCGCTTCGACGTCGGCGAGCGGCTGCGGCCGGAGGACCACCTGGACCACGCGCGGATGATCGCCGCGATCCGGGACGGTGACGCCGCGGCGGCCGAGCGCGAGGCCGCCTCGTACGCCCTGGAATGGGGCTGCGGGGCGCGGGCGGCCGGCGCGGACGGCACCTGACCTCCCCGCCCCTCGACGCCGGACGCCCCGGCGCCGCGCGGGTGCCGGCCCGGCTACCGGCGCCCGGCCTCCTTGCGGATGCCGGCCAGTTCGACGGGCTCCCCCGTACGGCGGGACAGGTCGCAGGCCTCGGCGACGTACAGCGCCTCCAGGGCGTCGGCCGGGGTGCAGGGGCTGGCCGCACGGCCGGCGGCGACCTCGGTGAACGCGGCCAGCTCCGTGACGTAGGCGTCCGCGAACCGGTCGGCGAAGGTGGCGTACGGCTGCTCGCGCCGCCAGGAGACACCGGGCTCGGCGGTCGGCAGCGGCGCACGCTCGTCGAGGCCGACGATGCGCGAGTCCCGCGAGCCGCACACCTCCAGCCGCACGTCGTGGCCGGCGCCGTTGTAGCGGGTGGCGGTGACGCTGGCGAGCACGTCGTCGTCGAAGCGGAGCAGGGCGGCACAGGTGTCGACATCGTCGCCCTCGCGGAAGAACGCCTCCCCGCGGTTGGCGCCCTGCGCGTAGACGGAGACCACCTCGCGGCCGGTCAGCCAGCGCAGGATGTCGAAGTCGTGGATGGAGCAGTCGCGGAACAGGCCGCCGGAGGTGGGAATGTACGAGGCGTGCGGCGGGGCCTGGTCGGCGGTGACGGCGCGCAACGTGTGCAGAAGGCCGAGTTCGCCGGCGTGCAGGGCCCGGCGCGCCTCGCGGTAGCCGGCGTCGAAGCGGCGCTGGAAGCCGATCTGCACGGGCACCGGGCCGTCCTCGGCGCGGCGCACGATCTCCACGGTGCCGGGCACGTCGAGGGCGACCGGCTTCTCGCAGAAGACCGGGACGCGCTCGTCCAGCGCGCGCAGCAGGAGTTCGGCGTGCGCACTGGTGGCGGCGGTGATCACCAGGCCGTCGGGGCGGGCGGCGAACAACGCGTCGATGTCGTCGGCGGCGTGCAGCCCGAGCGTTCCGGCCAGTCCGCGGGCCCGTTCGGCGTCGGCGTCGGCGACCAGGACCGCGTCCACGCCGGGCAGGTCGCGCAGCGTCCGCGCGTGCAGGGCGCCGATGCGGCCGGTGCCGATGAGGCCGATCTGCATGGAGGACTCCTTCTCGGCGGCGGGGTGTTGCGGCGACGGCGGGCCGCGGTCGCCGCCGCGGCCCGCCGTGCGGAGACCCCTCGGTGGGGTACCGGTGGGTGCCGGTGGGTGCCGGTGTTCTGCCCGGTCAGGCGCCCATCATGTGCACGCCGCCGTCGACGTGCACGATCTCCCCGGTGGTCTTCGGGAACCAGTCCGAGAGCAGCGCGACGACACCGCGGGCGGCCGGCTCCGGGTCGGTGAGGTCCCAGCTGATCGGGGCGCGGGTGTTCCACACGTCCGCCAGCTCCTCGAAACCCGGGATCGACTTGGCGGCCATCGACTTGATCGGCCCGGCGGAGACGAGGTTGCAGCGGATGTTCTTCGCGCCCAGGTCGCGGGCGAGGTAGCGGGAGGTCGACTCCAGCGCGGCCTTGGCGACGCCCATCCAGTCGTACTTCGGCCACGCGGACTGGGCGTCGAAGTCCATGCCGACGACGGAGCCGCCGCGCTTCTCCAGCAGCGGGAGCAGCGCCATGGTCAGCGACTTGAGCGAATAGGCGGAGACCTCCACCGCCGTGGCGACCGACTCCCACTCGGTGTTCAGGAAGTTGCCGCCGAGGGCGTCCTGCGGGGCGAAGCCGATGGAGTGCACGACGCCGTCGAGCGACGCGTCGTCGCCGAAGTGCTCGGCGACCTGGCCCGCGATGCCGGCCATCTGCTCCTTGTTCTGCACGTCCAGTTCGAAGACCGGCGCCTCCTTGGGGAGCCGCTTGGCGATCCGCTGCACCAGTGAGAGCCGCCCGAAGCCGGTGAGGACGACCTCGGCGCCCTCCTCCTGCGCCAGCTTGGCGACGTGGAAGGCGATCGAGGAGTCCGTGAGGACGCCGGTGACCAGGATGCGCTTCCCTGCGAGAAGTCCACTCATGTCGTCAGTGACCCATGCCCAATCCGCCGTCGACGGGGATGACGGCTCCGGTGATGTACGCGGCCTCCTCGGAAGCGAGGAAGCGGACCGAGGAGGCGATCTCCTCCGGCTGGGCGTAGCGGCCCAGCGGCACCTGCCCGACGATGCCCTCGCGCTGCTCCTCGGTGAGGGCCTTGGTCATGTCGGTGTCGACGAAGCCGGGGGCCACGACGTTGCAGGTGATGTTGCGCGAGCCCAGTTCACGGGCGATCGAGCGCGCGAAGCCGACCAGTCCGGCCTTGGACGCGGCGTAGTTGGCCTGTCCCGCGGAGCCCAGCAGGCCCACCACGGACGAGATGAGCACGACCCGGCCCCGGCGTGCCCGCAGCATGCCGCGGGTCGCGCGCTTCACGACCCGGAACGTACCGGTGAGGTTGGTCTCCAGGACGGAGGTGAAGTCCTCCTCCGACATGCGGAGCAGAAGCTGGTCGCGGGTGACGCCGGCGTTGGCCACCAGCACCTCGACCGCGCCCTGCTTCTCCTCGATCTCTTTGTAGGCCTGCTCCACCTGCTCGGGGTCGGTGATGTCGCACCGCACCGCGAGGAAACCGCTCGGCGGCTCCCCCGACCGGTAGGTGATGGCGACCTTGTCGCCTGCGTCGGCGAAGGACCGGGCGATGGCGAGGCCGATGCCGCGGTTTCCTCCGGTGACGAGTACCGAGCGACTCAAGGCGGGACCACCCTTTCTTGTGTGGAGCACTGGTCTGCGCTGTTCCCGAACCTATCTCCCGAGTACCTCCCGCACGGAATCCGGCACGGACAGCACCCCGACCCCGCCACTGTGGGGACCCCACAGTGGCGGCCGTGGCGCGCCGGGGTGCCGTACGACGTGGTGAGGCGGGTGCGGCACGCGGAATTCCGTGCCCCGGCGTCGTGTGTCGGGGCATGATGACCCCTGGCCGAGCGACGAGAGTGGGAGGCGCCCGTGGCGCACGCGCAGGAGATCGACCCGTCCTTTCTCGCCTTGCCGTTGCGGGCGCTCGCGGACGCGGCGCTGGCGCGAGCGAAGGCGCTGGGGGCGGAGCACGCGGACTTCCGGTTCGAGCGCGTCCGGGACGCCGGGTGGCGGCTGCGGGACGGGAGGCCGGCCGGGTCCATGGACAGCACGGACACCGGCTACGCGGTGCGCGTGGTGCACGGCGGGGCGTGGGGGTTCGCCGCGGGGGTGGACCTGACCATGGACGCCGCGGCCCGGGTGGCGACGCGCGCCGTGGAGATGGCGAAGCTGTCCGCCCGGGTGATCGATGCGGCGGGCTCCGACGAGAGGGTGGAGCTCGCGGAGGAGCCCGTGCACGGCGAGCGGACGTGGGTCTCCTCCTACGAGGTGAACCCGTTCGACGTGCCGGACGCGGAGAAGACCGGGCTGCTGGCGGAGTGGAGCGGGCGGCTGCTGGGCGCGGACGGCGTCAGCCACGTGGACGCGAGCCTGCTGACGGTGCAGGAGAACAAGTTCTACGCCGACACCGCCGGAACGGTGACCACGCAGCAGCGGGTGCGGCTGCATCCGCAGCTCACCGCGACCGCCGTGCTCGGCTCCGGGGAGTTCGACTCGATGCGGACGCTCGCCCCGCCGGTGGGCCGGGGCTGGGAGTACGCGCTGGGCACGGGCTGGGACTGGGACGCCGAACTGGAGCGCGTCCCGGACCTGCTGGCGGAGAAACTGCGCGCGCCGAGCGTCGAACCGGGCTCCTACGACCTGGTGGTCGACCCGTCCAACCTGTGGCTGACGATCCACGAGTCGATCGGCCACGCCACCGAACTGGACCGCGCGCTGGGCTACGAGGCGGCGTACGCGGGCACCTCCTTCGCGACGTTCGACCAGCTGGGGACGCTGCGCTACGGGTCGGAGGCGATGCACGTCACCGGCGACCGCACCGCCGACGGTGGCCTGGCCACCGTCGGCTTCGACGACGAGGGCGTGCAGGCACAGTCCTGGGACCTGGTGCGGAACGGCACCCTGGTCGGCTACCAGCTGGACCGGCGCATCGCGAGGCTGACCGGGCTCGGCCGCTCCAACGGCTGCGCGTTCGCGGACTCGCCGGGCCACGTGCCGGTGCAGCGGATGGCCAACGTGTCGCTGCAGCCCGCGGCGGACGGGCCGTCCACCGACGAGCTGATCGGCGGTGTGGAGCGCGGGATCTACGTGCTGGGCGACCGGTCCTGGTCGATCGACATGCAGCGGTACAACTTCCAGTTCACCGGGCAGCGCTTCTACCGGATCGAGGACGGGCGGCTCGCCGGACAGCTGCGGGACGTGGCGTACCAGGCGACCACCACCGACTTCTGGGGCTCGATGGAGGCGGTCGGCGGCCCGCAGACGTACGTGCTGGGCGGGGCGTTCAACTGCGGCAAGGCGCAGCCGGGCCAGATCGCCGCGGTGTCGCACGGCTGTCCCTCGGCCCTCTTCCGGGGCGTCAACATCCTCAACACCACGCAGGAGGCAGGCGCATGAGCCGCGCGACGCGGAAGCCGCACGAGGTCGTCGAGCGGGCGCTGGAGCTGTCCCGCGCGGACGGCTGCGTGGTGATCGCCGACGAGACCTCGACCGCCAATCTGCGCTGGGCCGGCAATGCGCTGACCACCAACGGCGTGACCCGCGGCCGGCGGCTGACGGTGGTGGCCACCGTGGACGGCGGGCAGGGCACGGCGTCCGGCGTGGTGTCCCGCTCCGCGGTCACCCCGGACGAGCTCGAGCCGCTGGTACGGGCCGCCGAGGACGCGGCGCGGACGGCGGGTCCGGCCGAGGACGCGCAACCGCTGGTGGAGGGCGTGCCGGCGTCGGCGGACTTCGCCGACACCCCGGCCGAGACCGACTCCGGCGTGTTCGGCGCGTTCGCCCCCGCGCTGGGGGAGTCGTTCGCCCGGGCGCACGCGGGCGGGCGTGAGCTGTACGGCTTCGCGAGCCACTCCCTGACGTCCAGCTACCTGGGCACCTCCGCGGGGCTGCGGCTGCGGCACGACCAGCCGACCGGCACGGTCGAGCTGAACGCCAAGTCGCGCGACCTGTCCCGTTCGGCGTGGGCCGGCCGGTACACGCGGGACTTCGCGGACGTCGACCCGGCGGCCCTGGAGGCGGAGCTGGCGCAGCGGCTGGCCTGGGCGGAACGCCGCGTGGAGCTGCCCGCGGGCCGGTACGAGACGCTGCTGCCGCCCACGGCCGTCGCGGACCTGCTGATCTACCAGCTGTGGTCGTCCGGCGCGCGCAACGCGGCCGAGGGGCGGACGGTGTTCAGCCGGCCGGGGGGCGGTACCCGGGTCGGCGAGCGACTGTCCGGACTGCCGCTGACGCTGCGCAGCGACCCGCACGCACCGGGACTGGAGGCCGCGCCGTTCGTGCTGGCACACGCGTCGGGCGACGACGCGTCCGTGTTCGACAACGGTCTTCCCGTGGCGGCCACCGACTGGATCCGCGACGGCGCACTCACCTCACTGCTCACCTCCCGGCACAGCGCCGGCCTGACCGGGCTGCCGGTCGCGCCGGAGGCGGGAAACCTGGTCCTGGAGGCCGGCGGCGCTGCGGGCGGGGGCGCGTCGCTGGAGGACATGGTGGCGCGCACCGAGCGGGGCCTGCTGCTGACCTGCCTGTGGTACATCCGCGAGGTGGACCCGGCGACGCTGCTGCTCACCGGCCTCACCCGGGACGGGGTCTACCTGGTGGAGAACGGCGAGGTGACGGGCGCGGTGAACAACTTCCGGTTCAACGAGTCGCCGGTCAGCCTGCTGTCCCGCGTCACGGAGGCCGGCCGGACGGAGCGGACGCTGCCCCGCGAGTGGTCCGACTACTTCACCCGCGCGGCGATGCCCCCGCTGCGGGTGCCCGACTTCCACATGAGCTCGGTCAGCCGGGGCGTGTGAGCCCGGCGGGCCGCCGCCACCGCGTGGGTCCTACCGCCCGCGCGCCCCGGGGCCGCCCGCGTGCGCGAGGGCGGCGGCGTCCCCGCATAGACTCTGTTCCGCATCCATCCGACACCGATCCCTTAAGGCGACAGACGTGACACGCCTCGGCGACTCCGTGCAGCGGGCAAGCGCCCTGCTGGCCCAGGACCTCTCCTCCGACCCGACCGTCGAGCAGCTGCTCGCCGAGACCGGGTCGCGGCGGTATCTGGACCTCGGCGACCTGTCCGCCGGGGAGCAGGCCGCGCTGATCGCCGCCCGCACGGTGGACCTGCTGCCGTCGGAGGAGAAGCTGGCCGAGGAGATCGAGACCCGTCGGGCCGCGGGTGAATCTCTGCACGTCAAGCTGGGCATCGACCCGACCGCCACGGACATCCACCTCGGGCACGCGGTGCCGATCATCGTGCTCAGCCGCTTCCAGCGGATGGGCCACGACGTGACGCTGATCATCGGCGACATCACGGCGAAGATCGGCGACCCCTCGGGCCGCACGGCGGAGCGTCCGCCGCTGACGGACGAGGACATCGCGCGCAACCTGGCGGGCTACCGGGACCAGGTGCGGCCGTTCTTCGACTTCGAGAGGGTGCGGTTCCGGCACAACAGCGAGTGGCTGGCCGGGATCACGCTGCCGCGGCTGATCGGCATCCTGTCGCAGATCCCTGCCTCGCAGCTGCTCCAGCGCGAGGACTTCCGCAACCGGCTGGCAGCCGGCTCCGGGCTGACGATGTCGGAGCTGATCTACCCGGTCGCCATGGCCATCGACTCCGCGGAGATCGGGGCGGGCATCGAGCTGGGCGGCGTGGACCAGCTGCTGAACATGCAGATGGGCCGCAAGATCATGGAGATCTACGGGCAGCGGCCGCAGCTGGTCGCCACCATGCCGCTCATCGAGGGCACCGACGGCACGGGCGCCAAGATGTCGAAGTCGAAGGGCAACTACATCCCGCTCACCGCGTCCGCGGAGGACGTCTTCGGCAAGATCATGTCCATCCCGGACCGGCTGATGGCCCCCTACCTGCGGGCGTGGACGGAGTGGACCGACCCGGAGATCGAGCAGGCGCTGGCCCGGGTGGAGAAGCGGGACCTGCACCCGATGGACCTGAAGAAGGTGCTGGCGGGCGAGGTCGTGACCGCGCTGTACGGCGTGGAGACCGCGATGAAGGCGCGCGCCGGGTTCGTCGCGCAGTTCTCGAAGAAGTCCTTCTCCGACGTGGAGTCGCTGCCCTCACTGGATCTGGCCGAGCACGGCGGCGAGGGCATCGCGGCGCTGCTCAGCAAGGTCCTGGAGTTCACGCCGAGCGCGTCCGCGGCCCGCCGGATCGCCAAGCAGAACGGGCTGCGGCTGATCGTGGAGACCGGCGGGGAGCAGCAGGCCCTCGTCCTCCCGGAAGCGGACGCGCTGCGCCCGCTGGGCGAGGTGGTGCCGGAGAAGCTCGCCGAGGCGGGTCTGTCCGGCACGGTCTACCTCAAGGCCGGGCGGAAGATCGCCGAGGTCCGGGGGGCGTAACCGCCGTTCCCACGGGTCGCCGGCCGCCGGTTCAGGCGGCCCGGCGGCCCTGCTCCCGCGTCCTCGGTTTCCCGCGGATGCTCGCCCACAGCGGCGCTCCGAGGGCGACGATCAGCACGGCCCCGGCGAGCTGCAGCACGTGCCGGATCCAGTCGATGCCGGAGGTGTCCGCCACCCCGGCCCAGCCGGAGACGGCGTTGCCCAGCAGGCCCCCCAGCATCCCGAAGATCACGGTCAGCCACAGGGGGATGTGCTGCTTGCCGGGGAGGATGGCGCGGGCGAGTACGCCCAGCACCAGCCCGACCACGAGGGCCCACAGCCAGTTCATCTCTCGCCTCCCGGTGGACGGCGCGCCGGACACGCCGGCCGCGTGTCCTCCGCCAGTGTCGTACGCGCGCCCCGAGGGTGCACCCGCTGCGGGCGGCGGCCGGTATCGGTGGGCCGGGCGGGGCGGCGTACCGTGGGAGACGTCCGGAACGTGGTGTGACCGGCGCACGAGCGGGTGGTGGAGCGTGTTGCGCAAGCAGAAGAGTCCCCAGGTCTTCCGGATCACCGGGGCCCGGCAGGGCCTGGAGGACGATGTCCGCGGGCGTCAGCGGCGTTATGTGATCTCGATGCTGATCCGCACGCTCGCGGTCCTGCTGACGGTGATCCTGTGGAACGTGCAGCGACCGCTCGCCGTGGTCACGCTCGTCCTCGGTGCCACGCTGCCGTACGTCGCCGTGGTGATCGCGAACGCGGGGCGGGAGCGGGTGCGGGACATGCCGCCGACGCTGGTGACGGGTCCGAGCCGTCCCGTGCTCGGGCCGGGTGCGACGGAGCGCCCGGACGAGGAGACGCCGGCGGGCGAGCCGCGGGGGACCGACCGGTCCGAGGAGGTCAACGGGTCTGCCGACGGCGGCCGTTGAACCGCCGGCCCGCGCAAAGGGCCGGGAAAAGGTCAGGGGAATCGTCCAGTTCCGCTGCCGTGCGCGGGTGTGCCCGTGCCATACTTCGAAGGCGCTCCGCATCCCCCGTCGGAGCGACGGACCGACGCCGGGCGGCTCCCCCCGTGGCCGCCCGGCGTCGCCTTTTCCACCGCTCCCGTGGTGTTGGATGGGGGCGTGATGTCTGCGCAGAACCACGAGTCGCCGATCTGCTCCGCCAAGGGCTGCCGGGAGCCCGCCGTGTGGGTCCTGGCCTGGAACAACCCCAAGCTGCACACGCCGGACCGCCGGAAGACCTGGCTGGCCTGCGAGGAGCACCGGGAGCACCTGTCCTCGTTCCTGGGCATGCGCGGATTCCTCAAGGACGTGGTGCGTCTGACGGAATGGCAGGCCGCGGAGGAGCGGGACACGCCCGGCGAGCAGGGCGAGAGGGCGGCGCCGGGGGACCAGGACTGAGCGGGAGGACGAAGCGGCCCCTCCGGGCGGCCGGAGCCGACCGGTTCAGCCGCCGATCGCCGACATCGGACGGTCGGGCTGGACGAAGGAGGGGTCGTCGATGCCGGCGCCCGCCTTCTTCCCCCACATGGCCTGCTTCCACAGCCGGGCGACCTCGGCGTCCTCGGCCCCGGTGCGCAGTGCGCCGCGCAGGTCCGACTCCTCCCGGGCGAACAGGCAGGTGCGGACCTGTCCGTCCGCGGTGAGGCGGGTGCGGTCGCAGGCGCGGCAGAACGGCCGCGTGACGGAGGCGATGACGCCGACACGGTGCGGGCCGCCGTCGACGGTCCAGCGTTCGGCGGGTGCGGAGCCGCGGGCCTCCTCGCCCTCGGGGGTGAGGGTGAAGCGGGTGCGCAGCGACTCCAGGATGTCTCCCGCCGTGATCATGCCGTCGCGCTGCCAGCCGTGCTGGGCGTCCAGCGGCATCTGCTCGATGAACCGCAGCTCGTAGTCGTTCTCCACGGCCCAGGCGAGCAGGTCGGGTGCCTCGTCGTCGTTGAGGCCGGGCATCAGCACGGTGTTGACCTTGACGGGAGTGAGGCCGGCGGCGCGCGCCGCCTCCAGACCGCGCAGCACGTCGGCGTGCCGCTTGCGGCGGGTCATCCGCTGGAAGACCTCCGGCCGCAGAGTGTCCAGCGAGACGTTGACCCGGTCGAGACCGGCCTCGCGGAGCGCGGCGGCGGTGCGTTCCAGACCGATGCCGTTGGTGGTGAGCGAGAGCTGCGGGCGCGGTTCGAGCGCGGCGCAGCGCTCCACGATGCCGACGAGCCCGGGGCGCAGCAGGGGCTCGCCCCCGGTGAAGCGGACCTCGTCGACGCCGAGGTCGGTGACGGCGATGCGGATGAGCCGGACGATCTCGTCGTCCGTCAGGAGCTGCGGCTTGGCCAGCCACTGCAGCCCTTCCTCGGGCATGCAGTAGGTACAGCGCAGGTTGCACCGGTCGGTGAGCGACACCCGGAGGTCGGTCGCGACCCGGCCGTATGTGTCGAGCAGCATGGGCGGCCCTTCCACGGTGGCTTCCATTGTCTCGCAACTGCTTCGCAGCGTACGCGAGAGCGCCGACATTCAACAGTTCGTTGAAGTGACGAGGGGGCACGGAGCGTGGTCGGGCCGCCCGATGCGGCGCCGGGAGCCGGCCGTCAGTGCGCGCCGGTGCCGGTCAGCGAGCGGACCTCCAGTTCTGCGTACTTCCGGCCGTCCACGTCCTCGTTCTTCGACAGCACGGTGCCCAGCCAGCCGAGCAGGAACCCGAGCGGGATCGACACCAGACCGGGGTTGTTCAGCGGGAACCACTGGAAGTCGGCGCCGGGGAACATGGCGCTCGGGTTGCCGGAGACGACCGGGGAGAAGACCACCAGCAGCACGGACGAGGACAGGCCGCCGTAGATGGACCACAGCGACCCGGTGGTGTTGAAGCGCTTCCAGAAGAGGCTGTAGAGGATCGTCGGCAGGTTCGCGGACGCGGCGACCGCGAAGGCGAGCGCCACCAGGAAGGCCACGTTCAGCTTGCCGGCGAAGATGCCCAGCAGGATGGCCACGCCGCCGATCAGGATGGAGGAGACCCGTGCGGCCTTGACCTCCTCCCGGTCGGAGGCCTTGCCCTTGCGGATCACGTTCGCGTACAGGTCGTGCGCGAAGGAGGAGGACGAGGCGAGAGTGAGACCGGCGACCACCGCGAGGATCGTGGCGAAGGCGACCGCGCAGATGACGGCGAGCAGGATCGCGCCACCCGCCGAGTCGGCGCCGCCGCCGATGTTCTGCGCCAGCAGAGGGGCGGCGGTGTTGCCGGCCGCGTCGGACTCGGTGATCTCCTTCCGGGAGAGCAGTGCCGCCGCGCCGAAGCCGAGGGCGATGGTCATCAGGTAGAAGGCGCCGATGATGCCGATGGCCCAGATGACCGACTTCCGCGCCGCGCGGGCGGTGGGCACCGTGTAGAAGCGGATGAGAATGTGCGGCAGGCCGGCCGTGCCGAGCACCAGGGCGAGACCGAGGGAGATGAAGTCGATCTCGGTGGTGGTCGAGACGCCGTACTTGAGGCCCGGCTCCAGGAACGCCGCTCCCTGCCCGCTGTTCTCGGCGGCCGCGCCGAGCAGCGTGGAGATGTTGAAGTCGAACTTCAGCATGACGAGGAACGTGATGAGCAGGGTCCCGGCGATCAGCAGGCACGCCTTGATCATCTGCACCCAGGTGGTGCCCTTCATGCCGCCGATGGTGACGTAGAGGATCATCACGACGCCCACGAGCACCACGATGACGTTCTTCCCCACGTCGCCGGACACGCCGAGGAGCAGCGCCACCAGGGCGCCGGCGCCGACCATCTGGGCGAGCAGGTAGAAGATCGACACCACGATGGTGGACACGCCCGCGGCCGTGCGGACCGGCCGCTGCCGCATCCGGTAGGCGAGCACGTCGCCCATGGTGAAGCGGCCGGAGTTGCGCAGCGGCTCGGCGACGAGCAGCAGTGCGACCAGCCAGGCGACGAGGAAGCCGATGGAGTAGAGGAAGCCGTCGTATCCGAAGAGCGAGATGGCACCCGCGATGCCGAGGAACGAGGCGGCGGACATGTAGTCGCCGGAGATGGCCAGGCCGTTCTGGAAACCGCTGAACGAGCGACCGCCGGCGTAGTAGTCGGTGGCGTCCTTGGTGCGCCGTCCGGCCCACACGGTGACCCCGAGCGTGGCGGCCACGAAGACGGAGAAGAGCGTGATGATCAGCGTGCGGTGCTCGCCGGCGTCCGCCGCGGCGACCTGCAGGTAGGTGTTCATGCGCCGCCCTCCAGGCGTGACTTGATGGCGTCCGCGGCGGGGTCGAGCTTCGCGGCGGCGTGCCGCGAGTACCACCAGGCGATGGCGAACGTGGTGACGAACTGGGCGACACCGAACACGAATGCCACGTTGATATTGCCGACGATCTTGGTACCCATCAGCGCACCGGCGTAGATGGAGAGGAGGACGTACAGGAAGTACCAGCTGATGAAGGCGACGGTGAGCGGGAAGGCGAACGACCGGTGGGCCCGGCGCAGGGCGACGAACTCGGCGCTCCGCTGCACCTCGATGTAGTTCCGGTCGGCCGGTGGCGCGGCACCGGCGCTCGCTTCGTGTGATGCGGAATCCACGGCGACTCCCAGAGAGGTCGGGAAGGCGGACGTTCGGTGTGACCTGCGCAACATCCGGCCACACCGTTCGCGCATCGTAAGGGGATGACGCTGCGTACAACAGGGGTAGGTAGTTGAAAGATGAAGGAGAAAGCCGCCAAGCCGGTCTGATTCGACGATTTTCTTTCTGGATCTACCCCTCAACTGCACTCAACAGGGCTAAGTTCCTCCACGGGAAGTCACATTCGAAACGGCATGGAGACCCCATGGATTCAGTGAAGCCCAGACGGCGGCACGCACTGGCGGTGCCGCTCGGCCTGGCACTGACCGCGTCGCTGGCGGTCCTGCCCGGCGCGTCGACCGCGCTCGCGCAGGACGCCCGGCCCGCGGCGGACGGCGAGAAGCTCAGCTACGTCGTCAACACCGCGACCGACTCCGCCACCGTGGACCGCGTCGAGCGGGAGGTCGAGGACGCCGGCGGCACCGTCGTCACGTCCTGGGAGGAGATCGGCGTCGTCATCGCCCACTCCACCGACCCCGGCTTCGGCAAGACGATGCGCGCGGTCGACGGAGTCGACTCCGCCGGCGCCACCCGCACCGCTCCGCTCAGCGCGGCCGCCACCACGGACGTGGGCAAGCCGCAGTACGTCAAGGACCCGGAACGGCTGGCCGCCGAACTGGCGAAGAACGAGCAGCGCCTCGCGCCCGGGGCCCGCAAGAAGGCGGCGCCCGACGAGCCGCTGGAGTCGCTCCAGTGGAACATCCCGGCCATCAAGGCCGACCGGGCGCACGCGATCGACGACGGACGCCGCGGCGTCACCGTCGCCGTGGTCGACACCGGCGTCGACGACACCCACCCGGACCTGCGGAAGAACTTCGCGCCCACCCAGTCCGCCAACTGCGTCGGCGGCGAGCCCGACACCTCGTGGGGCGCCTGGCGGCCCTACGCGGAGGGCGGCCACTACCACGGCACGCACGTGGCGGGCATCATCGCCGCTCCGCGCAACGACGTCGGCATCGCCGGCGTGGCGCCCGGGGTGAAGGTCTCCTCGATCAAGGTGGCCGAGCAGGGCTCCAGCCTCTTCTACACCGAGGCCGTGGTCTGCGCCTTCATGTTCGCCGCCGAGCAGGGCGTCGAGGTGACGAACAACAGCTACTACACGGACCCCTGGCTCTACAACTGCCCGGACCACGAGGACCAGGCCGCCATCCTGGAGGCCGTCGGACGGGCCGCCGAGTACGCGGAGGGCGAGGGCGTCCTCAACGTCGCCTCGGCCGGCAACTCCGCCCAGGACCTGGCCGCGGACGAGCTCGTCGACGCGACCAGTCCGGACGACTCCACACCCGTCGAGCGCACCATCGACCCGTCCGAGTGCCTGGACCTCCCGGCACAGCTGCCGGGCGTGGTGACCGTCTCCGCCACCGGCGACCAGTCGCTGAAGTCGTACTACTCCAACTACGGCGACGGCGTCGTGGACGTCGCCGCCCCGGGCGGCGACCGCTACCAGGTCCCCGAGGGCGACGGCAAGAACGGCCGCGTGCTGTCCACCATGCCCGACGGCGACTACGCCTTCCTCCAGGGCACCTCGATGGCCGCCCCGCACGTGGCCGGCGTCGCCGCGCTGGTCAAGAGCGAGCACCGGCGCGCCACGCCGCAGGAGATCCAGTGGCGCCTGAAGGCACGGGCCGACAACCCGGGCTGTCCCGAGGGGCCGTACGACCCCGACGGCGACGGCGAGGTGAACGCCGAGTGCACCGGCAACGCCAAGATCAACAGCTTCTACGGCTACGGCATCGTCGACGCGCTGGACGCCGTCCGGAAGTGACACTCCACGGGCTGAACGGCGCCTGACCGCCGTTCAGCCGTGCGGCGCCGCGAGGGGGCCGGGCTCCGGCTCGGCCCCCTTCGGCTGCCATCCCGGACCGCGCAGCACCCGGCCGAAGCGCTCCGGCCAGCTGCGTGCCGCGCGCAGGTCGCGGCCGATCGCCGCGTACTCGTGCGTCGCGACCCGCAGCGGGTTGTAGGTCTCGATGTTCTTCGTGAGCCCGTAGGCGCACGGCTCCCGCTCCGGCGCGAAGGAGCCGAACAGCCGGTCCCAGACGATCAGGATGCCGCCGAAGTTGCGGTCCAGGTAGCCGCCCTGCGAGGCGTGGTGGACCCGGTGGTGCGAGGGCGTGTTGAAGACCGCCTCGACCGGGCGCGGCAGGCGGCCGATCCGCTCGGTGTGGATCCAGAACTGGTACACCAGGTTGACCGACGCCAGGAAGGCCAGCACCGCCGGATGGACGCCGAGGGCGATCAGGGGCAGGTAGAACGGCCAGGAGGTGAGGCTGGTCCAGGGCTGCCGCAGCGCCGTGGTGAGGTTGAACCGGCGGCTGGAGTGGTGCACCACGTGGCAGGCCCACAGCAGGCGGATCACGTGGTGGCCGCGGTGCGACCAGTAGTAGAAGAAGTCCTGCGCGAGCAGCAGCAGGGGCAGCGTCCACCACAGCAACGGCACCCGCAGCGGGGTGAGTTCGTGGACGGCGGCGTAGATCGCCACCACCGGCACCTTCCACAGCGCGTCGAAGAACAGGCTGCCCAGGCCCATGGACAGGCTGGTGACCGCGTCCCTGCCCTCGTAGCCGGCCGCGTCGTCGTCGGGATGGAGCCGGTGGCTGACCACCTCGATCACCGTGAGCAGGAGGAAGGCGGGGATGGACCACAGCACGACGTCGGGCAGATGAGACGGCATGTCAGCAAGGTAGAGCCCCTCCGCGCGGCGCGCCAGGGGTCGTTACCGATCGGTAGACGGTCTCCGGGGCGGCGCCCGGCGGACCGTACCGGGCCGGGCGGGACTGACGGCCGGTCAAGCCCCTGTGTGGGCAGGCGCGGTCGTGGAACTGTCAGTCGCGGCCCGTATCCTCTGTGACCATGCTCGAAGACCAGACGGCACGTCCGGACGAGGAGGCGGGGGCCCTGTACATCCCCGCTCAGTCCGCTCCCGCCCACCGCGCCGCCGCCTCCGGCGACGCCTGCTGGCCCTCGAACTACCCCGAGGGGTACGCGGTGGTGGACGTCGAGACCACCGGCCTGCGCCGCGACGACCGGATCGTCTCCGCCGCCGTCTACCGGCTGGACTCACGCGGCGACGTGGAGGACCACTGGTACACGCAGGTCAACCCGCAGCGCGACCCCGGCCCCACCTGGATCCACGGACTGACCGCCGAAGTCCTCGCCGACGCACCGCTGTTCGAGGAGGTCGCGGCGGACCTCGCGGAACGGCTGGAGGGCCGCGTCCTGGTGGCGCACAACGCCGTCTTCGACTGGTCCATGATCGCCCGCGAGTACGCCCGTACCGCGCACGCCCTGCCCGTCCGGCACCGGCTGTGCACCATCGCGCTCGCCAAGGAGCTGGCACTGCCGCTGCCCAACCACAAGCTGGAGTCGCTCGCGGCGCACTACGGCGTGGTGCAGCAGCGCGCCCACCACGCGCTGGACGACGCCCGGGTGCTGGCCGAGGCGTTCCGCCCGAGCCTCCACCGCGCCGCCCGGCACGGCGTGCGCCTGCCGCTGCTGGCCTGCGTGCCGCTCACGGAGCTGCCCCCGGAGCCCGCCGCGGACCGCTACGACTCCGCGCCCCGCTCCCGCCCGTACGGCTTCGGCCGGCGGCCGTCGCGGAAGCGCCCGCCGTGCCCCTATCCCAACCCGGGGCGGTGGGAGCAGGGCGGCCCGCTGCGGCAGGGCATGCGGGTGGCGCTCTCCGGCGACACCTCCGTCGACCGCGAGCTGCTGGAGGACCGTGCGATCGAGGCGGGCCTGCACATCGCGACCAGCGTCTCCCGCCGGACCAGTCTGGTGGTCAGCAACGACCCGCACTCCGTCACCTCGAAGGTCGCCCGGGCCCGTACCTTCGGCACTCCGGTGATCGACGAGGCCGCGTTCACCCACCTGCTCCGCGACGTCGCACCCGCCCAGGACCCGCCCCCCGGCCCCGCGGGGCGGGAGGTACCCCCGTCCCCGGCGGGCTGACCCGCGCCCGGTACCGTCGGGGGTTGTGTACCGCCTCCGCTTCCTGCTGTCCCGGCAGTGGGTGATCCTCACGCTGCTCGGCCTGGCGCTCGTTCCGGCGATGATCGAGCTGGGCTTCTGGCAGCTGCACCGGCACGAGGCGAGGGTGGCGCACAACGAGCTGATCGCGCGGAGCCTGGCCGCGCCCGCCGTGCCGGTCACGCAGCTCACCGCGTCGGGCGGGGAACCGGACCGCGACGACTGGTTCCGCAGCGTCGAGGCGACCGGCCGCTACGACACCGACCACGAGGTGGTCGTCCGGCAGCGCACCGCCTCCGACGGCCAGTCCATCGGCTACTTCGTCCTCACGCCGCTGGTGCGCGACGACGGCTCGGTGCTGCTGGTCAACCGGGGCTGGATCCCGGCGGGCGGCGACCTGACGAAGTTCCCCGACGTGCCGGCGGCACCGCGCGGCGAGGTCTCGGTCACCGGCCGGATCATGGCGAGCGAGACCACGGAGGCCAGCGGCATCAAGGACAAGCCGGGCCTGCCGGACCGCCAGGTCATGCTGATCGACAGCGACCAGCGGGCGGAGGCGCTGGACCGGCCCGTACTCGGCGGCTACGTCCAGCTCACCGCGTCCTCGCCGGAACCCCGGGAACACCCGGAGCGGCTGCCCGACCCGGAGCACGACAGCATCGGGCCGCACATGGCCTACGCGGTGCAGTGGTGGCTGTTCGCCGCGGGCGTCCCGGTCGGGTGGGTCGTCCTGGTGCGGCGCGAGCTGCGCGACCGCGCCCGGGCCCGCACGGAGGCCGACGACACCGCGCGGGCACCGGCTCCGGCGGGCGCCGCCGCCGGCTGACGCCCCGGGCCCCCTCCGCCGCGGTCGCCCGGCGGGCGCACCAGCGCAAGCCCGGGCACGGGACGGACGCCGGCACCTGGCACCTGGCACCTGGCACCTGGCACCTGGCACCTGGCACGGCATAGGGCAGACTGCGGGCATGGATCTTGGCTTGAAGGACCGCGTACACGTCGTCACCGGCGCCACTCGTGGCCTGGGCTTCGCCTCGGCGCAGCAGCTCGTCGCCGAGGGGGCGAAGGTCGTGGTGACCGGCCGGACCGAGGAGGCCGCCGCCGAGGCGGCGGCCCGTCTCGGTGCCGAGTCCGCCGCCCCGGTGGCGGCGGACAACGCCGACCCGGCGACCCCGGGCCGGCTGATCGAGACCGCCCGGGCCCGGTTCGGCCGCTTCGACGGCATGCTCGTCAGCGTCGGCGGGCCACCCGCCGGCCCGGCGGAGACGATCACCGACGAGCAGTGGCAGGCCGCGTTCGACTCGGTGTTCCTCGGCGCGGTGCGGCTGGCCCGCACCGCGGCCGCCGCACTCGGCGAGGGCGGAGTCGTCGGTTTCGTCCTGTCCGGCTCCGTCCACGAGCCCATTCCCGGCCTCACCGTCTCCAACGGACTGCGTCCGGGCCTGGCAGGCTTCGCGAAGACGCTGGCCGACGAGGTGGGCCCGCGCGGCGTGCGGGTGGTGAGTCTCGCTCCGGGCCGTGTCGACACCGACCGGGTGCGGGAACTCGACGCGCTCAGCGGCGACGCGGAGGAGTCCCGGCGGCGCAGCGAGGAGAAGGTGCCGCTGCGCCGGTACGGCACGCCGGAGGAGTTCGGCCGTGCGGCGGCGTTCCTGCTCTCCCCCGCCGCCTCCTACGTGAACGGCGTGGTGGTGCCGGTGGACGGGGGTGCGCGCCGCGGCCTGTGAGCGCGCCGTCCGCGCGCGTCTCCCCCGGCCCGCCCGGCGGTGGGAGACGCGCGGGCGACGGCCGTGCGGGGGACTCGGCCGTACGGGTGACCGGGCGCGCAGGGCGGGTCAGGTGACGCGTTCGGCGCGGTGACGCCGGCCGCGCAGCCTGACCTCCGCCGGCAGGGCGTCCAGGCCCGCGGAGGTGCGGGCGTGCTCCAGCGCCTCGGCCCGCAGCCGTTCGACGGTGGCCGCGGGCCTGCCGTGCGGCTCCAGGCGCAGGTTGACCCGGGCGCTCGGCCGGGTGCGGCGCCCCAGCAGCCTCACCCGTACGCGGTCGACGCCCGCCAGCGACTCGGCCTCGGCCGCCAGCACGTCGGCCAGGGCGCGGCCGCGGAGCAGCGCCCCCTCGCCGTCACCGCTCTCCACCAGCACCTCCCCCAGCCTGCGACGCCGCAACTGGGCCAGGAACCACCACAGCAGGAGCAGCACCAGGACGGCGAGACCCGCGATCACCACCGGCCACCACCAGCCGTCGTCGCGGAAGCGGGTGCGGTCGGCGTCGGTCAGCAGGACGTCGCCGGGGCCCTTCCACAGCCATCCGGAACCCAGGTCGTAGCCCCAGCGCCGTTGCAGGTCGAAGCCGCCGGCCAGGACCGCCAGGCCCAGCACGAGCAGCAGCAGGCCGGCCAGGGTCAGCAGGACCCGGTTGACCGTGCGGAGCATCGCCCTCCCTCTCTCCTCGCCTCGGCCCCTCCCCGGACGGCCGTGCCGTCGGCGGGGCCCCTCATCGTTTCGGGCGCCGGACGCGCACCGACAGCCGGTGCCGCCTCGCCACCCCCAGCTCCCGGATGCCCTCTCCCAGCGCGGAGTCCAGTTCGGCGCGTACCTCGTCGAGTTCGCGGAAGTGGGCCTGTGCGTGGGCCCGCACCCGGCGCCGGCCCACTTTCACCCTGGCGGCCTGGACGCCGGACACCTCCATGGCACGGTCCCGCAGCACCAGCGCGGCGGCGCTCCGCTCCAGCGCGGCGCGGACGTCGGCGTGCTCGCGGCGCATCGGCAGCAGGCCCCGCAGCCCCGGGGTGAGCGCCCCGACCAGCAGCCACAGCCCGAGCACGACGGCCGCCACGGCGCCGACGCGCACCCACACGTCGTCGATCGGGCGGGTGGCCAGCTCGTCGGCGAGCTCCCGGCGCCATGCCATGCCGGGCCGGTCCAGGCGCACGGCCACCACGTCGTACAGCAGCAGCGCCGCCGCCACGAGCAGCACCGCGGCGACGAGCGCCGCGGGGAGGCGGCGGGTGGCCCACAGGCGGCCCACCCGGCCGCCGCCGTCGGTACCGGGGGTGTAGGCGGCGGAGGAGAAGTCCTGTTCCAGATCGCCCGCGCCCGGTCCCCCGCCGGGGGCCGGTGCGGTACCGGAGCCGTCCTTCCTCAGCGTGAGCGGCCGGGTGTCGCCCGGCCCGCCCGCGGGGCCGTCCGCGCCGGAGGCGTCGGGGGCACCGCGCTCGCCGCCTCCCGACTGGTCGTCGCTCACCGGACCCTCCCGAGGCCGTCGCCGCGCAGGTGTGCCGAGTGCAGCCGGTCCACCCGTACGGTCACGTCCGACACCTGCATTCCGGTCAGTTCCCCTACCCGCGCGGTGACCTGACGACGCACCGCTCCGCACTGCGCGCCGATGTCGGAGGGATATCCCAGCTCGACGGAGAGCCGCACCCGGGCGACATCGCCGCGCACATCGACGCCGGACCGGGGCACGGTGCCGCCGCCTACGGGGAGCGTCGCCGCGTCCGGGCCGGCGCGGAGCGCCTCCCTGGCAGCTTGTGCGGCGACCTTGGCCACCGCCCGGTCGGCGATGCGGGTGGCCCCCCGTTCGGTGGGCGGAACGACCCGTTCCGCCGACTGCTCGGGGCGGGTCACCGCGGCCCGCGCCGTCCGCCGTCACGGCCCCGGAAGAACTCCCCCGCGTCCAGGTCGCCGTCGAGGAACCGGCCGGCCACCCAGCCGATCGCGCCCAGCGCCGCCACCAGCAGGAAGGCGCCGAAGCCGCCGAAGTACCCGGCGAAGCCCAGGGCCATCCCCGCGATCAGGCCGACCACGGCCATGCTCATCGTGCGTTCCTCCGTTCACCGGCGCCGGAACCGTCACTGGACACGGGAGCGGCCCGGCTCCTCTTCGTCGCCGTCCTCCTCGTCGGGCAGCTTGACGTCGCTGACGGCGATGTTGACCTCCACGACCTCCAGGCCGGTCATCCGCTCGACGGCGTTGATGACGTTGGAACGCACCGAGTCCGCGACCTCCAGGATCGCGAAACCGTACTCCACCACGATCTCCAGGTCGAGGGCCGTCTGCACCTCGCCCACCTCGGCCTTGACTCCACGGCTGACGGACGCCGACCGGGTGCCGCCGGGCACCCGGTCGCGGACGGCGCCGAAAGTCCGGGCGAAGCCGCTGCCCATGGCGTGCACGCCCACGACGTCGCGGGCGGCCAGACCGGCGATCTTCTCCACCACCCCGTCGGCGATGGTGGTGCGGCCGCGGTCGCCGGAGGACACCCCCGGGCCGAAGGTCTTCTGCGTACCGGCGCTCGGGGACGCCGCTCGTGTCTCCGTGCCCTTGCGGGACTCCATGTCGGTCATCGTCTTCACCCCATTCGAGACGGCGGCGCGGTCTGCCGCTCCGCCGCCCACGTTAGGCGCCGGGCGGGGCGGGAGCCCGCACCGCGCGCCGAAAGGGTGACGGAGAGTCAACCGGCCGCGTGCACCGGGCCGTGCGGCGAACGGACCGGGCGGTCAGTCCGCGAGACCGGCCAGGTCCCGAAGGCGGCGCGTCTGGGCCGCACGTTCGGCGGTCTGCTGCTCCTCGTGGCTGCGGGCTGCGGCGCCGGCGAGCAGCGCCTTGGTCTCCACGACGGCGTCGCGCGGCGCCGCCAGGAGGGCCGCGGCGAGGTCGGCGACCGCTCCGTCCAGTTCGGCGGCCGGCACGACGAGGTTCGCCAGGCCCGTGCGCTCCGCCTCGGCGGCGTGCACGAACCGCCCGGTGGCACAGATCTCCAGGGCGCGGGCGTAGCCGACCAGGCCGACCAGGGGCTTGGTACCGGCCAGGTCCGGGACCAGCCCGAGGCTGGTCTCGCGCATGGCGAACTGCACGTCGTCCGCGCAGACGCGCAGGTCGCAGGCGAGGGCGAGCTGGAAGCCGGCGCCGACGGCGTGCCCCTGCACGGCGGCGATGGTGAGCACGTCGCTGCGACGCCACCAGGTGAACGCGTCCTGGTACGCGCCGATGACCGCGTCGACCTCGTCGTCCGTGCCCCGGGCGAGGTCCAGGAAGGACGGCTCGCCGTCGAAGCCCTCGGGCGTGAAGGCCTGGCGGTCCAGGCCGGCGGAGAAGGAGGGCCCTTCGGCGCGCAGCACGACCACGCGCACGGTCCCGGGAAGGACCCGGCCGGCCTCGGTCAGCATCCGCCACATGGCGGGCGACTGCGCGTTCCGCTTGGCGGGCACGGCGAGCGTGACCGTGGCGGTGTCACCCTCCACGGTGAGCCGCACGCCGTCCTTGTCCAGCAGGGTCTCGGTCATCGGTGCTCCTCCGGTGGCCACTCTCGGCGGTCAGACATACCGAAGAGTAACCACCGGCGGCGACGACCCGGTACCCAGGTCAGGACGAGGCTGCCTTCTTTCCGCGGGTCGCACCGCCGCGCCCGCGCAGGGCAACGCCGGACTCGCTGAGCATCCGGTGGACGAACCCGTAGGAACGGCCGGTCTCCTCGGCCAGCGCCCTGATGCTCGCACCGGAGTCGTACTTCTTCTTGAGGTCTGCCGCGAGCTTCTCGCGTGCAGCGCCGGTCACCCGGCTGCCCTTCTTCAGAGTCTCGGCCACCCGTGCCTCCTCAGGGGAAGTGCGCTCTGTGACTCCCATGATCACCCCTCCACACACTTCTGGCCACCCATTCGGCAAAGCCCGTGCAATCCCGTGCCTGCGGCGGATCGGCGCACGCGCCGAATGCTCTGGCCACGGGCACGTGCCCGGCGCACGCGCGCGCCCGGCCGGGTGAAGGAGGTGCAGGTCAGCGGCGCGATGGCGGGATTCCTGCGCCCGCCCCCGGCGCGGGCTGCAGGCTCCGGGGCGGGCAGGGAGGCGCCGCGCCGGGGTACCAGCCGCTCTCACCCAGATGAAGGATCACGCGTAGGCCGAATGATCCAGCAGGTGATCCACCGGCCCGGCCGGAACGGGGCCGGGGGCGGTCAGGCGAGCGCGACGAGGTCCGCGTAGTCGTCGCCCCACAGGTCCTCCACGCCGTCCGGGAGCAGGATGATCCGCTCCGGGGCGAGGGCGTCCACGGCGCCCTCGTCGTGGGTGACCAGCACGACGGCGCCGGTGAACGTCTTCAGCGCGCCGAGGATCTCCTCGCGGCTGGCGGGGTCGAGGTTGTTGGTGGGCTCGTCGAGCAGCAGCACGTTTGCCGAGGAGACGACGAGGGTGGCGAGCGCCAGCCGGGTCTTCTCCCCGCCGGAGAGCACGCCCGCCGGCTTGTCCACGTCGTCGCCGGAGAACAGGAACGACCCGAGGGTCTTCCGGATGTCGACCAGGTCCATGTCGGGCGCGGAGGACCGCATGTTCTCCAGCACCGTGCGGTCCGGGTCGAGCGTCTCGTGCTCCTGGGCGTAGTAGCCGAGCTTGAGGCCGTGACCGGGCGTGACGCGTCCGGTGTCGGGAACCTCCACACCGGCCAGCAGCCGCAGCAGCGTGGTCTTGCCGGCGCCGTTGAGGCCGAGGATGACCACGCGGGAGCCGCGGTCGATGGCGAGGTCGACGTCGGTGAAGATCTCCAGCGAACCGTAGGACTTCGACAGGCCCTCCGCCATCAGCGGCGTCTTCCCGCAGGGAGCCGGGTCGGGGAAGCGCAGCTTGGCGACCTTGTCGGCCCGCCGTTCGGCCTCCAGGCCCGCCATGAGCTTCTCCGCCCGGCGCGCCATGTTCTGGGCGGCGACGGCCTTGGTGGCCTTGGCACGCATCTTGTCGGCCTGTGAGTTGAGCGCGGTGGCCTTCTTCTCGGCGTTGGCCCGCTCCCGCTTGCGGCGCTTCTCGTCGGCCTCCCGCTGGGCGAGGTACTGCTTCCAGCCCATGTTGTACAGGTCGATCTGGGAGCGGTTGGCGTCCAGGTAGAAGACCTTGTTGACGACGGTCTCCACGAGGTTGATGTCGTGGGAGATGACCACCAGGCCGCCGCGGTAGGTCTTGAGGAAGTCCCGCAGCCAGACCACGGAGTCGGCGTCCAGGTGGTTCGTGGGCTCGTCGAGGAGGAGCGTGTCGGCGTCCGAGAAAAGGATGCGGGCCAGCTCGACACGGCGGCGCTGACCGCCGGAGAGGGTGTGCAGCGGCTGGCCGAGCACGCGGTCGGGCAGCCCGAGGCTGGCGGCGATGGTGGCGGCCTCCGCCTCGGCGGCGTACCCGCCCTTGGTGAGGAACTCGGTCTCCAGCCGCTCGTACTTCTTCATGGCCCGTTCACGGGTGGCGCCCTTGCCGTTCGCCATCCGGTCCTCGTTCTCGCGCATGCGCCGGATCACGGTGTCCAGGCCGCGGGCGGAGAGGATGCGGTCGCGGGCCAGCACCTCCAGGTCGCCGGTGCGCGGGTCCTGCGGAAGGTAGCCGACCTCGCCGGAACGGGAGATCGTTCCGGCGGTGGGAACGCCTTCCCCGGCCAGGCACTTGGTGAGGGTGGTCTTGCCCGCTCCGTTGCGGCCGACCAGGCCGATGCGGTCGCCCTTGGCGATGCGGAAGGAGGCGGAGTCGATGAGGATCCGGGCGCCGGCGCGCAACTCGAGTCGGGAGGCGGTGATCACGGAGGTGCTCCAAGGCAGGGAAGACGGACGTGCGTGCGGGTCGAGGGGGCCGGCCGGTCCCGGCGGAGACCGGCGTGGTCCCGCGGAGACGGGCCCTGGGCCCGGGCGCACGGCCGCTAATGCACAAGGAGGTAAGCCATGCCGGTCAGTGTACCGGCGCGGCGCAACCCGGTTTCCGGGGCGCCGCGCACGGCTCGCCTTACGGCCGGCCCTCCTGCGCTACGCGCGTCACCCGCCTCCGGTGTGGACCTGGAACGCGGCGCGGCGTACGGCCTTGGCCAGCGCGGCGTCCGGGTGCGCGGCGGCCAGCGCCACCAGCACCTGGACGGTGCGGGGATGGCCCACGGCCCGTACCTCGTCGATCAGTTCCGGCACCGTCCCCTGCACGGCGGTGTCCAGGTGGTCGACGAGCAGCCGCGCCTCGCCGTGGTCGGTGACCGCTGCGGCGGTGTCCACCCACAGCCAGGTCGCCTCCTCGCGGGTGAGCACGCCCGGCGCACCGCCGGCCAGCTCCTCCGGGTCGGCGCCCTCCTGCTCGGCGAGCCACAGCAGCGCGTACGGGCGCAGGCCGGGCTCCTCGGCGGCCGCGCGTACGTCGGGCTCGGCGGGCGCGCCCACGACGCGGAGCGCCTCGAAGGCGAGCGCCCGGATCAGGGCGTCCTCGCCGCGGGCGGCCTCCAGCAGTCCGGAGACGGCGGTTCCGACCGGGCGGGCGGCCAGCCAGGCACGGTACTCGGAGCGCGCGGGGCCCGGGGTGAGCCGGGCGCAGCCGCGCAGCATGTCGGGGGCGGACTGCTCGATGTTGCCGGCCGGGCTCTGCGCGGCCACGCAGATCTGCTCGAGCTTGGTCCACACCGCCCAGTTGCCCAGCGGGGTGAGCACGGCCGAATCGGTGTGCTCCTCGTCACGGCACCGGGTGAGCGCCCCGACGGAGGCGAGGGCGTCCAGCGCCCAGTCCAGCAGGGTGGGCAGCGTGCCGTCGACGGGTTCGGCCCCGGCGTCGTGGTCCGGTCGCTCGGCGCGCAACTCGGTGATGCACCGGGTGAGGTGGTCGAGGAGCGCGGGCAGCGTGACCGGTCCGGCTGAGAGGTGCAGCAGGGACAGCACCTGCGGCATCGACACCACGACTTCGCCGGTCAGCACCGGGTCGGCCGAGTCGGCCGGGGCGGGGCGGGCGAGCGACCAGGCGTCGAACAGGGCGACCCAGCCGCGCAGCACCGCGCTGTCGTCGCGGTCCCAGGCGGTCAGGCGCCAGCCGGGGCGGGCGGTGTCGCCGTGCAACTCGACCAGCCCGGCGAGCCGGGCCCGGTCCCAGTCGGCGCGGGCTCGTGCGGGATCGACCTGGAGGGCGGCGGCCGCGCGGGCGAAGGCCTCGGTGGTGGGGACACCGGCCGTCGGCGGTTCGTCCGCCGCCCAGCGGGCCATGTTCACGGCGCCGCGCAGGCAGTCCCGGGCGTGCCGGGCGAGCACCCCCGGGGAGGGAGTGCCGGCGGGCGGCCGCGGCGCGGAGGAGCCGCGGGCCGGCCAGGCGCGGCCGCGCGTCTCGCTCACGGTGCGGCGCGCGGCGGCGATGGGCCGTCGGGGGACGAGGCGCAGGCGGGTGTCTCGCGGTGTACGGGACGTCACGGGAGCAGTCTTCACGGTGAGAGCGGAAAAACCCAAACGGCGCAGGCCCTCGCGGCTTCGCCGGGCGGCTCCCGCCTGCCCCCGCCCGCCCTCCGCGCCGGTTCCTGCGCGGAGGCGAACGCCCGCGGGGACGCGCTCCGTCACCCGTGGCCGGGCTTCGCGTCGGGCGCCACCTCGAAGGGCGTCAGAGGAGAGGCATGAGGAAGCGGGTGAGGGCCTCCTCGTAGCCGTCGCGGTCGGCGTTCCACATCGCGGCGTGCTGCGCCCGCCCGACGACGTGCAGGGTGATCAGGTCGGGCCGGCTGTCGGCGAGCACCCGGGAGGGGCCCCAGGGAGCGACCTCGTCGCCCGGTCCGTGCGCGATCAGCACCGGCACCCCGAGCCGCTCGGGCGCCGCCGCGACGGCCGGCGGTTCCGGCCGCACCCCGGCGCGGCCCTCGGCGGCCCGAACCGCCAGCGACAGCAGGGGGCGTGGGACGCCGCGGGCGGCGGCGAGCGCACGCAGGGTGGCGGCCGGGTCGAGGACCGGCGAGTCCAGCACCAGTCCGCAGACGCGGTCGCGTACGGCGGACTCCGCGGCGACGTGCAGCGCCATGGTCGCGCCGGTGGACCAGCCGTACAGGATGACGCGGGAGGCGCCCCGGTCGAGGGCGTGACGGACGGCGGCGTCCAGGTCGCGCCACTCGCTCGCGCCCAGGTGGCCGACGCCGTCGGGGTTCCGCGGCGCGCCGGGATCCCCTCGGTGGGCCGGGACGAGAACGGGCAGGCGGAGCCGCGCGAGCACGGGGAGGACGTTCATCGCCTGTTCCCGTGTGGTGCCGAGCCCGTGTGCGGCGACGACCCACACGCCGCGTTCGCCGGGCAGCGCCCACGCGGGCAGGGGGCCGAGTTCGGAGGCGATCTCCGTGTCGGTGTACGGCAGGTCCAGCGCGCCGGCCGGGTCACCGCTGTGGACGACGGGCGTGAGCCGGACGGTGGCCCCGGTGGTCAGCGTGCCGCGGGTGACGTCCAGGAGACGGCGTACGACGGTGTCCGCGGGCGCGGCGTGCGTGGCCTCCCGCATGGTGTGCCCGACCACGGCGCGCACGCCCCGGCCGGTGAGGCCGTAGGTGCCGGGGAGTTCCGCGGTGAGCGAGCGGGTGAGCGCGACCCGTTCGGGGCGGGCGGCGAGGCGGGCGTGGAGCGTGAGGGGCTCCCCGAAACCCGGCGGGACGGCGGCCCCGTCGGCGCGGGCGGGACGCAGGGCGCGCCCGGCCGCGTACCGGCCGGCCGCCACAACGGCCGCGCAGGTACCCAGGACGGTGCCGGCGGCCAGGGCCGCCGCAGCGGGCGTGCGCATCACCTCGAGTGTCCGCCGTACCGCCTCCTTCCGGCCACCGGACGGCAGCCGGAGGCCGCCGGTGGAGGGGCGCCGGGACGGTACCGGGAGACGGAGCGTGCGGCCGGCCGCGGCGCGGGTCATCCGGCCGGGGGCCGCTGGCCGTAGCCGCGCAGCCGGTCGGCGACCCGGTCGATCTCCTCCCTGGGCAGCAGGGTGGGCGTGCGGCCGGGCACGGAGGCCGCGGCCAGCCAGACCCGGCACATCCACTCCAGCTGCGCGGTCCGGTCGTAGGCCTGGTCCATGGTGGCGCCGTGGGTGAGCGTGCCGTGGTTGCGGAGCAGTGCGCCGCTGCGGTCCTCGAGGGCTTCCAGCAGGTGGCCGGCGAGGGCGTCGCTGCCGTAGGTGGCGTAGGGGGCGACGCGCACCGGACCGCCGAGCGCGGCGGTCATGTAGTGGATCGTGGGGAGTTCGTCGACCAGCGTGGAGACGGCGGTGGCGTGCACGGCGTGGGTGTGCACCACGGCGGCGGCGTCGGTGGTGCGGTAGACCGCCAGATGCATGGGCAGTTCACTCGTCGGACGGAGGGTGCCCGCGACGCGTTCACCCTTCAGGTCCACCGCGCACAGGTCGTCGGGTCCCAGACGGTCGTACGGCACCCCGGTGGGGGTGACGAGGACGACGTCCCCCACCCGGGTGGAGACGTTCCCGGAGGTGCCGACGACCAGCCCGTCGGCGACCGTGCGGCGCGCCGCCCCCACCACCTGCTCCCACGCGTCCCGCCAGGTCACCGGGATCTCCCCGCTCGTCTCGCTGTGCATCGGCACCTCCGGTCTCTTCCTGTACCACCGGGCGACTGGACCATGCGGCGGTCCCTCCCGTTCGGCCTGTGACGGGTCCCACACCAACACCCTCCGGGTGCGACACTCCGATGCCCGCCCCAGTTCACCTTCCGTTCACCCACCATCCTTACGTTCACCGGGTCACTGACCTTCGAACTGATTGCCTGGGTGAATGGAACACATCACGCTTCTCATCGGGATCGTGATCGTCACGGCCTTGGTGTTCGACTTTACGAACGGCTTCCACGACACGGCCAACGCCATGGCCACCACCATCTCCACCGGGGCGATGAAGCCCAAGGCAGCGGTGGCGATGTCGGCCGTTCTCAACCTCGCCGGAGCGTTCATCTCCGTCGAGGTGGCCAAGACGATCTCCAAGGGACTGATCGACGAAGGCGCCGGTATCCAGCCTGAAGTGATCCTCGCAGCGTTGGTCGGTGCGATCACCTGGAACATGCTGACCTGGCTGGCCGGACTCCCCTCCAGCTCCTCGCACGCCCTGATGGGCGGTCTGCTCGGTGCCGCGGTCGCCTCGATGGGCATCGGCGCGGTCAACGGCGACGTCGTCGTCACCAAGGTGCTGATCCCCGCGCTGGCCGCCCCGCTGGTCGCCGGCCTCGCCGCCTGGGGCGCCACACGCCTGACCTACCGCCTCACCCGCAACGTGAGCGAGGAGCAGGCGGGCAAGGGCTACCGGGCCGGCCAGATCACCTCCGCCGCGCTGGTCTCCCTGGCGCACGGCACCAACGACGCGCAGAAGACGATGGGCGTCATCACCCTCGCCCTGATCGCGGGCGGCGCGCTGGCCCCGGACGCGGGCCCGCCCATGTGGGTGGTCGTCTCGGCCGGTGTCGCCATCGCACTGGGCACATACCTCGGCGGCTGGCGGATCATCCGCACTCTCGGCAAGGGCCTCACCGACATCCACCCGCCGCAGGGCTTCTCGGCGCAGACGAGCGCCGCGGTCACCATCCTGGCCTCCTCCCACCTGGGCTTCTCGCTGTCCACCACGCACACCTGCTCCGGCGCCGTGATGGGCGCGGGGATGGGGCGCAAGGGCGGCACCGTCCGCTGGGGCACGGCGGGCCGGATGCTGGCCGCCTGGGGCATCACCGTCCCGGCCGCGGGTCTGGTCGCGGGCGGCGCGGCGCTGCTGGCCGAGCGCGGCAACGTCGGCGTGACCGTGGTCGCCGTCCTCGGCGTACTGGTCAACGGCGCCATCTGGCTGGCCTCGCGCCGGCAGCCGGTCGACCACACCAACGTCAACGACATGCCGGAGGACTCCGCCCCGGAATCCCGCTCCGACGCACAGGACGCGGGCGTGGTGGCCGCCGCGATGAGCGCCGTCGCGCCACCGCCGGCCGGCGCGGTCCCCGAGCAGCACGGCGCGCAGGACGAGGAGTCCGAGCACGCCCGCACCAAGGCCTCCGTCTCCGGCGCCTGACGCGCCCCACCCGAAGGAAGCGAAGCACTCACCATGGACATCCACTGGTCCGCCCTGATCAACGTGTTCGGCGTCAGCCTGCTGGCTTCCGTCGCACTGGTCGGCGTGTTCACCCTGGGCATCGTGGGCTCCGCACCGCGCAAGGACGGCGGCAGCGCCTCCGTGCCGGCCCGCATCGGCGCGTACCTCTGCTACGCGGTCTGCGCGGCCGCCGTGGCGTACGGCATCTACCTGATCGGCGCCTGAACCCCCGCGCACCGAGGGGTGGGTACGGCCTGCGGGCCGCACCCACCCCTCTCGCGTACCCGAGGCGGCCCGGGCGGGACGCGACGGCGCGACGTGGGGGTGGTCACACTGCTTCGCCGCAGGTCGGGGGCGAGTTGACGGTCGTGGGGGGCCGTGATGGACTTCCGGCAGCCGAACGGCGGCAGAAGAGGAAGCCGGTGCGAATCCGGCGCGGTCCCGCCACTGTCACCGGGGAGCGCCCCTCACCACACGCCACGGCCCGCCAGCGGGCTGGAAGGCCGGGGAGGCGCCGATCCGGGAGCCAGGAGACTCTCGCCGCCGGACACGTCGAGCCAGGGCGAGGACCCTGAGTGAGGACTCCGCCATGCGTGGCTTCTGCGCCGCTCCCCCACCCCGCACCTCGCCGTGTTCCTGCGAGGCTCCACAGCCCGTCGTCTGATGCCGCGTCCGCGTGCGTACGCGTACGGGGTGACGCTCGGCTTCCTCGCCGACCTCGCGCTGGGCGACCCCCGGCGCGGACACCCCGTGGCGGCCTTCGGCCGCGCGGTGAACCGGGCCGAAGGCGCCCTGTGGCGTGACCACCGCGGTGCCGGGGCGTTGTGCACCGTGGTGTGCGCCGGCGGCGTGGCGGCCGCCGCGGCGGGCCTCAACGCGGCCGCCGGGAGGGCGCGTTCGACGCTGCCCTCGGTGGTGCTGGCCGCGGTCGCCGGCTGGACGGTGCTCGGCGGGACCTCGCTGATCCGCGAGGCGCGGGCGGTCGGCGCCGCACTCGCCGCGGGCGACGTGCCGGCGGCGCGGCGGCGGCTGCCGCACCTGTGCGGGCGGGACCCGGAGGCGCTGGACGCCGAGGGCGTCGCGCGGGCGGTCGTCGAGTCGGTGGCGGAGAACACCTCCGACGCCGTGGTGGGCGCGCTGGTGTGGGGAGCGGTCGCCGGTGTGCCGGGCCTGGTGGCCTTCCGCGCGGTGAACACCCTGGACGCGATGCTGGGCCACCGCTCCCCCAGGCTGCTGCGTTTCGGCTGGGCGCCGGCGCGGCTGGACGACCTGGCGGGCTGGCCCGGCGCCCGGCTGACGGCCACGCTGGCCGCACTCGCCGGATCCGACCCGAGCGGCGCCCTGCGGGTCTGGCGTGCGGACGCCTCCCGCCACCCCAGCCCCAACGCGGGCCCGGTGGAGGCCGCGTTCGCCGGGGCGCTGGGCGTACAGCTGGGCGGGACGTTGGCGTACGCGGGGCGGGTCGAGCACCGGCCGGTGCTCAACGCCCGTGGCCGGCCGGTCCGTACGGAGGACGTCGAGCGCGCGGTGCGGCTCTCCCGCCGCGTCGGTGTGCTGGCGCTGGTGACGACGACGGCCGTGAGGGTCGTGGCCGCGCGGAAGGGGAGGCGGCGGTGAACGCGGTGCGGCGGGGCGGCGGTCTGCTGGTCGCGGGGACGACCTCGGACGCCGGGAAGAGCGTGGTCACGGCCGGGGTCTGCCGCTGGCTGGCCCGCAAGGGGCTGAAGGTCGCGCCGTTCAAGGCGCAGAACATGTCGCTGAACTCCTTCGTCACCCGGGAGGGCGCGGAGATCGGCCGGGCGCAGGCCATGCAGGCGGCCGCCGCCCGGGTGGAACCCAGCGCGGCGATGAACCCGGTGCTGCTCAAGCCGGGCGGCGACCGCACCAGTCAGGTCGTCCTGATGGGCAGGCCGGTGGGCGAACTGAGCGCCCGCGGCTACCACGAGGACAGGCAGCGGAAGCTGCTGGAGACGGTCGCCGGGTGCCTGGAGGAGCTGCGCGCCACCCACGACGCCGTGATCTGCGAGGGCGCGGGCAGCCCCGCCGAGATCAACCTGCGGCGCAACGACATCGTCAACATGGGTCTGGCGCGGGCGGCGCGCCTCCCCGTGGTGGTCGTCGGCGACATCGACCGCGGCGGGGTCTTCGCCTCGTTCTTCGGTACGACCGCGCTGCTGTCCCCCGAGGATCAGGCGCTGGTGTGCGGCTATCTGGTCAACAAGTTCCGCGGCGACACGACGCTGCTGCAGCCGGGGCTGGAGATGCTGCACCGGCTCACCGGCCGCCCGTCGCTGGGCGTGCTCCCGCACCGGCACGGCCTGGGCATCGACGAGGAGGACGGGCTGCGCATCTCCCTGCGCGGCACCGTGCGGGAGGCGTCGACGGCGCCGCCGCACGGCGCGGACGTGCTGCGGGTCGCCGTGCTGCCGGTCCCGCTGATGTCGAACTTCACCGACGTGGACGCCCTCGCCGCCGAGCCCGGCGTGGTGGTCCGCTTCTGCGACCGGCCGGAGGAACTGGCCGACGCCGACCTGGTGGTGGTGCCCGGCACCCGCGGCACCGTGAAGGCGCTGGAGTGGCTGCGCGCACGAGGGCTGGCCGACGCCCTCGCCCGGCGTGCGGCCGAGGACCGGCCGGTGCTCGGCGTCTGCGGCGGCTACCAGGTGCTCGGCGAGCGCATCGAGGACCACGTCGAGTCGCGTGCGGGCGTCGTGAAGGGCCTGGGGCTGCTGCCGGTGCGGGTGCGTTTCGCCCCCGGGAAGACACTCGCCCGCCCGGCCGGCACCGCACTGGGCGAACCGGTCGAGGGATACGAGATCCACCACGGCGTCGCCGACGTGCGCGGCGGCGAGCCGTTCGTCACCGACGGCACCGGCGGCCGCCCCCTGGACGGCTGCCGGGTCGGCCCGGTGTGGGGCACGCACTGGCACGGCGCGCTGGAGTCCGACGCCTTCCGCCGGGCCTTCCTGCGACGCGTCGCCTCCGACGCCGGCCGGGCCTTCCTCCCGGCTCCCGACACCGCCTTCGCGCGGCTGCGCGAGGAGCAACTCGACCGGCTGGGGGACCTGATCGAGGAACACGCGGACACGGGCGCGCTGCTGCGGCTGATCGAGGAGGGCCCGCCGGGCGGGCTGCCGTTCGTCCCGCCGGGCGCGCCGTGAGCCGCAGCCGGCCGCCGACCACGACCACGACCGCGACCACCACCCGCAGGAGGATCACAGCGTGACCACCCCGTATCCGTTCACCGCGATCGTGGGGATGCCGGACCTGCAACTCGGGCTGCTCCTCAACGCCGTGAACCCGGCCATCGGCGGCGTGCTGGTCCGCGGCGAGAAGGGCACCGCGAAGTCCACCGCCGTCCGGGCCGTGGCGGCGCTGCTGCCGCAGCAGGACGTCGTCTCCGGCTGCCGGTTCGGCTGCGACCCGCAGGCGCCCGACCCGCGCTGCCCCGACGGACCGCACGGCGGCGCGGCCGCCGAGCACCGCGCGGCCGCCCTGGTGGAGCTGCCCGTCGGCACCTCCGAGGACCGGCTGATCGGCGCCCTCGACATCGAACGCGCCCTGGCGGAGGGCGTGCGGGCCTTCGAACCGGGGCTGCTGGCGAAGGCGCACCGCGGCGTGCTGTACGTCGACGAGGTCAACCTCCTCCAGGACTTCCTCGTCGACTCGCTCCTCGACGCGGCCGCGATGGGCGTGGTGCACGTCGAGCGCGAGGGGGTGTCGGTGCGGCACGCGTCGCGGTTCCTTCTGGTCGGGACGATGAACCCGGAGGAGGGCGAGCTGCGTCCGCAGCTGCTGGACCGCTTCGGGCTGACCGTCGAGGTGGCGGCGTCCCGCGAGACGGAGGAACGGGTCGAGGTGGTCCGGCGCCGCCTCGCCTACGACGCGGACCCGGACGGCTTCGGCGCGCGCTGGGCCGACGAGGAGGAGACGCTGCGCGACCGGATCGCCGCCGCCCGGTCCCTGCTGCCCGCGGTGACGCTGGACGACGCGGCGCTGCGCAGGATCGCGGCGACCTGCGCCGCGTTCGAGGTCGACGGCATGCGCGCCGACATCGTGATGGCGCGTACCGCGGCCGCCCTGGCCGCGTGGGACGGCCGCACCGACGTACGGGCCGAGGACGTACGCCAGGCGGCGCTGCTGGCGCTGCCGCACCGGCGCCGGCGCAACCCGTTCGACGCGCCCGGCCTGGACGAGGACAAGCTGGACGAGACGCTGCGGGAGCACGGGGACGACGACGGGCCGGACGGCGATCCCGACCCCGAGCCGGACCCGGGCGGACCGGACGGCGGCTCCGGCGACGACGGCCCGGACGACGGCGGACGGCCGCCCGGGGGCGGTACGGACGAACCGGGCGTACCGGAGCAGCGCGCGGAGAACACGCCGGACGCGCCCGCGCAGCAGGACGCGTCGCCCGACCAGGAGGCGTCCGAACACCAGGCGTCGTCCGAACAGCAGGCCCCCCGGCCGCAGTCCGGCGCTCCGGCGGGCGAACGCCCGCCCGCACGCGCCTCGGAGCCGTTCCGCACCCGGGTCCTGACGGTGCCGGGTCTCGGCGAGGGCGCGGCCGGGCGCCGCTCGCGGGCACGGACCGCGCACGGCCGCACCTCCGGTGCGCGCCCCCCGCGGGGCGCCCTGTCGGCTCTGCACCTGTCCGCCACCGTGCGGGCCGCAGCGCCGCACCAGCGGACGCGGGGCCGCAGCGGTCCGGGGCTGCTGCTGCGCCGCGAGGACCTGCGCGAAGCCGTACGCGAGGGCCGCGAGTCGAACCTCGTGCTCTTCCTGGTGGACGCCTCCGGTTCGATGGCCGCGCGGAAGCGGATGAGCGCGGTCAAGGGCGCCGTACTGTCCCTGCTGCTGGACGCCTACCAGCGGCGGGACAAGGTCGGCCTGATCACCTTCCGCCGCGCCGGCGCCGAGGTCGCGCTGCCGCCGACGTCGTCGGTGGACGCGGCCGCCGCGCGGCTGGAGTCCCTGCCCACCGGCGGGCGTACGCCGCTGGCAGCCGGGCTGCTCACGGCACGCGAGGTGCTGCGGGTGGAGCGGCTGCGCGACCCGGCGCGCCGCCCGCTGCTCGTCACAGTGACCGACGGCCGTGCCACCGGGGGGCCCGAGCCCGTCCGACGCGCGCAGCACGCGGCCGGACTGCTGGCGGCGGAGGGCACCGCGTCGGTCGTCCTGGACTGCGAGGCGGGACCCGTCCGGCTCGGTCTGGCCGCCGAACTGGCCGCGGCTCTGGGCGCGGAGGCCGTCACGCTCGACGACCTGCGGGCCGACGCCGTCACCGGTCTGGTGCGCTCGCTGCGCGACACGGCGGGGACCGTTCCGGCTCCGAGGAGGGCCGCGTAATGCCGAAGGGACAGCCGGACGTCGTTCCGGACGACGGACTGACCACCCGCCAGCGGCGCAACCGGCCGCTGCTGGCCGTGCACACCGGAACCGGCAAGGGGAAGTCGACGGCCGCGTTCGGCATGGCGTTGCGCGGCTGGAACCAGGGGTGGCCGATCGGGGTGTTCCAGTTCGTGAAGTCGGCCAAGTGGAAGGTCGGCGAGGAGCGGGCGCTGCGGGTGCTGGGCGGCTCCGGCGAGGGCGGCACGGTCGACTGGCACAAGATGGGCGAGGGCTGGTCGTGGATCCGGCGGGACACCTCCCTGAGCAACGAGGACGCCGCCCGGGAGGGCTGGGAGCAGGTACGGCGCGACCTGGCGGCGGAGACCTACCGGCTGTACGTCCTGGACGAGTTCGCCTACCCCCTGCACTGGGGCTGGGTGGACACCGCCGAGGTGGTCGAGGTACTGCGGGACCGGCCCGGCTTCCAGCACGTGGTGATCACCGGCCGGAACGCGCCGCAGGCCCTGCTGGACGCGGCGGACCTGGTCACCGAGATGACGAAGGTGAAACACCCGATGGACGCCGGGCAGAAGGGCCAGAAGGGCATCGAGTGGTGAGGGCATGACCGGGGTACCGCGCCTGGTCGTCGCGGCGCCCTCCTCCGGTGCCGGCAAGACGACGTTCGCCACCGGGCTGATGGCCGCCTTCCGGGAACGGGGGCTGAAGGTCTCCCCGCACAAGGTCGGTCCCGACTACATCGACCCCGGCTACCACGGTCTCGCGACCGGGCGGCCCGGCCGCAACCTGGACGCCTATCTGTGCGGCACCGATCTCGTCGGACCGCTCTTCGCCCACGGTGCGGCGGACGCCGATCTCGCCGTCGTGGAGGGCGTGATGGGCCTGTACGACGGCGCGTCCGGGCAGGGCGAGCTGGCGTCCACGGCACAGGTGGCCAAGCTGCTGCGGGCACCGGTCGTCCTGGTGGTGGACGCCTCCTCGCAGTCCCGGTCGGTGGCGGCGCTGGTGCACGGCTTCGCGTCCTGGGACCCGCAGGTGCGGATCGGCGGCGTGGTGCTGAACCGGGTGGCCTCCGACCGGCACGAGCGGCTGCTGCGGGAGGCCCTGGATCACGCGGGGGTGCCGGTGCTGGGGGCGCTGCGCCGTTCGGACGCGGTGGGCACCCCGAGCCGGCACCTCGGCCTGGTGCCGGTCGCCGAACGCCGGGCCGACGCAGTGGAGTCGGTGGCCGCACTCGCCGAACGGGTGCGGCTCGGCTGCGACCTGGAGGGCCTGCTGGCGCTGGCGCGCAGTGCTCCCCCGCTGGACGCCGCCCCGTGGGACGCGGCCACCGCGGTGGGGACGGCCTCGGTGGGGCCCCACGGCCCGGGTGCGGGCGGCCCGGATCCGGTGGCCGACGGCACGCGCCCGGTGGTGGCGGTCGCCGGAGGCCCGGCCTTCACGTTCTCCTACACCGAGCACGCCGAACTGCTGCACGCGGCGGGCGCGGAGGTGGCCGTCTTCGACCCGCTGCGGGACGAGGCGCTGCCGCCCGGCACGCGCGGCCTGGTGATCGGCGGCGGCTTCCCCGAGATGCACGCCGCCGACCTGGCCGCCAACACGCCGCTCCGTCACGCCGTCGCGGCGTTTCGCGGGCCGGTGGCCGCCGAGTGCGCCGGACTGCTCTACCTGGCGCGCGAACTGGACGGCCGCCCGATGTGCGGCGTGCTGGACGCATCGGCGGAGATGACCGGCCGGCTGACGCTCGGCTACCGCGAAGCGGTGGCGCTCGGGGACAGCACGCTGGCCGCGGCCGGGACCCGGGTGCGGGCGCACGAGTTCCACCGCACGGCCCTCGCCCCCGGAGCGGGGCCCGCCCCCGCCTGGGGACTGGTGCGGCCCGCCGAACAGGCCCGCCGCACCGAGGGTTTCGTCCAGGGGCACGTGCACGCCTCCTACCTGCACGTGCACTGGGCCGGGACGCCGGAACTGGCCCGCCGGTTCGCCGAGCGGTGCGCGCGGTGGTGACCCACCGCCCCACGCCCGTGGGCCGGGTGACCGTCGGCGTCGGCGCCCGGCGCGGGGCGACGCCGGAGGAGGTGTGGGAGGCGGTCACCCGGGCGCTGCGGGAGGCGTCCGCGGACGGGCCGGTGGGCGTCGCCGCCCTGGCCACCGTGGACGTACGGGCCGGCGAGCCCGGGCTGCTCGCCGCCGCGCGGCGACTCGGGGTGCCGCTCCGGGCCTATCCGGCGGGCGCCCTCGCCGCCGTCCACGTCCCGCACCCCTCCCGGGTGGCCCGGGAGGCGGTGGGCACACCGTCGGTCGCCGAGGCGGCGGCGCTGCTGGCCTCGGGCGAGGGGGCACGGCTGCTGGTGACGAAACGCACCGCGGCGGCGGCGAGCTCCGGCCCGGGCGGGCCCGCCCGGGTCACGGTCGCCGTGGCCCGGCCGCCGGGCGGGCCCGCTGCGTACGGCCGCGTCCGGCGGTGACACCCGGTGGCGGGAAACCGGGCGTTCCGCGGTGAGGCGGCGGCCCATCCGGACGGCCCTGGGCGACGAACCATCCAGGGCGGTGAGTAACGTCTCACCAGCAGCGCACCGAGTCCGCGACACCCGAGGAGCACCCGTGACAACCCCGCCCGCACTACTCCTGGTCGGCCACGGCCCCCAGGACGACGACGGTGCCGACGCCTTCCGTTCGCTGCTGTCCGAACTGGCCGCCCGCAACCCGGAGTTCCCCGTCGCCGGTGGTTTCGGGGAACAGTCGCCGCCTCCGCTCGACGGGGTGGTCACCGACCTCGCGGAGGCGGGCACCACCCGGGTGGTCGCTCTGCCGCTCACGCTGGCCCCGGCCGGCGAGTCCGACCGCGCCCTGGAGGCGGCGCTGGCCCGCGAGGAGGAGCTGCGCGACGGGGCGTCGTACCTCTGCGCACGTCCTCTCGGGCCCGAACCGGCTCTGCTGGACGTACTGGAGCAGCGGCTCGACGAAGCGCTGGGAGGTTCGGCGCGCACGCCCGCGGACCGTGCCGCCACGACGGTGCTGCTGGTCGGCGCCGGTACTGCCGATCCGGCGGCCAACGCCGAGGTGCACCGCGCGGCACGGCTGCTGTGGGAGGGCCGCGGCTACGGCGGCGTGGAAACGGCGTTCGTGTCGCACGCGGCACCCGACGTGGCGTCCGGCCTGGACCGCTGCCGCGCGCTGGGCGCGCGGCGCATCGTGGTGCTGCCGTACTTCCTCTTCCCCGGCGCGCAACCCGCGCGCATCCGGCTCCAGACCGAGGGCTGGGCCGCGGTGCACCCCGAGACCACGGTGGTGAGCGCCGACGTGATCGGCTCCGGCGGAGCACCTGCCGGACTGGCCGGGCTGGCCGGACTGGTGGAGGAGCGCTACCGGGAGGCGGTCACGGCGGCACCGCAGGCGCGGTGCGGGAGCTGCGGCGCACGGGTACCCCGCCGGCGCCGCTCGGAGGAGGCGGACGCCTCGGAGCGGAACTCCGGGCATGCCGACGCCCACTGACGGTCCGGACCGTCCGGTCCCTCGCGACCGACCGCCCCCGCAGGGACGGGCCCACGAACCGGACCTGCGGCACCACGGCGACGCGGAGACCCGTGACGAGGGCGCGGCCCTGACCGACCTCGCGGTCAACGTCCGGGCGGGGACCCCGCCGGAGTGGCTGCGGGCCCGGATCGCCGCCTCGCTGGACGGGCTGGCGGCCTATCCGGACGGACGGGCGGCCCGGCGCGCGGTGGCGGCCCGGCACGGGCTGCCGACCGAGTGCGTCCTGCTGACCGCGGGCGCGGCGGAGGCTTTCGTACTGGTGGCGCGGGCGCTGGCGGGTCGTCGGCCGGTCGTGGTGCACCCGCAGTTCACCGAGCCCGAGTCCGCACTGCGGGACGCCGGCCGCCCCGTCGCCCGCATGCTGCTGCGGCCGGAGGACGGCTTCCGGCTCCGTGCGGGGGACGTGCCCGCGGACGCGGACCTGGTGGTGGTCGGCAACCCCGTCAACCCGACCTCGGTCCTGCACCCGGCCGGCGTGCTGGAGGAACTCGCCCGGCCCGGCCGCACGCTGGTCGTCGACGAGGCGTTCATGGACGCCGTGCCGGGCGAACGCGAGTCGCTGGCGCCGCTGGTGGGCCGACTGCCGGGACGGCTGGTCGTCCTCCGGAGCCTGACCAAGACCTGGGGCCTGGCCGGGCTGCGGGTGGGATACGTGCTCGCCGGCCCGGAAGAGGTGCGCCGCCTGGCACGGCACCAGCCGCTGTGGGCGGTCTCCACCCCCGCCCTGGCCGCGGCAGCGGCCTGCTGCGGGCCGGAGGCGCTGGAGGAGGCCGAAGCAGCGGCGAAACGTTTCGCGGACGACCGCGCCTACCTGGCCGCGCGGCTGGCCGCGCTGCCGCGCGAGCGTCGCCTGGTGCCGGTCGAGCCCGCCGAGGGCCCGTTCCTGCTCGTACGGCACCCCGACGCGGCCGGCGTGCGGGAGCGGTTGCGGGACCGCGGGTTCGCGGTGCGCAGAGGCGACACGTTCCCGGGGCTGGGCCGGGAGTGGCTGCGGATCGCGGTCCGCGACCGCGCCACGACCGACCGGCTCGTCGCCGCTCTCGCCACGCTGTAGGGGAGCCACCCCGGGCACGGCTCCGGCCCTCCGCCCCGCTCGTCCGCTCCTGCGAGCCGGAGAGGACGGAGGGCCGGAGGACTCGAGACCCCGGAGTCCCGCGAACCGCCGCTTCCGGCGGCCGGGGTCGCCGGTGGCGGGGTCGCGGTCCGCCGCCCGTGTCCGACGACGCGTCCCCGACCGGCTCACGACGCCGTGGACCCGGGGCCGCAGGCTCTGGGGACCGTGCGCGCGAGCGCCACCACGGGTGGTCGGCCGCGTCAGGGGGGTACGCGGACGGCTCGACGGCGAGCCGCGCGCGTGCGCCGGGGCACCCGCCGCGGACCACGGGGAGCCGGGGTCCGCGCAGACCCGCCGGCCGGCTCTAGCCGCGGCGGCGGAGGGCGAAGACCGTCGCGGCGCCTGCGACGAGCAGCACCGCCGCGCCGCCGACGAGGTAGTGGGTGGCCGGATCACCTCCTGTGGCGGCGAGTTCGGGACCGGCGGGCCGCTTCTCGCCGGGCACCGTCTGCGTCTGAGGGTCCGGCTCCGCCTCCGGCTCCGGCTCCGGCTCGTCGCGCGGTGCGGGCGGCGCGGTGCAGGTCGCCTCCGCGACCGTGAGCGTGCCGGCGACCTCCGCGACGCCGAGGTCCAGCGGGTCGACCTCCACGGACAGTTCGAGCGCCGTGGCGGCGGCCGTACGCGAGGTCGTGTCGGTGCGCGACAGTTCGAGCCGCACCTCGCCGACGCCGGGAACCGTCACCACCGTCGGGCCGCCCGCGGTCAGGGTCACCCGCTTGCCCAGTGCCCGCACGCTGCCGAGCACGTTCGCCTCGGCGACGGGACGTTCGCCGGCCGCGCACTCCACCCGCGCGGTGACCTTCTCCAGTTCGACCACGGAGAGCAGCGGCAGCCCCGGTACGTGCACCCTGGCGTCGGCCAGGGTGACGGCACCCCAGCTCTTCGACGCGCCGCGGCCCGCCTCGGCGTCGGCGACCTGTGCCTGAAGCACGCTGAAGGGCTCGCCGCTCTGGACGCCGTCGAGCCGCGCCGTGAGCGCCGTGCGGCGTTCGGTGCCGCCGCCGTCCCGGGTGGTGACCTCGTTCAGGGTGCTGGTCAGCGGGACGTCGACGGTCTTGTTCAGCAGCCCGACGTCGAGCGCGGCGCGGAGCACGGTGGCGCTGGCAGCGCCCTCGTCCCCCGCCCGGCGGCCGTCGTCGCTGCCCGTGGCATGCGCGGGTGCGGTGCCGGCCGCCACCAGGACGGCGGCGGCGAGCAGACTGCGTACAGCTGTGTTCACGGTGTGAAACCCCCACGAAGGTGCTGGTGTCAACCGGCGCGCCCCTCCGGGGGTCGCTCGTGCCGGTGACGGAGACCAGCCCATCGTTGACGCACACGGGTCACCCGAGAGGCGCAAGAGCGGAGATTCACCCACACGTGGGGTTTGTGGACGAATGAACGATTCTCCCGTCACTGCCGTCTTCCCACGCCTCTGCGGCCTCCCCCACCGCTACTGGATGATGCGTCCCCGCAGCACCACCCGACGGGGCCCGGCCAGCGCCCGCACGTCCTCCCGTGGGTCGGAGTCGTACACCACCAGGTCGGCCGGGGCGCCTTCCTCCAGGACCGGCCGGCCCAGCCACTCGCGCGCCCCCCAGGTGGTCGCGGACAGCGCGGCCAGCGGCGGGATGCCGGCCCTGACCAGTTCCTCGACCTCCTTGGCCACCAGGCCGTGCGGCAGGGCGCCCCCTGCGTCCGTGCCGACGAAGACCGGGATGCCGGCGTCGTAGGCGGAGCGGACGGTGTCGTAGCGGCGGGCGTGCAGCCGTCGCATGTGGTCCGACCAGCGGGGGAACTTCGCCTCGCCCCCGGACGCCAGGTGCGGGAAGGTCGCGATGTTGACCAGCGTCGGCACGATGGCGACGCCCCGCTCGGCGAACAGCGGGATGGTGTCCTCGGTCAGCCCGGTGGCGTGCTCGATGCAGTCGATCCCGGCCTCCACCAGGTCCCGCAGCGAGTCCTCGGCGAAGCAGTGGGCGGTCATCCGGGCCCCCTCCGCGTGCGCGGCCTCGATCGCCTCCTCCACGGCCCAGCGCGGCCAGCACGCCGAGAGGTCGCCCTCGGCGCGGTCGATCCAGTCGCCGACGATCTTCACCCAGCCGTCCCCGCGCCGGGCCTCGCGCCGGATGTAGGCGGCGAGGTCGCCCGGCTCGATCTCGTGGGCGTAGTTCCGGATGTAGCGCCGGGTGCGGGCGATGTGCCGTCCGGCCCGGATGATCCGCGGCAGGTCCTCGCGGTCGTCGACCCAGCGGGTGTCCGAGGGCGAGCCGGCGTCGCGGATCAGCAGGGTGCCCGCCTCCCGGTCGGCCAGCGCCTGCTTCTCCGAGGTCGAGTCGTCCACCGGGCCGTGCGCGTCCAGGCCCACGTGGCAGTGTGCGTCGACCAGGCCGGGAAGGGCCCAGCCGTGGACCACGACGGGCTCCAGAACCGATCCTGCGGCAGGGGGCTCGTAGGTGACGCGGCCGTCCACCGCCCACAGTTCGTCCCGTACGTCCTCGGGGCCGGCCAGGATCCGCCCCTTGATGTGGAGAATTCCGCGGTCGCTCATGTCCGCACTGTACGAGGAGCCTGCTACGCTCCAGCACCCATCGGGCGCGGATGAACCGTCACCCTCGGTTTCACAGGGCTCACGACAAAGGATTCGGACACAATCCGGACTCGATTATCGTGCGTAGCCGTCCATATTCTTCTGCCCGCTTTTTTCCTTCTCAAACATTGAGATTTATCCCTTCACCGAAGCCGCAATTCCGGGGTGCTCCGGTCAGTCGTTATGCCAATGTGACAGACTCCACAGGCGGGACACTTCGCCCCGCCATACCCGACATGAACTGGCAAAACGTCGCGCAGGCGCGAAGAGGTTCGCGGGCGCGCGATACCACACCACAGCACCCTTGTGAACCCCTTTCCGCGATGCGGTTTCAGATTCTCCTCGGTAAATTTGAATGCCATGACCGCCGCACAAGCAGACCATGCACGTGCCCCTAGCGATTTCCTGGAAATGCCGGAGGGACTGAAGCTCGACATTCCTCGACTGGAGGACGGAGCCGCGATGTGGCGCATCGCCCGCGACTCCCGGACGCTCGATCTCAACTCCTCCTACAGCTACCTGCTGTGGTGTCGCGACTTCGCCGACACCTCGGTCGTGGCCAGGGACGCGGGCGGCGACCCGGTCGGCTTCGTGTCCGGCTACCTCCGCCCCCGGAGCCCGCGGACCCTCGTGGTCTGGCAGGTCGCCGTCGACGAGGCGCAGCGCGGGCGAGGGCTCGCCGCCGCGATGCTCGACGGGCTGAGCTCCCGGGTGGCGGAGACACTGGGCATCGACGGGATCGAAACCACGATCACGCCGGACAACACCGCATCCAACCGCCTGTTCAGCCGTTACGCCGAGCGGCACAGCGCACCGCTGGAGCGCGAGGTGCTCTTCGACGCCGGGGTCTTCCCCGACGAGGGGCACGACTCCGAGGTGCTCTACCGGATCGGCCCGGCCCCTTCGCTCGTGGCGCTCGGACAGGCCGCGGATGGGCGTCCCTGACGTTCGCACCGCACGGCCCCGACCACCGACGGCCCCTCTGCCCACCCCTTCAGACTTCCTCATTCTTCACGCGACACACTCCCAGGAGCATGCTGTGACCATCACCCCGCCCGACCTCAGTGTCTTCGAGACCGTGGAGTCGGAGGTGCGCAGCTACTGCCGTGGCTGGCCCACCGTCTTCGACCGCGCGCAGGGCGCCCACATGCACGACGAGGACGGCCACACCTACCTCGACTTCTTCGCCGGGGCCGGCACGCTGAACTACGGCCACAACAACCCGGTGCTGAAACGTGCCCTCATCGACTACATCGAGCGGGACGGCGTCACGCACGGGCTCGACATGTCGACGGCCGCGAAGCGCGCCTTCCTGGAGACCTTCTCCGAGACGATCCTCAAGCCCCGCGGCCTGAACCACAAGGTCATGTTCCCGGGGCCGACCGGCACCAACGCCGTCGAGGCCGCGCTGAAGCTGGCCCGCAAGGTCAAGGGCCGCGAGTCGATCGTGTCGTTCACCAACGCCTTCCACGGCATGTCGCTGGGCTCGCTGGCCGTCACGGGCAACGCGTTCAAGCGGGCCGGCGCCGGCATCCCGCTGGTGCACGGCACCCCGATGCCGTTCGACTCCTACCTGGACGGCGAGTACCCGGACTTCATGTGGTTCGAGCGGCTGCTGGAGGACTCCGGTTCCGGCCTGAACAAGCCGGCCGCCGTGATCGTCGAGACGGTACAGGGCGAGGGCGGCATCAACGTCGCCAACGCCCACTGGCTGCGCGCCCTGTCGGACCTGTGCGAACGGCACGACATGCTGCTCATCGTGGACGACATCCAGATGGGCTGCGGCCGGACCGGCGGCTTCTTCTCCTTCGAGGAGGCCGGGATCAAGCCGGACATCATCACGCTGTCGAAGTCCATCGGCGGCTACGGCCTGCCGCTGGCCCTGACGCTGTTCAAGCCGGAGCTGGACATCTGGGAGCCCGGTGAGCACAACGGCACCTTCCGCGGCAACAACCCGGCGTTCGTGACCGCCACCGCGGCGCTCGAGACCTACTGGAACGACGCGCAGCTGGAGAAGCAGACGCTGGCCCGCGGCGAGCACGTCGAGATGGCCCTCAAGGCCATCGCCGAGGAGCACCGGGACGCCGTCGCGGACGTCCGCGGCCGCGGCCTGGTGTGGGGCATGGAGTTCCACGACAAGCCCAAGGCGAACCTCATCGCCAAGCGCGCCTTCGAGCTGGGTCTGCTGATCGAGACCTCCGGCCCGGAGAGCGAGGTCGTCAAACTGCTGCCGTCGCTGACCATCACCTCCGAGGAACTGGACGAGGGTCTGCGGATTCTGGCGCGAGCCGTCCGTGAGACCGTCTAGCCACCTCAGCCCCGGCCCGCCCCGCGCATGCGGGGCGGGCCGCCCCCTTGACAGCCACCACCCGAGAAAGGCACCACCGCAGTGATCGTTCGTTCGTTCAAGGACATCGAGGGCACCGACCGCGACGTGAAGTCCGCCTCCGGCACCTGGCGCAGCAAGCGCATCGTGCTGGCCAAGGAGCGGGTCGGGTTCTCCCTGCACGAAACAGTGCTCTACGCCGGCACGGAGACCTCGATGTGGTACGCGAACCACATCGAGGCCGTGCTCTGCGTAGAGGGCGAGGCCGAGCTCACCAACGACGAGACCGGCGAGAAGCACATGATCACTCCCGGCACGATGTACCTGCTCGACGGGCACGAGAAGCACACGCTGCGTCCGAAGACGGACTTCCGCGTGATCTGCGTCTTCAACCCGCCCGTCACCGGCCGTGAGGACCATGACGAGAACGGCGTGTACCCGCTTCTCACCGAGCCCGCCGACGGCTGAGTAGTTCCCGGACGGGTCGGGGGAGTGTGTTCTGGCCCATCCGGGTCACTCGGTTCATCCGCCCAACAGAAAGGGCCGTACGAGAGGAGAGGAAGGCAACACCATGACCACCGCACCCGAGCGCAGCATCGCCGACCTGTACCCGACCCGTGGCGCCACCGAGGTGGCGACTCCGCGCATGGACCCCGTCGTGTGGTCCGGACCGGGTACGCCGGGGCCCATCGAGGCCGCGGACCTGGCGGGCTACGAGCGGAACGGGTTCCTGGCGATGGACCACCTCATCACACCCGACGAGGTGGACACCTACCGCCGGGAACTGGAACGGCTCACCTCGGATCCGGTAATGCGTGCGGACGACCGCTCCATCGTGGAGCCGAAGTCGCAGGAGATCCGGACCGTGTTCGAGGTGCACAAGATCAGCGAGGTCTTCGCTCGTCTCGTGCGGGACCCGCGTGTGGTGGGCCGTGCCCGGCAGATCCTGGGGTCGGACGTCTACGTCCACCAGTCCCGGATCAACGTCAAGCCGGGCTTCGGCGCCACGGGCTTCTACTGGCACTCCGACTTCGAGACCTGGCACGCGGAGGACGGTCTGCCCAAGATGCGGACCGTCTCGGTCTCGATAGCGCTGACCGAGAACTACGACACCAACGGCGGCCTGATGATCATGCCGGGGTCTCACCAGACCTTCCTCGGCTGTTCGGGCGAGACGCCGGAGGACAACTACAAGAAGTCGCTGCAGATGCAGGACGCGGGCACGCCCTCGGACGAGGCCCTCTCCAAGTTCGCCGACGCACACGGCATCGAGCTCTTCACCGGCAGGGCCGGCTCGGCGACCTGGTTCGACTGCAACTGCATGCACGGCAGCGGTGACAACATCACTCCGTACCCGCGGAGCAACGTCTTCATCGTCTTCAACAGCGTGGAGAACGAGGCGGTGGAGCCCTTCGCGGCGCCGGTACGGCGGCCGGAGTACATCGGAGCGCGTGACTTCACCTCGGTGAAGTGACGTCCCAGTAGCGGCGGCGGGGGCGAGGCCCGCACTCGGTCTCGCCCCCGCCGCCGTGCGTGCGGCGCCCGCTCAGGCCGGCCGGGAACGTCGCAGGGGCACCTCGCACCGGTCGGAGAACCCCTGACCGCTCAGGCCGAGCGCGGCGTTCAGGCGCGACCGCTGGTTCTCCACCGCCACCATCAGGGCCAGCTCGACGAACGCCGGCTCACCCAGCCGCCGCACCAGTTCGGCGGCCATGGCATCGGTGACGGCCGGCTCGGTCTCCGTCATCGCCTCGGCGAACTCCATCACGAGCAGCTCCCGTTCGGTGAACAGCTCACGGTGCTCGCGCCACTCCGGCACGTACTGCACCTTGTCCATCGGGAGCCCCTTCTCCGCGGCGACCCAGTGGCCGAAGTCCACGCACCACGAGCAACCGATCCGCACCGCGGACACCATGACGGCCAGGTGCTTCAGGGCGGGATCCAGCTCCTTCCAGCCTGCGAGCCGCTGTTCGAAGCGGCCGCCGTCCCGCAGCGCACGCGGGTGGTGGCCCATGGCGCTGATCGGGTCGAGGACCTTCCCGTAGGTGCGGCGCGAGTACCACCGGGCGATGCGTACAGTGAGCGAGCGCGGCGGGTCGAGCGAGATGCGGGCCATCTCCAGGCCTCCTTCGACGGTTCTCGGAGCGTCTCTCCACCCGTTACGACGGACCGGGGCCCGCGGAATGTGACATCCGCACCGGTTCTCCCCCGCTCCGGCCCACGAAGGAGTCACCGCTCATGCCCCAGGTGGAACTGTCGGCAGGCACCCTCACCTATCAGGACACCGGCGGTGACGGACCGGTGGTCGTGCTGCTGCACGGTGTCGCGATGGACGGCAGCCTCTGGCGGAACGTCGTCCCGGCCCTGCGCGAGGACCACAGGTGCGTGCTGCCCACGCTGCCGCTCGGGGCACACCGCATCCCGATGCGGGAGGACGCCGACCTGTCGGTGATGGGCGTGGCACGCCTGGTGGCCGAGTTCCTCGACGCTCTCGACCTGCGGGACGTCACCCTGGTGCTGAGCGACTGGGGCGGCGCGCAGGCGCTGGTCGCGGACGGCCGGGCCGAGCGCGTCGGCCGCCTGGTGCTGACCTCGTGCGAGGCGTTCGACAACTACCCGCCCGGCCTCCCGGGACGGAATCTGCACGCCGCGGCGCGCCTGCCCGGCGGTATGGCCGCCGCGTTCGGCCTGCTGCGGCTGCACGCGGCGCGGCGGCTGCCGATGACGTGGGGGTGGATGACCAGAAGCCCGGTGCCGGCCGAGGTGATGGACGCCTGGTTCCGCCCGCTGTGGACCTCCGCGGCGATCCGCCGCGACCTGCGCCGCTACGTCCTGGGCGTACCGCCGCGGGAGGAACTCCTGCGCTGGTCCGAGGAACTGCGGCGGTTCGACCGGCCGGCGCTCGTGCTGTGGGCGGCGGAGGACCGCGTGATGCCGCCCGAGCACGGGCGGCGGCTCGCAAGCATCCTGCCCCGGTGCACCCACGAGGAGATCACGGACGCCTACACGCTCCTTCCCGAGGACCGTCCGGACGCCGTCGCGGCCCGGCTGCGGGCCTTCCTGGAGGCGACCGGCACGGACGCGGGACGGACGGACGGGGCGGGGGGAGCCGCCGGGCAACCGTAGGCTCCCGGGCTCCTGTGCGACACGGCCCTAGCATGAGGCGATGACCGCGCCCGCCTCGCCCTCGCCCCGCGCCGTCCCGCCGCCCCGCACCGTTCTCCTCACCGGCGCGGCCGGCCGCATCGGCACCATGCTGCGTGAACGGCTGCCCGGCTACGGCTACACGCTGCGGCTGTTCGACGTCCGCCCGGTCGCGGGCGAGCCGTCGGCGGTGACCGCGGACCTCGACGACCAGGCCGCGCTGCGCCGGGCGGTGCGCGGCGTGGACGCGGTGGTGCACCTGGCGGGGATCCCGTCCGAGGCGCCCTTCGCACGCATCCTGCGGGTCAACGTCGAGGGCACGACGCGGCTTTACGAGACGGTGCGTGAAGAAGGCGTACGGCGGGTGGTGTACGCGTCGTCCAACCACGCGGTGGGGTTCACGCCGCTGCCGGGCCCCGGCGCCCCTCCGATCCCGGTGCGCGCCCCGCACCGGCCTGACACCTTCTACGGGCTGTCCAAGGCGTACGGCGAGGACCTCGCGCAGCTCTACTGGGACCGCCACGGCGTCGAGACGGTCTCGCTGCGCATCGGTTCCTGCGCGGCCGAGCCCGCCGATGTACGGCAGCTGGGCATCTGGCTCAGCCCTGACGACTGCGCGCGCCTCGTCCACGCGGCGCTGAGCGCGGAGAGCGTGGCCCACACGGCCGTCTACGGCTCGTCGGCCAACACCCGCCTGGTGTGGGACCTCTCGGACGCACGCGCACTCGGCTACGCCCCGGAGGACGACTCCGAGACGTACGCCCCGGCGCTCCTGGCCGCACAGGGCGCGCCGGAGACCGAGAGGGCGGCGGCCCGGCTGCTGGGCGGGACGTTCTGCACGGTCGACCCGCCCGGACTGCACTGACTCCTTCCCCGGCGGGCATGATGGAGATGCAACGCCTGGCACACGGGGAGGACTTCATGGACGGCGCACTCGTCACGGCGGCCGCCGCATTCGCGGCGGACGAGGAATCGACCGGGCTCGCCGAGCTCGCGAACTCGGGCGTGGTCAGCTGGCTGATCCTGGGGCTGGTGGCCGGCACGGTCGCCAAGGTGCTGCTGCCGGGCCGCGATCCGGGCGGCATCCTCGGCACCGCGCTGATCGGGGTGGCGGGCGCGTTCCTGGGCGGGTGGCTGTCCGCGACGTTCCTGGACCGGCCGGTGAGCGACAACTTCGTCGACCCGTCGCTGTGGCTGGCGGCGGTGGGCGGCTCGCTGGTGCTGCTGATCGCCTATCGCCTCCTCTTCGGCCACTCCCGCGAGCGCCGCTGACGGCAGGTCACCGCCCCTCTCCCGCCCGGGGCTTCACTCCGGGCGGCAGCCCGCCTCGCCCAGCGCCCGGACCGCGAGCGCGCGGGCGGTGACGACCGGGTCGGCGCCACCCTGGCCCGCACCGTCCTGACCGGCACCGTCCTGACCGGCGACGGACAGCCCGCCGAGCACGATGGCGCCCTCGTGCAGCAGGGCGAGCTCGTCGGCGAGGCGGTCCGGGTCGTCCGCGCCCGCCGCGACGGCGAGTTCCCGCAGGCGGCCGCGCAGCCACCGTTTCTGCCCGGTGATCACCGCACGCGCCGGGTGCCCCGGGTCGGGGAGTTCGGCGGCGGCGTTGACGAAGCCGCAGCCGCGCGGGTTCTGCCGCCGCATCCACTCCCCCAGCGCGTCGAAGGTGGCGATCAGGCGTCCGTACGGCGTCTCCGCCCGGCGCTCGACCTCGGCGGTCAGCCAGGCGCGCCAGCGCTCGTCGCGCTCCCGGAGGTAGGCGGTGACCAGCGCGTCCTTGGAGCCGAAGCGGTCGTAGAGCGTCTTCTTGGTGACGCCCGCCTCGCGGGCGACCAGGTCCACGCCGACGGCGGTGAGGCCGCGGTCGTAGAAGAGGCGCGCGGCCGCGTCGAGGATCTTGCGCGCACCGGGTGTGACCGTGCTCGTCATCTCCGTGACCTCCTGCCCGCCCTTGCGGTAGACCGATCTGTTTAGTTCACTGTAACCCGAGACCAGGTAAACAGATCGGTCTACTCGGTGCGCCGGGAGACCGGACGGAAGGGAGACCGGCGTGTCCGGCCGCAGCGCATCGGGCGTCCTGACCGGCGCGGGGCTCGTGGTGATGTGGAGCTCCGGCTTCATCGGCGCGGAACTCGGCACCCGCGCCGCCGGTGCCGACACGCTGCTGATGTGGCGGTTCGTCGCGGCGGCCGCGCTGTTCGGCGGCGGATGGCTGCTGCTGCGCCGGCGCCTGCCGCCTCCCCGTGCGCTCGCCGAGCAGGCCGTCGTGGGACTGCTCTCCCAAGGCGTCTACCTCGGCTCGGTCTTCTGGGCCGTCGGCGCCGGAGTCCCCGCGGGAACCTGTGCGCTGATCGCCGCCTTCCAGCCGCTCGCGGCCGGGGCTCTGGCCGGACGGCTGCTCGGCGAACGCGTGTCCCGCCGGCAGTGGGCCGGCCTGGTGGTGGGCCTCGCGGGCGTCACGCCGGTCGTGTGGGGCGATCTGGCGGCCCCCGGGGCCGCACCGCCGTGGGCGTACGCGCTCCCGTTCGCCGGCATGGCAGGGCTGCTCGCCGCCACCTTCGCCGAGCGACGGGCGAAGCACCGCACGGCGGTCACCGACGCGCTGCCGTTGCACTGCCTGGTCAGCGCCGTGGCGTTCACCGCCGTGGCGGGCGCCGCCGGACACGCGGCGCCGCCCGCCGCCTGGGACTTCTGGCTCGCCGTCGCCTGGGTGGTGGCACTGTCCACGGCCGGGGGCTACGGCTTCTACTGGCTGAGCCTGCGGCGGGGCGGAGTCACCCGCACCAGTGCGCTGATGTACCTCACGCCGCCGACGACGACGGCCTGGGCGTACGTCATGTTCGGCGAGGCGCCGGGCACGGTCGCACTGGCCGGCACGGCGGTCAGCATCCTCGGCGTGACGGTCGCGGCCCTTCCCGGAAGGGCCGCGCGCGACCCGCTGCCGCCGGAGGAACCGGGATCCGGATCCGTTCGTTACTCCCGGCATGACTGCAATGACCCCTGGCTCGAACCTTCCGCTGACCACCGCGCGGGTCGCGGTGGACGTCACGGCCCCGGTGCGGCTGGACGTGTCGGGCCTGCTGATCGCCGCTGACGGCAAGGTGCGCTCCGACGACGACTTCGTCTTCTACAACCAGCCGCACGGCCCGGGCGTCACGCACAGCAGCGGCGGATCGGTCGACACCATCGCCGTCGACACCGCCGCCGTCCCGGCCGACGTGGAGAAGGTCGTGGTGACGGCCAGCCTGGACGCCCCGGGGGCCACGTTCGCCGGCACCGAGCCGACCGCCACCGTACGCGATGCGCAGAGCCAGGCGGTCATCGCCAGCTTCACCCCGCCCGGTCTCGGCGCCGAGACCGCGCTCGTCGTGGTGGAGGTGTACCGGCGCAACGGCACCTGGAAGGTGCGCGCGGTGGGCCAGGGCTACGCGAACGGGCTCGCGGGCATCGCCACGGACTTCGGCGTCACGGTGGAGGAGCCCGCCCCCGCGCCGCAGGCACCCGCAGCTCCCGCCGCCCCGCAGGCGAGTCCAGCCCCTGCCGCCCCGCAGGCTCCCTCGGCACCCGCCGCGCCGCCCGCGCCACAGGCACCCGCGGCTCCGGCTCCCGGCACCGGCAAGATCAACCTGGACAAGGGGCGCGTCTCGCTCCAGAAGAACCAGACCGTCTCCCTGGTCAAGGGCGGCCGTCCGGTGCTCACCTCGGTGCGGATGGGCCTCGGCTGGGAACCGGCGTTCCGCTCCAAGGACATCGACCTCGACGCCTCCGTCATCGCCTACGACGCCAACCGCAAGAAGATCGACGCCTGTTACTTCGGCAAGTTGGCCATCCTCAATGGCATCATCCAGCACTCCGGTGACAACCTCACCGGCGAGGGCGCGGGTGACGACGAGGTCATCACCGTCCACCTCGGCGACCTCCCGCCGCAGGTCACCGGCCTGGTCTTCACCGTCAACTCCTTCTCCGGACAGCGCTTCACGGACGTCGCCAAGGCGTACTGCCGCCTGCTGGACGGCGGCTCCGGAGAGGAACTGGTCCGCTTCGACCTCACCAACGCCGAGCCCCGCACCGGTGTGCTGATGTGCAAATTGATCCGCCAGTTCTCCGGCGAGTGGGACATGACCGCCCTCGGCGAATACGTCGACTCCCGCACCGTCCGCGGCATGATCAAGCCCGGCGGCGCCGCCCTCTGAGGTCTCCGACGTGACGACGCATGCGCGAGGGCGTCACCGGCGCCCGGTGCCGGTGACGCCCTCGCGGTGAGCGTCGGTCAGCGGTGGTGGCGGGGGCGGCGGCGCCAGGGGCCGGTGATGGCGAGGAGGATGCCCGGGGTCTGGATGTTGGCGAAGAGGGTGTCGCCGTCCGGCGAGAAGCACACGCCGGTCATCTCGCTGTACTCCGGCTCGTCCTCGGTGCCGATGTTGAACTCGTTGCGGGCCAGCGGGTAGGTCTCGCCGCGGTCGGTGGCCCCGAACAGGTGCTGCTGTCCCTCGCCGTCCTCGGCGATGATCAGGCCGCCGTACGGGGAGACCGTCACGTTGTCCGGGCCGTCGAGGGAACCGGGCCGCCCCGGGTCGGGGTTGACGCCCAGGAGGACCTTGAGGGTGACGGTGCGGCGGCGCGGGTCGTAGAACCAGACCTGCCCGTCGTGCGGCGTGCCGGGGCTCTCGTCCCGGGCGAAGGAGGACACGAAGTACGCGCCCCCGTCGCCCCACCACATGCCCTCGAGCTTGCGGGCCCGGGTGACCTCGCCGTCGGCGAACTGCTTCCGCACCGGGGTGGTGCGGGCGTCGCGGTCCGGCACGTCGGCCCAGTCGACGCCGTAGACGGTGCCGGCGCGGGTCGCGTGGGAGAGGTCCTCGACGAAACGGCCGCCGGAGTCGTGGCAGCGCATCGCCTGGAGCACGCCCGCGTCGTCGGCGAGGCCGCGCAGGGCACGGCGGCCGTGGCGGAAGTTCCGGGGCGGCGTCCAGCGGTAGAAGAGGCCGTTGGGCCCGGACGCGTCCTCGGTGAGATAGAGGTGGCCGCGCCGGGTGTCGACGACGACGGCCTCGTGGTCGTACCGGCCCAGGGCCTTGACCGGCTTCGGATCGAGGTTGGCGCGGCGGTCGCAGGGGTCGACCTCGAAGACGTAGCCGTGGTCCTTGGTCATGCCGTTCTCGCCGGCCCGGTCGGTGTTCTCCTCGCAGGTCAGCCAGGTGCCCCACGGGGTAGCGCCGCCCGCGCAGTTGGTGGAGGTGCCGGCGATGCCGACCCACTCCGCGACGTGGTCGCCGTGCCGGGAGACCTCCACCACGGTGCAGCCGCCCGCCGCGGCGGGGTCGTAGACCAGGCCGTCCGGCAGCGGGACCGGGTGGTCCCAGTCGCCGCGGGGGCCGCGCAGCTCGTGGTTGTTGACCAGGAGGACGGCGCCGCGCGGGCCTTCGAAGGCGGCCGTGCCGTCGTGGTTCGAGGGCGTGGTCTCGCCGGACTCCAGGGTGGTGACGCCGGAGTGGGTGAGGATGCGGTAGGAGAAGTCCTCCGGCAGCGCGAGCACACCGGCCGGGTCGGAGAGCAGCGGACCGTAACCGGGCTCCGGGCCGTGCCCGCCCTCACGACCGCCGTCGTGTCCGTGACCACGAGCGTGGCCGGACGGGTTCCCCAGCGCGCCGGGGGCGCTGGCGAGGACCCCGACGCTGCCGGCGAGGGCGACGCCCGCACCGGTGGCGGCGGAGCGCGTGGTGAAGTCTCTGCGGCTGATCGGCATGTGTACCGGCCTCTCCTGACGTGCGCGAAAGCGGGCACGGCAGACGTTCGCCCGCTCCGGAGAACGGCGGTTGAACTGCGCACGACGGCGGGTGGGCGTCCGCCGTACGCGGTGCGGAAGACCGGTGGCGGCACCCCAGCCCTCCCGCGTGTGGCACACATCACAGGCAGGCCGTGTCACAGCCGACGCCGCCCCGTCCGTCCTGGAGGTGCAACCACTCGACGACGACACAGGAGTGCGCCATGGAGGCTCGTCTCAACCTCTTCGAGAACCCGGTCGCAGCCCGGTTCGTGCGGCAGCTGACCGCCGCCAACAAGGTGCTGTCCGAATCGACCCTGCCGACCGCGACGCAGGAGCTGGTGAAGCTCCGCGCCAGTCAGATCAACGGGTGCGGTTTCTGCGTCGACATGCACGCCAAGGACGCCCTGCACGCCGGGGAGACCGCGACGCGCCTCAGCCTGGTCGCGGCCTGGCAGGAGGCCACGGTCTTCACCGACGCCGAACGGGCCGCGCTGGAGCTGGCCGAGCAGGGCACCCGCATCGCCGACGCGGCGGGCGGGGTGACGGACGAGGCATGGCAGAACGCGGCCAAGCACTACGACGAGGAGCAGCTCGGCGCGCTGGTGAGCGTCATCGCCCTGATCAACGCCTTCAACCGCGGGAACGTGATGATCCGGCAGCCCGCCGGGGGCTACCAGCCGGGCCAGTTCGCCTGACGGCCGGCTGAGCCGGGGCCGGCACCCGGCCGGCCCGGTCGTGCGGAACGGGCAGCCGTGCGGGTCCCGGACCCGCACGGCGCCGGGCCGTGGGCGGGGGTCAGCCGGGGTGCGCGGAGCGGGCCTTGAACGCGGCCTTGCGGGCCTCCTTGGCGGTGGCGCGGTCCGGGTGGAGGCGCCCCATCGCCTCCAGCACGTCGGCGGCCGCCGGGTGATCGACCTTCCACGCCTTGTCGAAGAACCCGGCGTGCTGGTCGACCAGGCCGCGGATCAGCTCCCGCAGCTCGTCGGGCTCGCCGGCGGTCGCGAGCTGCGCGGCGAGGGTGTCGACGGCGAGCCAGAAGACCATGCGCTCGTCCGGCGGCGGGACGTCTCCGGCGCCGTGCTCGACCAGCCACACCCGGGCGAGGCCGCCGAGTTCGGCGTCGTCGAGCACGTCGCGCAGCGCGGGCTCGGCGGCGTCGCCGGCGAGCGAGAGCGCCTGCTGGCACACCAGCCTGCGGCCCGGCGCCTCGTCGTCGCGGCCCCGTGCGGCGGCCAGCAGGTCGCGGGCGGCCCGGTCGGCGGAGTCCCGGGCGGCGAACCAGCCCTCCACCTCCTCGCGGGCACCGGTCTCGGGGTAGGAGACGAGCGCACCCAGCAGCGTGGTGGCGTCCTCCTCGGCGAGGTCGCCGACGAGCGGGGCGTCGATGCCGGCGTCCAGCATGCGCTGCCGCATTCCGTGCAGACCCAGCGGGGTGAGGCGCACCATGCCGTAACGGGAGACGTCCTCCTCCTCGTCGGGGGCGGGTTCGTCGTCCGGCAGCGCGTCGTCGGCCTCCTGCGTCAGCGCCTCGTCCACCGGCCGGTAGGCCAGCATTCCGGTGGGCTCGAGGATGCGGAACTGCTCGTCGAGCCGCATCATCGCGACCGAGACCTCTTCCAGCACCTCGTCCGTCGGCTCGTCCATGTCGTCGGGGACGATCATCGAAGCGGCGAGGACGGGCAGCGGCACCATGGCGCCGGAGGCGACGGCCGGGTCCTGGAGGGTGAACAGGTAGAGGTTGCCGAGGGCGCTGTCGAGGAAGTCGGTCTCCTCCTCCGGGTCCCACTCCAGGGCGTCGAGGTCGACGGCGTCCGGGTCGATCTCTCCGTCGTCGCCGACGACGCCCTCCAGGTCGCCGAGGAGGTCCTCGATGCTGGGCGTGGCCGCGTCGGCGAGGACCGTCTCCATCCCGCCCTGCCAGAGCTCCAGGACGTCCGCGGGTGCGGCGGAGCCGGTGAGGCGGGCGAGCTCGCCGCCGCCGGATGCGGTGCCGACGGCCTCGTCGCTCTCCAGGGTGGGTTCGGCGTCCTCGTCCTCGTCGACCTCGAGCAGGCCGGTGTCCACGGCGAGGTTCCACGCCTCGGCGGTCGCGGCGGTGCCCTCCGGGTCGGCGATCAGGCCGAGGCGCGCGGCGGCCTCGGCCAGGCCGTCGGCGAGCAGTTCTCCGCCCGCTCCGACCGGCACGGGCTTCTCGTCCGCCCAGCGGGCGAGGGAGACGGCGCGGGCGAAGAGCGGTGCCGCCAGGGCGTCCCGGGCCAGCTCGGCCTCGGAGGGCAGCCGCACGGGGGGCATGGTGGGGCGGTCGTCACCGGACATGGAACGGGGCTCCTCGCGGGGCGTCGATCGGCGGGGCGTGGACGGTGTTCCGGGCGTCCGGGGGCCGCGCGGACGGCGCGGCCGGAGGTGGACGTGCGGCGGGAACGACCGGAGCCCGGGGGCAGGGCCAGCCTAGAGGACTCGGCCCGGAAAGTCGTAAGTGAGACCTGCCGGTACGGCGGCGCCGCAGCCCGCGCGAGCAGGGACGTCACCGTGCCGCCGCCTCGGGTTCACCCACCCCCGGCCGGGTGACTTCCTGCCGTCCCTTGACAACGACCTCCCCCTCGGCGAGCTTTACGCGCGTAGAGAACCGCCTTGCCACTTCCGGCGTGTTCCGGTGCTTCTCACCCGCCCCACGGAGGACCTCTTGACCACCCGTCACACCGCCGCGCTCGGTGCGCTCACCGTCGCCGCACTGACCTCGACCCTGCTCGCCTCCCCCGCCCTCGCCGCGGACGGCGACCCGCTGCGCATCCACGACATCCAGGGCTCCACCCGCCTGTCTCCCTATGCGGGCGAGGAGGTCCGGGAGGTGGCGGGCATCGTCACCGGCGTGCGCACGTACGGCTCGCGCGGCTTCTGGTTCCAGGACCCGGAGGGTGACGGATCGGCCGCCACCAGCGAGGGCGTGTTCGTGTTCACCGGCTCGGCACCCACCGTGCGGCCCGGCGACGAGGTGCGGGTGACCGGCACGGTCGGCGAGTACTACTACGGCGGCCGGGACGGCGGGAACCAGTCGGTCACGCAGATATCCGGCTCCGAGGTGACCGTCGTCTCCTCGGGCAACCCGATCCCCGCCCCGCGCACCCTCGGCTCCCGCAGCGTGCCCTCGGCGTACGCACCGGAGGGCGGGGCGGACGGCGGTATCGAGGACCTGGAGCTGCGCCCCTCGCGGTACGCGCTGGACCTGTACGAGTCGCTGGAGGGCAGCAACGTCCGTGTCCGGGACGCCCGGGTCGCCGGCCCGAGCACCCAGTACGCCGAGATGTGGGTGACGGTGAAGCCCCGGCAGAACCCCACCGCCGGCGGCGGCACCCGCTACGGCGGCTACGACGCGCAGAACCCCGGGCGCCTCAAGGTCGAGTCGCTGACCCCGCTCGCCGAGGAGCCGTTCCCGGCGGCGGACACCGGCGACACGCTGTCCGGCACCACTGAGGGCCCACTGGACTACGAGCAGTTCGGCGGCTACTACCTCGCCGCCCGCGAGCTGGGCACCGTCCAGGACGGCGGCCTGGAGCGGGAGCAGACCCGCGAGCAGCGGCGCCGCGAGCTGGCGGTGGCCACGTACAACGTGGAGAACCTCGACCCGGGCGACGACGAGGAGAAGTTCGCACGCCTCGCCGACGGCCTGGTGAACGCCCTGGCCTCGCCGGACATCGTCGCCCTGGAGGAGATCCAGGACAACACCGGCCCCGAGGACGACGGCGTGGTCGCGGCCGACGAGACGGTGGCCAAACTGATCGAGGCGGTGGTCACGGCGGGCGGACCACGTTACGCATGGCGCGGCATCGACCCGCAGGACAAGCAGGACGGCGGCCAGCCCGGCGGCAACATACGCAACGTCTTCCTCTTCAACCCCGAGCGGGTCGCCTTCGTGGACCGCCCCGGCGGCGACGCCACCACCGCGACGGACGTGGTCGAGCGCCGCGGCCGGGCCACCCTCACGCACTCCCCGGGCCGCATCGAACCGACCGCCGCCGCCTGGGAGGACAGCCGCAAGCCCGTCGCAGGCGAGTTCCGCTTCCGCGGCCGCACGGTCATCGTGGTCGCCAACCACTTCGCGTCCAAGGGCGGCGACCAGTCGCTGCACAGCCGCTTCCAGCCGCCGTCCCGCTCCTCCGAGGAGCAGCGGCTGCTGCAGGCGCGGTCGGTCAACGCCTTCGTCAAGGACGTTCTGCAGGTGCAGCGGAAGGCCGACGTCGTCGTCCTCGGCGACATCAACGACTTCGAGTTCTCCGCCACCACCGAGCAGCTGACCGACGGCCGGGTGCTGCGCAGCGCGGTGTACGCACTGCCGGAGTGCGAGCGCTACACCTACGTCTACGACGGCAACTCGCAGGTGCTGGACCAGACGCTGGTGTCGCCCGGCATCCGCCGCTTCGACTACGACATCGTGCACACCAACGCCGAGTTCGCGGACCAGGTCAGCGACCACGACCCGCAGGTGCTGCGGTTCCGTCCGTGACGCCCTGACCGTCCTGGCCTCCGGCCTCCTGACGGGTGGCGCCGGTGGGACACGTGTGGTGACGCCGCGTGTCCCGCCGGCCGCCGTATCGTTGAACCGTGCGGCTGCGCCGCCCGGTCGCGGCGGGGAGGCGTGGCACGTCGATGACCGTCGAGCTGACCGACAGGATCGAGAGGGCCGTGAGCGACGACCTGAGCTTGGACGAGCTGTTCGAGCTGCTGGAGCGGATGCCCGTCCCCGAGGGCTACAAGGCCGAGATCGTCGAGGGGACCGTTCACATGTCGCCGCAGCGGGACGCGCACTGGGAGATCATTCGCCGGATCGTCCGCGCCCTGGAGGACCGATTCGGTATGGACGCCAAGGTGAAGTCGGACGTCCGTATCGACTTCCCCGATGCGAGCAACGGGTTCGCGCCGGACGTGGCCAAGCTCAGGGACTCCGCAGGCAAGGGTCACACCGACGGTCGCCGCGGGTGGCTTCACGAAGACGTGGAGTTCATCGCCGAGGTGATCTCGCGGGGTACGGCCGCCAACGACTACGGCCCGAAGCAGCAGGCGTACGCCGCCGCGGCGGTGCCCGTGTACCTGATCGTGGATCCGTACACGGCCACCTGCCACCTCTTCACCCACCCCAAGGACGGCGAGTACCAGAGCCGCCTCACCGCGAAGTTCGGCGAGGTCCTGGATCTGTCCGGCACCGTCGTCGACCTGAAGCTCCCCACGGCGGACTTCCCCCGCGAGGGCGGCGACGTCTGAGCCCTTCCGGCCTGGACCGGGCGTCAGCGACGCGGTGGGCCGGGGAGGTGCGGAGGCGCCGGGTGGGCCGGTGACGCCTGCTGGGCGGGCGGCGGCACGGCGGCCGGGACGTCACGGTGACCGTCCGCCACGTCGCGGACCAGCAGGGCCGCCCCGGCGACGGCGCCGGGCATCAGCAGGACCGCGACGAACGGCACCAGGAAGCAGAGCACCAGCGGCACCCCGAAGCCGAGCACCAGCGAACGCCGCGCGCGCAGCAGCGCCAGCCGTTCCCGGACCGGGATCTCACGGCGCTGCATCGCCACCGAGGTCAGCTCGGCGGCCAGGAAGTACCCGGAGACGCAGAAGCCGAGCACCGGCACGACGGTCTGCCCGAGCACGGGCACGAAGCCGAGGGCGAACAGCGGCACGGTGAACAGCAGCGCCCGCCCCAGCACGTACAGGCTGTCCAGCAGCGACCGCCACAGCTGCCGCCACCAGGGCGCGTCCGAGCCGGGCGGGCAGCCGCCCTCGGACTTCTCTACCTCTTCGGAGAGCTTCTCGTAGAACGGGTCGCCGATCAGCAGCGTCACGGCGGTGAAGGTGAGGACGGCGAGCGCCAGACCGACGGCCCACAGCAGCACGGCGAAGGTGAAGCGGAGCGCGCCGCGCCAGAAGTCGCTCCAGTCGTCGGCGAAGGGCGTCGCCCAGGCGGCGATGTCGTCGGCGCCGTAGGCGAGCGCGGTGAGGGCCGCGGCGTACAGCACGAACGCGACGAGAGCGGGCAGCAGCCCGAACCCGTACCACCGTCCGTGCCCGAACGCCCAGCGCTGCCCGCGCCCCAGATACCGCAGTCCCGCCCCGAGATCACTCATGCGCCGCAGCCTACCCGGGCCGCGCGGGTGCGCGGCCCGGGCAGGCGGCGGGTTCAGTTGTGGGTGTGCAGGGCCTCGTTGAGGCCGCCCCAGGAGCCGCTGCGCTGGAGCGCCTCGACGGTGCCCGTGGTGGAGTTGCGGCGGAAGAGGAGGTTGTGGGCGCCGGACAGTTCCAGGGCCTTGACGACCTCGCCGTCGGGCAGGGTGACGCGGGTACCGGCGGTGACGTAGAGGCCGGCCTCGACCACGCAGTCGTCGCCCAGCGAGATGCCGACGCCGGCCTGGGCGCCGAGCAGGCAGCGCTCACCGATGGAGATCGTCTGCTTGCCGCCGCCGGAGAGGGTGCCCATGACGGAGGCGCTGCCGCCGATGTCGGACCCGTCGCCCACGACGACGCCCGCGCTGATGCGGCCCTCGACCATGGAGGTGCCGAGGGTGCCGGCGTTGAAGTTGCAGAAGCCCTCGTGCATGACGGTGGTGCCCTCGGCGAGGTGCGCGCCGAGCCGCACACGGTCCGCGTCGCCGATGCGCACGCCCTTGGGGGCGACGTAGTCGGTCATGCGGGGGAACTTGTCGATGCTGGCGACGTTGAGCTGGACGCCGCTGGCACGGGCGGCCAGCCGTACCTGCTCGACGCGGTCGACGGCGACCGGGCCGAGGTTCGTCCAGGCCACGTTGGAGAGCAGGCCGAAGATGCCGTCGAGGTTCTGCCCGTGCGGGCGGACCAGCCGGTGGCTGAGCAGGTGGAGGCGCAGGTAGGCGTCGTGCGCGTCCAGCGGCTTGTCGTCCAGGGAGGCGATGACCGTGCGGACGGCGATGACCTCCACGTCGCGGCGCGGGTCCGGGCCGAGCGCGTGCGGCGCGGCGTCGCCCAGCAGCGCGGTGGCCTGCTCCGCGCTGAGCCGCTCGGTGCCGGCCGGGCCGGGCTCGGCGGACAGCTCGGGGGCGGGGAACCAGGTGTCGAGGACGGTGCCGCCGTCGGTGACGGTGGCGAGCCCGGCGGCGACGGCGCCGGTGGCGGTGCTGGCGGTGGAGCTGGCGGTGGCTGCATCGGTCATACACCGAACGCTAGCCCGCCCTGCCCGCGCATGGCGAACCGGTCTCACCAGCCGGGTCGCCCGGCCAGGGGTGTCGGAGACGTCCGGGTGGGACGTGCGTCCGGGGAGCGGCCCTCCCCCCTTGTGGGGTCGCTCCCCGGACAGTTGGCGGCGGCGGTCAGGGCCGCTCGTTCTCGCGGCCGACCATCGCGTGGTCGAGGACGGCGGAGTTGCTGAGCACGTCGCCCTTCTGCAGCGGGTCGCCGTACGGCGAGTCGGGGAGGTCCTCGCTGTTCACGACGACCTTCCGGCTCCCCACCCGTTCCAGCGTCCGCGGGTCGAAGAGGAGTTCGTCCCGCAGGGTGGTGCCGGGGGTCTTCACGTACACCGCGATCGCCTTCTGTCCCGTGGCGTCGGCGACGAGGTGGTCGACCGCCGAGATGCCGTCCAGGGTGGCGAGGGCGCGGTAGACGCGGGCGATGCCCTGCGGGGGCACCGGCCAGGTGCCGGCGAGGACGCGGGCGGCGCGGTAGTCGTGCGCGAGGCGCGGCTCGTCGGGGCCGGCGGCGGGGTAGAACTCACGGAGCTTCGCGAAGAGCCTCTCCGGGTCCTCGGGGAGGTCGGCCACGAAGTCGTAGCGCAGCCGGTGGGAGTAGTCGTCGCCCTCCGTCCCGTTCTCGAACTGCGGGTCGGCGTAGAGGTACCAGCTCTCCTGCGGCCCGGAGCCGGGTTCCCCCTCGTCGGATCCGCTCTCGTGGCCCCGGACGCTCTTCTCGTAGACCCACTGCCCCGGCTCCGGGTTCGGGTCGGGGCTCGCCTCGGCGGCGTCCGCGATGCGGTGGACCAGGGCGACCGGGTCGTCGAGGTCGGGCACCGTGACGACGGTGGACGCGGCCGGCGACGGCTCGCCCCCGCCGGGTTCCTGGATCTGGACGCCGATCAGGACCGCCACCACCGCGGCAGCGGCGGCGCCGAGCGAGGCCAGACGCCAGTCGGTGCGCAGCGCGCGGCGGCGGGACCGCTTCGCGGTCACGTCGGCGAGGCGTTGCCGTCCGGCCGCGAGCCGGGCCCGGTCGGGGGCCGGGGTGTCGGCGCGCATCTCGCGCAGCCGTGTCATCTCGTCCATGTCACGCCACCTCCGCGGCGTCGGTGACGATCGTGGGGTCGCCACCCAGAGCGGTGCGCACCTTGCGGCGGGCGCGGTTGAGCCGGGAACGGACGGTGCCGACCGGGATGGACAGCGCCTCGGCGACCTCCTGGTAGCTGAGGTCGGCCCAGGCGACGAGCAGCAGCACGTGGCGGTCGCGGTCGGCCAGGGTGGCGAGTGCGGCGGCCAGCGGCCGGTGGGCGGCCTGCGCGGTGACGCGGCTGTCCACGCGGTCGGACCAGGACTCGGCCACCGGGTCGGTGCCCGTACGGGCCAGTGCCCGCAGCGCGCGCAGCTCGGTGCGGCGGTGCTTGCCGATGAGGTTGGCGGCGATGCCGTAGAGCCAGGGCCGGGCACTGGACCGGTCGGTGTCGAACCGGGTGCGGTGCCGGAACGCGGCCAGGAAGGTGTCCGCGGTGATGTCGTCGGCCACGGCGTCGCCGAGGCGCCTGGCGGCGTAGCGGTGGATGTCGGCGGCGTGGCGGTCGTAGAGCCGTGCGAAGACCTCTGGTCTCTCCCGGGATTCCCGGATGAGCGCCGCGTCGTCCGCGGTCGTCTCGTACGGCGTCGGTGGATCGTGGATCACTGGGCGGTCCCCCGTCGGGTCGGCGGCTTACTCCCCCTTGTCACCCGGTCGGGGAGGAGGAGTTCACGCCCGTGCCGGCCAGTGGCGCGAGGAGGCTGCGGAGTTCGGCGCCGTCGGGGGTGCGGCCGGTGAGGAGGAGCTGGAGGGTGAGTCCGTCGGTGAGGGCGGCCAGGGCGCGGGCGGTGGCGTCGTCAGGGGTGCGGCGGCGCAGGATGGCGGCGAGGCCGTCGACGCACGCGGCGGCCACCGGCTGGACGGCGTCGTGCCGGAGTGCGGCGAGGTACAACTCGTACTCCAGGCGGGTGCGGGCCCGGCCGCCGGTCAGCGACTCCTGGACGAGGCGGGCGAGTTCACCGGCGAGCGGGGCGTCGGCGGGCAGGGCCCGTTCCCAGGCGTCGACGTCGGCCAGCCACCGGTCGCCGACCCGGCGCAGGGCGGCGACCAGCAGGTCTTCGCGGGAGGCGAAGTGGTACGTGGTGGAGCCGAGGGGCACGTCGGCCTCGGCGGCGACCCGCCGGTGGCTGAGCCCGGCGATGCCGTGCGCGTCGACGACGCGGATGGCGGCGTCCACCATCCGCGTGCGCCGGTCGGGGTCGTGGCGGCGGGTGGGGGCCATCAGTGGGCTCCGCCGAGGTTGAGGACGACGACTCCGGCGATCACCAGGAGCAGACCGATGATCTTCGTTGCGGTGACGGCCTCGCCGATGAAGATCATGCCGATGGCGGCGACGGCGGCGGTGCCGAGTCCGGCCCAGATGGCGTAGGCGGTGCCCACCGACAGGGTCTTGAGCGTCTGGGCGAGGAGGAAGAACGCGATCAGGTAGCCGGCGGCGGTACCGAGGGACGGCCACAGGCGGGTGAAGCCGTCGCTGTACTTCATCGCGGTGGTGCCCAGGACTTCGGCCAGGATCGCCCCGGCAAGCGTCGCGTAAACCATGTGTACGAGCGTACACATCTCCCCGCTTCCGGTCACCTGCCATGAACACGCCATTCGCCCTACGCTGGTCTCCTCCGTGCCGTGGACCGAAGGAGTACCGAACGTGCGAAGAACCGTCGGCAGAGTGCGGGCCCTCGGCCTGGTGGCGGCCGCCGCGACGGCCGCCACCCTGTTGTCCCCGACCGCCGCGGCGGCGCCCGCCCCCGGCGCGCCGAACGACGACCCCGCCTTCGTGCAGGTGGCGGTGAACAACGTGGAGAACCTGCCGACCGTGGGGCTCCAGTGCCCCGGCGACTGGCAGGACCTGGTCTACTACCTCGACCGGATGCCCTATCGTCCCGACCTGTTCCTCGTGCAGCAGATCAGCGGACGGCAGCAGCTCAACGACTACACCGCGCGGCTTTCCTCCCAGCTCGGCGAGGAGTACCGGGCCGTGATCGCGGAGAACTCCCCCCAGGCCATGAACAGCCCGTGCGGGGCGCCGAAGAAGTACCAGACCAACGCGGTCGTCTACCGGGCCGCGCGCTTCTCCCTGGAGAGCGACCCGGACGCCTCGGTGAAGCGCTGGCAGGCGCAGTCCGACCTCGGCGGCGGCTGCACCAACAACAACCAGGCCCGCACCAAGGCCGTCAAGGTGCGGCTGCACGACCGGGTCGCCGGCCGGGACCTCTCCGTCGCCTCGCTCCACTGGCCGACGGCGGCCCACGGCGGGAAGCCCTGCACGGAGAGCAACGCCCGGGAGGCCGTCACCGAGATCCGCGAGGACGGCTTCGGCGGGGACCTGCTGATCCTCGGCGGCGACACCAACAGCACCGGCCTCACGTCGGCGAACAACTGGCGTTCCTGGTACGCGAGAACCAACGGCGACCTGGGTGGCTCGTACGGCTACCGGGACGCCCTCTACGCGGACTGCGCAGCCTCGGGCGCGGTGAAGGACTGCCTGAAGGACGAGTGGACGCTGTCCTCCGGCCGCCGCATCGACTTCCTGCTGGCGCGGCGAGGCTCCGGCGGCCTGCCGGCGGTCACCGCGGCCGACACCGTGGAGTGGAACGACGGCGACCAGGCCGACCAGGACGCCACCGGCAGCGACCGGGCCGACCGGCACTACTCCGACCACCGCGCCGCGACGGCCCGCATCCACTACTGAGACGGCGGACACCACCCCACGCGCGACGCCGCCCGTGCCCCGCAGCGGACTGCGGGGCACGGGCGGCGTCGGTCACCCGCGGACGGGCGGTGGTGTCACACGTTGAAGCCGAGGGCGCGGAGCTGCTCGCGGCCCTCGTCGGTGATCTTGTCCGGGCCCCACGGCGGCATCCAGACCCAGTTGATCTTCAGCTCGTTGACGATGCCGTCGGTCGCGGAGCGGGCCTGGTCCTCGATGACGTCGGTCAGCGGACAGGCCGCCGAGGTGAGCGTCATGTCGAGGGTGGCGACGTTGGAGTCGTCGATGTGGATGCCGTAGATGAGGCCGAGGTTGACGACGTCGATACCCAGCTCGGGGTCGACCACGTCGTAGAGCGCCTCGCGGACCTCGTCCTCGCTCGCCGGCTTGGTGGTGGTCTCGGTCATGAGGTCTTCTCCGTCTTCTCCGTCGACTGCTCGGCGCCGTCCATCGCGGACTCGCCCAGCGCCTGGACGGTGGCGTCCTTCCAGGCCATCCAGCTCAGCAGCGCGCACTTCACGCGCGCCGGGTACTTGGAGACGCCCGCGAACGCGACCGCGTCCTCGAGGACGTCCTCCATGGCGTCGTCCGGCTCCAGCTTGCCACGGGACTGCATCAGCTCCAGGAAGGTCTCCTGGATGCGCCGCGCCCGGTCCAGCTCCTTGCCGACCAGCAGCTCGTTGAGCACCGAGGCGCTGGCCTGGCTGATGGAACAGCCCTGGCCCTCGTAGCTGACGTCGGCGATGGTGGAGCCCTCGTACCGCACCCGCAGGGTGATCTCGTCACCGCACGTCGGATTGACGTGGTGCACCTCGGCGTCGCCGTCGCGCAGGCCACGCCCGTGCGGGTTCTTGTAGTGATCCAGGATCACTTCCTGGTACATCGAGTCGAGCTTCACGCCTCGTCCTTACCTTGCCCGTGGTCCTCAGCCGAAGAAGTTCCGTACGTGCTCCAGGCCGTCCACCAGGGTGTCGACCTCGGCCGGCGTGGAGTACAGGTAGAACGACGCCCGCGTGGTCGCAGGAATTCCGTACCGCAGGCAGACCGGACGGGCGCAGTGGTGGCCGACCCGGACGGCGATGCCCTGCTCGTCCAGCACCTGCCCGACGTCGTGCGGGTGGATGTCGCCCAGCGTGAACGAGATCGCCGCGCCCCGGTCCTCGGCCGTGACCGGGCCGATGATCCGCAGGTCGGGGACCTCCTGGAGGCGCTTGACGGCGTACTCGGTGAGCGCGTGCTCGTGCGCGGCGATCCGGTCCATGCCGATGGCCGACAGGTAGTCCACGGCCGCGCCGAGGCCGACGGCCTGCGCGATCGGGGGCGTGCCGGCCTCGAACTTGTGCGGCGCGGGCGCGTACGTGGAGGAGCTCATCGAGACGGTCTCGATCATCTCCCCGCCGCCGAGGAACGGCGGCAGGTCGTCCAGCAGTCCCTGACGTCCCCAGAGCACGCCGATGCCGGTGGGGCCGCACATCTTGTGCCCGGTGAAGGCCACGAAGTCGGCCTGCAGCGCCTGCACGTCCAGCGGCATGTGCGGGGCGGCCTGCGAGGCGTCGATCACGACCAGCGCGCCGACCTCCTGCGCCCGGCGGACGATCTCCTCGACCGGATTGAAGGTGCCCAGGATGTTGGAGACCAGCACGAAGGAGACGACCTTGGTCTTCTCGGTGATGATCTCGTCGATGCGGGACAGGTCGAGACGGCCGTCGTCGGTGAGGCCGAACCACTTCAGCTTCGCGCCGGTGCGCTGCGCCAGCAGCTGCCACGGCACGATGTTGGAGTGGTGCTCCATCTCCGTGATGACGATCTCGGACTCGTCCGAGACGCGGTACGGCTCGTCGGCCCAGCCGAGCATGTTGGCGACGAGGTTGAGCGATTCGGAGGCGTTCTTGGTGAACACCACCTCGTCCCGGCTGGGCGCGTTGACGAAGGCGGCGACCTTGTCGCGGGCGCCCTCGTACAGCGCCGTGGCCTCCTCGGCGAGGACGTGCACACCGCGGTGGACGTTCGCGTTGTGCCGCTCGTTGTAGTCGGCCATCGCGTCCAGGACCTGGCGCGGCTTCTGCGAGGTCGCCGCGTTGTCCAGGTACACGACCTTCCGCCCGTCGTGGACCGTGCGGTCCAGGATGGGGAAGTCCTTGCGGAGCGCCTCGGTGTCGAGGAGGCCCGGCAGCTGCGTCATGTGGCTCAGGCTCCCTTCACGTACGCCTCGTAGCCCTCGGCCTCCAGCTTGTCCGCGAGCTCGGGGCCGCCGGACTCGGCGATCCGGCCCTTGGCGAAGACGTGGACGTGGTCGGGCTTGATGTAGCGCAGGATGCGCGTGTAGTGGGTGATCAGCATGGTGCCGACCTCGCCGGACTCGCGGACGCGGTTGACGCCCTCGGAGACGACGCGCAGCGCGTCGACGTCCAGGCCGGAGTCGGTCTCGTCGAGGACGGCGATCCGCGGCTTGAGGAGCTCCAGCTGGAGGATCTCGTGGCGCTTCTTCTCACCGCCGGAGAAGCCCTCGTTGACGTTCCGCTCGGCGAAGGCGGGGTCGATGGAGAGGCGCTCCATGGCCTCCTTGACCTCCTTCACCCAGGTGCGCAGCTTCGGGGCCTCGCCGCGGATGGCGGTGGCGGAGGTGCGCAGGAAGTTGGAGACGGAGACTCCGGGGACCTCGACCGGGTACTGCATGGCGAGGAACAGGCCGGCGCGGGCCCGCTCGTCGACGGACATCTCCAGGACGTCCTCGCCGTCGAGCTTCACCGAGCCGCCGGTGATCTTGTACTTGGGGTGACCGGCGAGCGAGTAGGCCAGCGTCGACTTTCCGGAGCCGTTCGGGCCCATGATCGCGTGGGTCTCGCCCTGCTTCACGGTCAGGTCGACGCCACGGAGGATCTCCCGCGCACCGTTGTCGGTGTCGACGGAGACGTGCAGGTCGTTGATCTCAAGCGTTGCCATGGGGAACTCAGGACTCCTGGGTGACGGAGACGAGCACAGCCGCGTCGGGGCCGTCTCCTTCGATCTTGACGGGGTAAACGGGGACGGGAACGGTCGCGGGCAGGCCCGAGGGCTTGCCGGTGCGCAGGTCGAACGCGGAGCCGTGCAGCCAGCACTCGATCTGGCAATCCTCCACCTCGCCCTCGGAGAGCGAGACGTTCGCGTGGGAGCAGACGTCGTGGATCGCGAACACCTCTCCCTCGGTGCGGACCACCGACACGGGGGTGCTGTCGATCTCCACCCGCTTGGGGGTGTCCTCCTCCAGCTCGCCGAGAGTGGCGACGCGCACGAATCCGGATGCGTCACTCATGCGACGGACGCCTCCAGTTCCGCGTCGATCTTCGCGATCAGGCGCTCCTCGAGGTCGGGAAGGCCGATCTGCTGGACCAGCTCGGCGAAGAAGCCGCGCACGACGAGGCGGCGGGCCTCCATCTCCGGGATGCCGCGGGCCATCAGGTAGAACAGCTGCTCGTCCTCGAAGCGGCCGGTGGCCGAGGCGTGGCCGGCGCCGACGATCTCACCGGTCTCGATCTCCAGGTTCGGCACCGAGTCGACGCGGGCGCCGTCGGTGAGCACCAGGTTCCGGTTGAGCTCGTAGGTGTCGGTGCCCTCGGCCGCCTTGCGGATGAGCACGTCGCCGATCCACACGGCGTGCGCCGACTCGCCCTGCAGCGCGCCCTTGTAGGCGACGTTGCTGCGGCAGTGCGGGCTGTCGTGGTCCACCATCAGGCGGTGTTCCTGGTGCTGGCCGTTGTCGGTGAAGAAGACGCCGTACAGCTCGGCCTCGCCGCCGGGACCGGCGTAGTTGACCCGCGGGTGGATGCGGACGACGTCGCCGCCGAAGGTGACGACGACGGACTTGAAGGAGGCGTCGCGGCCGACCAGCGTGTTGTGCTGCGAGCAGTGGACGGCGGTGTCGTCCCAGTCCTGCACGGAGACCACGGTGAGCTTGGCGCCGTCGCCGAGCACGTACTCGACGTTGGCGGCACGCACTCCGTCACCGGTGTGGTCGATGACGATCACGGCCTCGGCGAAGGCGCCGAGCTCGAAGACGGTGTGCCCGTAGGTGACGCCGCCCTCGCCGTGCAGGTTCACCCGGATCGGCTCCCCGAGCACGGACTCCTTGGGCACGGTGACGACCGTGGCCTTCTCGAAGGAGCTGAACGCCTGGGCCGCGACCCGGTCGACGGGCTTGCCGGCCCGGCCGACGCGGGCGTCGTCCCGGCCGACGGTCTCCACCGTGACGCCGTCGGGCGTGGCGATCTCCGCCTTGAGGGACCCGGAGGCCTCGGCACTGCCGTCGTGCAGGCCGCCCAGCCGCTCGAGCGGGGTGAAGCGCCACTCCTCCTCGCGGCCGTGCGGCACCGGGAAGTCGGCCACGTCGAAGGACGGCTCGGCGCTCATCCGGGTGGCGACGGTCGACTCCGCGGCCACCGCGATACCGCCGGAGGCGGTGGAACCCGCCGGGATGTTCTGACTCTCAGCCATGGCTGTTCGTGCTGCTCTCTTTCTCGGGACGCAGGTCCGTGGTCGGGGTGCGTGCCGCGGCGTCGCGCCGCGGCACGCGTGGAGGGACGGGGGACGGCGTCAGCCGACCGCGCCTTCCATCTGCAGCTCGATCAGCCGGTTGAGTTCGAGTGCGTACTCCATGGGCAGCTCCTTGGCGATCGGCTCGACGAAGCCGCGCACGATCATCGCCATCGCCTCGTCCTCGGAGAGACCGCGGCTCATCAGGTAGAAGAGCTGGTCGTCGCTGACCTTGGAGACGGTCGCCTCGTGACCCATGGTCACGTCATCCTCGCGGACGTCCACGTAGGGGTAGGTGTCCGACCGCGAGATGGTGTCGACCAGCAGCGCGTCGCACAGCACGTTGGACTTGGAGCCCTCGGCGCCCTCACCGATCTCGATCAGGCCGCGGTAGGAGGTGCGGCCGCCGGAGCGGGCCACCGACTTGGAGACGATGTTGGAGGAGGTCCGGGGCGCCATGTGCACCATCTTGGCGCCGGCGTCCTGGTGCTGGCCCTCGCCCGCGAAGGCGACGGACAGCGTCTCGCCCTTGGCGTGCTCGCCCATCAGGTAGACGGCCGGGTACTTCATCGTCACCTTGGAGCCGAGGTTGCCGTCCACCCACTCCATGGTCGCGCCCTCGTAGGCCACGGCGCGCTTGGTGACCAGGTTGTAGACGTTGTTCGACCAGTTCTGGATGGTCGTGTAGCGGCAGCGGCCGCCCTTCTTGACGATGATCTCGACGACCGCGGAGTGCAGCGAGTCCGAATTGTAGATCGGCGCGGTGCAGCCCTCGACGTAGTGCACGTAGGCGTTCTCGTCGACGATGATCAGCGTCCGCTCGAACTGGCCCATGTTCTCGGTGTTGATCCGGAAGTAGGCCTGCAGCGGGATGTCGACGTGCACGCCCGGCGGCACGTAGATGAAGGAGCCACCGGACCACACGGCGGTGTTCAGCGCGGCGAACTTGTTGTCGCCGGCAGGGATCACGGTGCCGAAGTGCTCCTGGAAGATCTCCGGGTGCTCGCGCAGCGCGGTGTCGGTGTCCAGGAACAGGACGCCCTGCTCCTCCAGGTCCTCACGGATCTGGTGGTAGACGACCTCCGACTCGTACTGCGCGGCGACGCCGGCGACCAGGCGCTGCTTCTCCGCCTCCGGGATGCCGAGCTTGTCGTAGGTGTTCTTGATGTCCTCGGGCAGGTCCTCCCACGAGGTGGCCTGCTTCTCCGTGGACCGCACGAAGTACTTGATGTTGTCGAAGTCGATGCCGGAGAGGTCGGAGCCCCAGTTGGGCATCGGCTTCTTCTCGAACAGCTTCAGGCCCTTGAGCCGCAGCTTCAGCATCCAGTCGGCCTCGTCCTTCTTCGACGAGATGTCGCGGACGACGTCCTCGTTGAGGCCTCGCTTGGCGGCGGCGCCGGCCGAGTCGGAGTCGGCCCAGCCGTACTCGTAGCGGCCCAGGCCCTCGAGCTCGGGGTGGGCGGTCTCCGTGGGGAGAGTCATGCGGGGTTCCTCCCGGCCGTGTTCTCGGCAGATGCTGTGGTGGCTGTGCTGGCTGTGGTGTCGTGCGTGCTGCTGTTGCGGGCGTTCTCTCCGGCCCGGGGGCCGGAGACGGTCTGTGCGGGCTGCGCCTGAGGGACGTAGGTGGTGCACACACCGTCGCCGTGGGCGATGGTGGCCAGACGCTGCACATGCGTCCCCAGCAGTCGCGAGAAGACCTCGGTCTCCGCCTCGCAGAGCTGCGGGAACCGTTCGGCGGTGTGCGCCACCGGGCAGTGGTGCTGGCAGAGCTGCTCCCCGCTCGCGGCAGGGGCGCTGCGCGCGGTGGCAGCGTACCCGTCCTCGGTCAGGGCTTCTGCCAGTGCTGCGGTGCGCTGCGACGGGGGTGCCTCGTCCAGTGCCGCGCGGTAGCGCTCGGCCTGTGCGGCGACCCGGGCGCGGGCGAAGGCGGCGACGGCCGCCTCTCCTGCCGCTCCCCCGCCCGCCGACTCGGCGATCCAGTGCAACGCCTCGGCGGCGAGCTGGTCGTACGCCTGGTCGAAGGCGTCCCGGCCGGCGTCGGTGAGGGCGAACACCCGGGCCGGACGACCGCGCCCGCGGGTGCCGTAGACGCGCTTGGCGCGGGCCTCGACGACCCCTTCGGCCACCAGGTGGTCCAGGTGGCGGCGGACGGCGGCCTGGGTGAGTTCCAGGCGCTGGGCGAGCTCGGCGGCGGTGGACGGGCCGTGATCCAGGACGGACCGCGCGACCTTGTTCCGGGTGCCGTGCTGCTCGTCGGGGGCGCCGGACACGGCGGCACCGCCGGCGGCCGGACCGGCCGTCGTGCGGGGCTGCTGCATCTCGCCCGTCTTTTTCACAACGCCATTGTTGCGTAATTCGGCGGAGAGCGGCAAGCGACGCCGTGACCAGCCCGGATGGCGTGCATCACGGAAGGTAAGCCTTACCGAACCTGCGGCCGGGCGTCCCGGACACCCGGCCGCAGGGCCTCCCGGAGGGCTCCCTAGACTCCCGGACATGCGCAACGCACCGGCCGTCGAGATCGCGGGCCTGGTCAAGCGGTACGGCGGCCGGACCGCGGTGGACGGGCTCGACCTGACCGTCGCCGCCGGTTCCGTCACCTCCGTCCTGGGACCCAACGGAGCGGGCAAGACCACGACCATCGAGACCTGCGAGGGCTTCCGCCGCCCCGACGCCGGGACCGTACGCGTCCTGGGCCTCGACCCCGTCACCCGTTCGGCGGAGCTGCGGCCCCGGATCGGGGTGATGCTCCAGAGCGGCGGCGTCTACCCGACCGCCCGTGCCGGGGAGATGCTGCGCCACATGGCGGCACTGCACGCCCACCCGCTGGACGTACCGGCGCTCTCCGCCCGGCTCGGCCTGGACGCCTGCGGCCGCACGCCCTACCGGCGGCTCTCCGGCGGCCAGCAGCAGCGCCTCGCGCTGGCGATGGCCGTGGTGGGACGCCCGGAGCTGGTCTTCCTCGACGAGCCGACCGCCGGCCTGGACCCGCAGGCGCGCCGCGCGACCTGGGACCTGGTCCGCGAGCTGCGCGCCGACGGCGTCACCGTCGTACTCAGCACGCACCACATGGACGAGGCGGAGCAGCTCTCCGACAGCGTCGCCGTCGTGGACGGCGGCACGGTCATCGCGCACGGCACGCCGGAGGAGCTGTGCCGCGGCGGCGCCGAGGACAGCCTGCGCTTCACCGGGCGGCCCGGCCTGGACCTCGCCTCCCTGCTCAAGGCGCTGCCCCCGGGAAGCGCGGCGGCCGAACTCAGCCCCGGCGGCTACCGGATCACCGGCACCGTCGACCCGCAACTGCTGGCCACCGTGACCTCGTGGTGCGCGCAGAACGGCGTCCTGCCGGACGGCATCACCGTGGAGCGGCGCACGCTGGAGGACGTCTTCCTGGAGCTGACGGGGAGGGAGTTGCGGTGACCGGAGCGGAGCGGCACCCCCGACCGGCCGGGGGTTCGGGGGTCGCCCCCGGGAAACAGCAGCCTGGAGCTGACGGGGAGGGAGTTGCGGTGACCCGGCCGGCCGACGAGGAGGGAACCACGGTGACCGGCACGACGACGTCCGCCGGCGGTGCGTACCGGCCGCGGCCCGGCGCCGCACCCGTGGCGCGCATGATCGCCGCGCAGGCGGCGCTGGAGACCCGGATGCTGCTGCGGCACGGCGAGCAGTTGCTGCTCACCGTGGTCATCCCGACGCTGGTGCTGGTGCTGTTCAGCGTCGTGGAGATCGTGGACGTGCCGGTGGCGACGGCCGGGGGCGAGGGCACCCGGGTGGACTTCCTCGCCCCGGGCGTGCTGGCTCTGGCCGTGCTCTCCACCGCCTTCACCGGACAGGCGATCTCCACCGGCTTCGAGCGGCGCTACGGCGTGCTGAAGCGTCTCGGCGCGTCGCCCCTGCCCCGCTGGGCGCTGATGACGGCCAAGACCTGCGCGGTGCTGGTGACCGAGCTGCTCCAGGTGCTGCTGCTGACCGCCGTGGCGTTCGGGCTGGGCTGGTCGCCGCAGGGGGGCTGGCTCGCCGTGGTGCTGCTGCTGGTCGCCGGTACGGCCGCGTTCTCCGGGCTGGGGCTGCTGATGGCGGGCACGCTGCGCGCCGAGGCCACACTCGCGGGAGCGAACCTGCTCTTCATCCTGCTGCTGGTCGGCGGCGGCGTGATCGTGCCGCTGTCGCGCTTCCCCGGTCCGGTGCAGGCCGTGCTGGAGCTGCTGCCGGTGTCGGCCCTCTCGGACGGGCTGCGGCAGGTGCTCCAGCACGGCGCCGGCCTGCCCTGGGCCGACCTCGGCGTGCTCGCGGTGTGGGCCGTCGCGGGACTCGGGGCGGCGGCCCGCTTCTTCCGCTGGGAGTAGCCCTCCGCCGCCGCCCGCTCCGGCGGGCCCGGCCTTCCGGTACCCCTTGTGAAGGCAGGCACAAGCCCGGGCCTACGATGGGCGGGTGCCGAAACTGCTCGAACTGGTACGCAATCCCCTCGCGTACGTCGCCGCCCGCTGGACCCCTTCGCAGCGGATGCTCCAACGCGCCACGCTCGCGCCCGTCGTGATGAGCGTGGTCATCGTGGTCACCGGCGGGGCGGTGCGGCTGACCGGCTCCGGGCTGGGCTGCGACACCTGGCCGATGTGCAGCGACGAGAGCCTGGTCGCCACGCCCGAGATGGGCCTGCACGGCGCCCTCGAGTTCGGCAACCGGATGCTGACCTACGTGCTCTGCGCCGCCGTCGGCTGGGCCATCGTCGCCGCTCGGGCGGCGAGGCCGCGCCGCCGCGGGCTGAGCCGGCTGGCCTGGTCGCAGTTCTGGATCGTGCTGTCGAACGCCGTGCTGGGCGGCATCACAGTACTCACCAAGCTCAACCCCTACACGGTCGCCGGGCACTTCGTCGCCGCCACGGCGCTGGTTACGGTCGCGACCGTCACCTGGCTCCGCGCCCGCGAGGGCGACGACCCGCCGCGCCCGCTGGTCGGCAAGCCGGTGAAGCAGCTGGCCTGGCTGGTGGCCTGGGTGTCGGTGGCGCTGATCGTCATGGGCACCGTCGTCACGGGCGCCGGGCCGCATGCCGGGGACAGCAGCGACGTGCCGCGCATGCCGGTCGACTGGGACACCGTCGCCCGCATCCACTCCGCGCTGGCCTGGATCGTGGTCGCGCTGACCCTGGCGATCTGGTTCGTGCTGCGCGCGTTCGACGGCCCGGTCGGCCCGCGCGCCCGGGTGCGCGAGCTGATGATCGTCCTGGTCGTGCAGGGGGCGATCGGCTACGCGCAGTACCTGACGGAGCTGCCCGAGGTGCTGGTGGGGCTGCACATGCTGGGCTCCACGCTGATGTGGATCGCCGTGGTGCGGCTGGTGCTGTCGGTGCGGGAACGGGGGCTACCGGTGATTCCGCCGACCGTTCCGGCCCCCGCGTCGGCCCCGGACCGCCCCGTCGCCGCAGCGAGCTGACTCCCCCGCTCGCCCTACGCGCCCCACTCCCCCGGAAAGTCTCCCCTCCCGTCGCCGTCGACGCCGCAGCGGCACGCCCGCACGCACCCGCCCGCCGGTGGTGTGGCCTGGGTCTCGCCGGGGCCGGGGGTCGTGACCCGCACGCATACCCGCCGGTAGCATCCGGTCCATGGCAGAGACACAGCATGCCGAGGAACCCGCGGACGGCACGGACGGCACGGAGGACACGACCGCCCCTGACGACGCCTCGGACCGGAACAGGAGCAGGAGCCGGCAGGAGCGCCGGGTGGCCCGGCTCGCCCACCGCATCAGCGCCTTCGCCGACGCACACGGCGGCGGTGCCGAGGGCCAGATCTCGTACCTGGGACAGCGCGGGGCGCGCATCGTCCTCGTCGGCGAGAACGGCGAGTGGGGCGATCTGGTGGCCCCGTCAGTGCAGTTGGCGGAACAGGCGGTCGCGCGCGCGGGCATCACCGTGCACGAGAAGTTCGACGGCACGATGGCGGCCCGGGTACGCACCGGCCGCTACGAGTGGTCCCGGATGGCCGGCATCCAGCTCGGCGGCCCGTCCAACGACTGAATCCCGCGGCCCGACCGCCGCAGGAGCATCCCCATGCGACAGGTCCCCGGAAGCGGACGCTTCCGGGGACCTGTCGTGTTCCGGGCGGCGCGGCCCGGACCCGTCCGGACCAGGTGCGCCCCGACCCGTCGGGCCGGGGCCCGGCGGGTCCGGCGGGTCCGGCGGCTCAGCGCAGGAACGGGTCCACGGCGACGGCGACGAAGAGCAGCGACACGTACGTGATCGACCAGTGGAAGAGCCGCATCTCCTTGAGTCGGGCCCCGGTCAGACCGGCCTTGGCACGGCTCTGCAGGGCGTGCGCCTCCCACAGCCACCAGCCGCCGGCCACCACCGCGACCAGCGGGTAGAACCAGCCGACGTAGCCCAGCGGCCACAGCAGCAGCGACACGCCGACCATCACCCAGCTGTAGAGGACGATCTGCTTCGCCACCACGGTGTTGGTGGCGATCACGGGCAGCATCGGCACGCCTACGCGCGCGTAGTCGTCCTTGACCTTCATCGACAGCGGCCAGTAGTGCGGCGGCGTCCAGAAGAAGATCACACCGAACAGCACCACAGCCGCCCAGCTGACGTCGTTCGTGACCGCCGACCAGCCGATCAGCACGGGCATGCAGCCGGCGATGCCGCCCCAGACGATGTTCTGGGAGGTGCGGCGCTTGAGCAGCATCGTGTAGACGACGACGTAGAAGAGCAGGGCCCCCAGCGAGAGCGCCGCCGAGAGCCAGTTGACCAGCAGCCCGAACCAGAGGGTGGAGCCGACGGCGAGGGTGAGGCCGAAGACCAGGCCCTCGCGGGGCGAGACCATGCCGGTCACCAGCGGGCGCCGCTCGGTCCGGTGCATCAGGGCGTCGATGTCCCGGTCCAGGTACATGTTGAGCGCGTTGGCGCCGCCCGCGGAGAGGAAGCCGCCCGCGCAGGTGGCGAGCACCAGCGTCAGGTCCGGCACGCCCTGGGCGGCGAGGAACATCACCGGAATGGTGGTGATGAGGAGGAGTTCGATGATGCGCGGCTTGGTGAGGGCGACGAACGCCATGACACGGGCGCCGAACGGGCGGTGGACGGTGCCCTCGAGCACCCCCGCTGGACGGGATTCGACGGCCGTCACGAACACCCCTGATCACGTCAACGAACAAGCGAGCCCGGGCGTCACGGCGACGCACGCGCCCGGCCGGGAAGGGTCCGGGGAGGGCTCGCACCTACCACGCCACTCTAGACGGCGGCCATACCTCGACCGCCCCGGGGGTCCCACGTGTCAGCCGCCGGTCCGCACCCGTCCCCCGCGCCGCGGCCGCCGCGACCGGCGGCGCGCAGATGAGACGGGTGCCGAGCACATGAGGTGTGGGATGACCACAGTGCGAGCACCCGGGGTTCGGCGGACCGCGCAGCGGTAGTCTCGACAGCGCCCGGTGCACACCGTCCGTCACCGGCCTTTCGACAGGTGAGAGGAGCCCTGACGCAGGGTGAGCGAGAAGCCGACCATGACAGACCTCGAGTGGACCGATCTGGACTCCCGGGCCGTGGACACCGTGCGTGTCCTGGCCATGGACTCCGTGCAGAACGTCGGCCACGGCCACCCGGGCACCGCGATGAGCCTCGCACCGGCCGCGTACCTGCTCTTCCAGAAGCTGATGCGCCACGACCCGGCCGACGCGGAGTGGACCGGCCGCGACCGCTTCGTGCTGTCGCTGGGCCACTCCAGCCTGACCCTCTACATCCAGCTGTACATGGCGGGCTACGGCCTGGAGATGGACGACCTGAAGTCGTTCCGCACCTGGGGCAGTCTCACGCCGGGCCACCCGGAGTACGGGCACACCCGCGGCGTGGAGACGACCACCGGTCCGCTGGGCCAGGGCGTCGCGAACGCCGTCGGCATGGCGATGGCCTCCCGCTACGAGCGCGGCCTGTTCGACCCGGACACGCCGGTCGGCGAGTCGCCGTTCGACCACACCGTCTGGTGCTTCGCCAGCGACGGCGACATGCAGGAGGGCATCGTCTCCGAGGCGTCCTCGCTCGCCGGCCACCAGAAGCTCGGCAACCTGGTGCTGATGTGGGACGACAACCACATCTCGATCGAGGGCGACACCTCGGGCGCCATCTCCGAGGACACCGCGGCCCGCTACGAGGCGTACGGCTGGCACGTGCAGCGCGTGGAGCCGCTGCCCAGCGGCGACCTGGACCCGAAGGCCCTGTACGCGGCGATGAAGGCCGCGCAGGCCGAGACCGAGCGGCCGTCGTTCATCGCGGTCCGCTCGATCATCGCCTGGCCCGCGCCGCACGCGCAGAACACCGGCGCCGCGCACGGCTCAGCGCTGGGCGAGGAGGAGGTCGCCGCGACCAAGCGCGTCCTCGGTTTCGACCCGGAGCAGCACTTCCACATCGACGACGAGGTCCTCGGTCACGTCCGCGGCGCGGGCGACCGGGGTCGCGCGTGGCGGGCGGAATGGGACAAGCGGTTCGAGGCATGGCGCGGCGCCGAACCGGAGCGGGCCGCCGAGTTCGACCGCATCCGCGCGGGCGAGCTGCCGGAGGGCTGGGAGCAGAAGCTCCCCACCTTCGAGCCGGGCAAGGACATGGCCACCCGCAAGGCGTCCGGCGCGGTGCTGAAGGCCCTTGGCCCGGTCATCCCCGAACTGTGGGGCGGCTCCGCCGACCTCGCCGGCTCCAACAACACCACCTTCGCGGAGACCTCGTTCCTGCCGGAGGGCAGCGCGCTGCCCGGCGCCGACCCGTACGGCCGGACGGTGCACTTCGGCATCCGCGAGCACGCCATGGCCGCGGCGATGAACGGCATCGCGCTGCACGGCAACACCCGCATCTACGGCGGCACCTTCCTGGTGTTCTCCGACTACATGCGGAACTCGGTGCGGCTGGCCGCGCTGATGGGCGCGCCGGTCACCTTCGTGTGGACGCACGACTCCATCGGCCTGGGCGAGGACGGTCCCACCCACCAGCCCGTGGAGCACCTGGCGTCGTTGCGCGCCATTCCCGGGCTGAACGTGGTGCGGCCGGCGGACGCGAACGAGACCGCGACCGTGTGGGCGGAGATCCTGCGCCGCCACGCCACGAAGCCCGCCCCGCACGGCCTCGCACTGACCCGGCAGAACGTGCCGACCTTCGCTGCCGACCCGGAGGCGGTCCGCGGCGGGTACGTCTTCGCCGAGGCGGAGGGCGGCGCCCCGCAGGTGGTGCTGATCGGCACCGGTTCCGAGGTGCAGATCGCCGTGGAGGCGCGTGCGGAGCTGCAGAAGCAGGGCGTCCCGACCCGGGTCGTCTCGATGCCGTGCGTGGAGTGGTTCCAGGAGCAGGACCGGGCCTACCGCGAGTCGGTGCTGCCGCCCGGCGTCCGGGCCCGTGTCGCCGTGGAGGCGGGTGTCGCCCTGACCTGGTACCCGTTCGTCGGCGACGCCGGCCGGGTCGTTTCGCTGGAGCACTTCGGCGCGTCGGCCGACTACCAGACCCTGTACCGGGAGTACGGCCTCACCGCGGACGCCGTGGTGAGCGCGGCCCGCGAGTCCCTCGAAGCCGCAGCCGGCTGACGCCCGCTCGACAGCTCGAACCCGACAAGAACCAGGAGGAGATGCATCCCGATGACGGAGGCACTCAAGCGCCTGTCCGACGAAGGCGTCGCGATCTGGCTGGACGACCTGTCCCGCAAGCGCATCACGTCCGGCGCCCTCGCGGAACTGCTCCGCGAGCAGCACGTGGTGGGCGTGACGACCAACCCGACGATCTTCCAGAAGGCCATCTCGGCCGGTGACGGGTACGAGGAGCAGGTCGCCGACCTGGCCGCCCGCGGCGTCACCGTGGAGGAGGCCGTGCGGATGATCACCACGGCGGACGTCCGGGACGCGTGCGACATCCTGCTGCCGCTGAACGAGGCGACCGGGGGCCGCGACGGCCGGGTCTCCATCGAGGTGGACCCGCGTCTGGCGCACCGCACGGACGCGACGGTGGCCGAGGCCAAGCAGCTCGCCTGGCTGGTGGACCGGCCGAACGCGTTCATCAAGATCCCGGCGACCCGCGCGGGCCTGCCCGCCATCACCGAGACGATCGCGCGCGGCATCAGCGTCAACGTCACGCTGATCTTCTCGCTGGAGCGCTACCGCGAGGTGATGGACGCCTACCAGGCCGGTCTGGAGAAGGCAGACGCCAAGGGCCTGGACATCTCGCAGATCCAGTCGGTGGCGTCGTTCTTCGTCTCCCGCGTGGACACCGAGATCGACAAGCGCCTGGAGGCGCTGGGCACCGACGAGGCCAAGGCCCTCAAGGGCAAGGCCGCGGTCGCCAACGCCCGCCTGGCCTACCAGGAGTACGAGCAGGTCATCGCCGGCGACCGCTGGCAGGCCCTCGCGGGCAAGGGCGGCAACCCGCAGCGGCCGCTGTGGGCCTCGACCGGCGTGAAGGACCCGGCCTACCCGGACACCCTCTACGTCACCGAGCTGGTCGCGCCGAACACGGTCAACACCATGCCGGAGGCCACTCTGGAGGCCACCGACGACCACGGCGAGATCACCGGCGACACCGTTCGCGGCACCTACCAGCAGGCGCGCGCCGACCTGGACGCCGTGGAGAAGCTGGGCATCTCCTACGACGAGGTGGTCCAGCTGCTCGAGGACGAGGGCGTCGAGAAGTTCGAGAAGTCCTGGACCGACCTGCTGGATTCCACCGACGCAGAGCTGAAGCGTCTCGCTCCGAAGGGGGCGTAAGGCCAAGTGAGCAGCGCGGTCAACCCGCTGCGTGACGCACAGGACCGGCGGCTCCCGCGGATCGCGGGGCCGTCGGGCCTGGTCATTTTCGGCGTCACCGGGGACCTGTCCCGTAAGAAGCTGATGCCCGCGGTCTACGACCTGGCGAACCGGGGGCTGCTGCCGCCCGGCTTCTCGCTGGTCGGCTTCGCCCGCCGGGACTGGGAGCACGAGGACTTCGCCCAGGTCGTGCACGACGCGGTCAAGGAGCACTCGCGCACGCCCTTCCGCGAGGAGGTCTGGCAGCAGCTCGCCGAGGGCATGCGCTTCGTGCCGGGCGTCTTCGACGACGACGAGGCGTTCGCGACGCTGAAGGCGACCATCGAGGAGCTCGACAAGTCGCGCGGCACCGGCGGCAACTTCGCGTTCTACCTGTCCGTGCCGCCGAAGTTCTTCCCCACCGTGGTCGCCCAGCTGGAGAAGCACGGCCTGAACCGCGGCGAGGGCGAGAGCTGGCGGCGCGCGGTCATCGAGAAGCCCTTCGGGCACGACCTGGCCTCCGCGCAGGAGCTCAACCGGACCGTGCACGGCGTGTTCCGGGCCAGCGAGGTCTTCCGCATCGACCACTACCTGGGCAAGGAGACCGTCCAGAACATCCTGGCGCTGCGCTTCGCCAACACCATGTTCGAGCCGCTGTGGAACCGGTCGTACGTGGACCACGTGCAGATCACCATGGCCGAGGACATCGGCATCGGCGGTCGCGCGGGCTACTACGACGGGATCGGCGCGGCCCGCGACGTCATCCAGAACCACCTGCTCCAGCTGCTGGCGCTCACGGCCATGGAGGAGCCGTCGTCCTTCGACGCGAAGGCCCTGGTGGCGGAGAAGCTGAAGGTGCTCAACGCCGTCCAGCTGCCGAAGGACCTCGCCCGGCACACCGTGCGCGGCCAGTACGCGGCGGGCTGGCAGGGCGGGAAGAAGGTGCCCGGCTACCTCGACGAGGAGGGCATCGACCCGCAGTCCGTCACCGACACCTACGCGGCCATCAAGCTGGGCGTCGACAACCGGCGCTGGGCGGGCGTCCCGTTCTACCTGCGCACCGGCAAGCGGCTGGGGCGGCGCGTCACGGAGATCGCGGTCGTCTTCCAGCGCGCCCCGCATTCGCCGTTCGGCGCCACCGACACCCAGGAGCTGGGACAGAACGCCCTGGTCATCCGGGTGCAGCCGGACGAGGGCGTGACCATCCGGTTCGGGTCGAAGGTGCCGGGCACGCAGATGGAGATCCGCGACGTGACCATGGACTTCGCCTACGGCGAGTCCTTCACCGAGTCGAGCCCCGAGGCGTACGAGCGGCTGATCCTGGACGTGCTGCTGGGTGACGCCAACCTCTTCCCGCGCCACCAGGAGGTCGAGCGGTCCTGGGAGATCCTGGACCCGGTCGAACGGCACTGGGCGCGCAGCGGCCCGCCGGAGCAGTACCCGGCCGGCACCTGGGGGCCCGGGGCGGCGGACGAGATGCTCGCGCGAGACGGACGGAGCTGGCGGCGGCCATGAACATCGACCTCACGGACACCACGTCCAGCCAGATCAACGCGGCGCTGGTGAAGGCGCGGCGGGCCAGCGGATCGCCCGCGATCGGCATGGTGCTCACGCTGGTGATCGTCACCGACGAGGGCAACCACTACGACGCGCTGAAGGCCGCGGGCGAGGCGTCGAAGGAACACCCCTCCCGCATCCTGGTGGTCGTCCGCCGCCCCGGCCGGTCGCCCCGCGACCGGGCCATGGCGCGGCTGGACGCCGAGGTGCGGATGGGCCCGGACGGCGGCGCCGGCGAGACCATCCTGCTGCGGCTGCACGGCGAGCTGGCCGCGCACTCCTACAGCGTGGTGCTGCCCCTGCTGCTGCCGGACGCCCCGGTGGTCGTCTGGTGGCCCGAGGACGCCCCGGACAACCCGTCCAAGGATCTGCTGGGCACGCTGGCCCAGCGGCGGATCACCGACGCCTCGGCCACCGAGGACCCGGTGGCGACGCTGGGTCTGCGGTCCGAGACCTACGCGCCGGGCGACACCGACCTGGCGTGGACCCGGACGACGCCCTGGCGGAGCGTGCTGGCGGCGGCGCTGGACCAGAAGCACACCAAGATCAAGTCGGCGCAGGTGGAGGGCGAGGAGTACAACCCCTCGACCGAGCTGCTGGCCCTGTGGCTGGCCGAACGGCTGCGGGTGCCGGTGGAGCGGGTGCTCTCCGAGGGGCCGGGCATAACCGCCGTGCGGATGGCGACCGCCGACGGGGAGATCTGCCTGGACCGGCAGCACGGGTCGCTGGCCGAGCTGGCGGTCCCCGGACAGCCGGACCGGCACGTGGCGCTGCACCGGCGCAACACCGCCGAGCTGATCGCCGAGGAGCTGCGGCGGCTGGACCCGGACGAGGCGTACGAGCGTGCGGTGCGGTTCGGTGTGGACCGCATCCGCGGCGTGCGGCCGGGCGCCGCGGACGGTTCGGGTTCCGGTTCCGGTTCCGGTTCCGGCGGAGCGTCCGGTGCCGGCACCGGTACGGCGGAGGCGGGAGCCGGCGCGAAGGGGAAGCCCGCGAAGCGCGCCGCCCGAGGTGGCGGGAACGGTTCGAAGGCGGCCTCCTCGTGACCCACACTCCTCAGGTCGCCGTCCACCACGACCCCCGGGAGATGGCGCGTGCGGCCGCCGCCCGGCTGATCACCCGCATCGTCGACACCCAGGCCGCCCGCGGCACCGCGTCCGTGGTGCTCACCGGCGGCCGCAACGGCAACGGGCTGCTCGCCGGGCTGGCCGAGTCGGCGGCGCGGGACGCCGTCGACTGGTCGCGGCTGGACCTGTGGTGGGGCGACGAACGGTTCCTCCCGGAGGGCGACCCGGACCGCAACGTCACCCAGGCCACCGAAGCACTCCTCGCGCACGTGCCGCTCGCCCCGGAGCGGGTGCACGCCATGCCCGCCTCGGACGGCGCGTACGGGAACGACGCGGACGCGGCGGCCGCGGCGTACGCGGAGGAACTCGCCCGCGCGGCGGCGCCCGAACACCACCTCGGCGTGCCCGCGTTCGACGTGCTCCTGCTGGGCGTCGGCCCGGACACCCATGTGGCGTCCCTGTTCCCCGAGCACCCGGGCGTCCGGGAGACCGGGCGCACGGTCGTCGGCGTGCACGGTGCGCCCAAGCCGCCGCCGACGCGCGTGTCGCTGACCCTGCCGGCGATCCGGGCGGCGCGTGAGGTGTGGTTGCTCGCCGCCGGCGAGGACAAGGCCGACGCGGTGGCGCTCGCCCTGTCCGGCGCGGGGGAGCTCCAGGCCCCCGCGGCGGGCGCGTACGGCACCGCCCGCACCCTGTGGATGCTCGACACGGCAGCCGCTTCCCGTCTGCCCCGTGACCTGGCCTCTCCTCCGACCACCTGAGCCAAGGGGGTGACCGCGCGGGGCCGTCCTGTCCGCCCCGCGCGGTCGCCCGCAGGCGCGTCGCCCGCTCAGGCGGAGCGGATCGGCAGCGCGTCGCGATAGGCGGTCCAGCGGCTCTCCAGGAAGCGCAGGAGGCGGTGCACGGCGTCGAGCTCCGCGGGGTCCGGCACCCACAGCCATGTCTCACGGGCGCGCAGCGTGGCCCCGCGGATGAGTTTGGCGCCGAACCCCTCGAAGCCGAACCGCACCCGGGCGCCCCCGTGCGCCGCCGCGTGGCGCAGCGGCTCGTAGAAGGTGAGGCACGGGTAGGCCGTGCTGAGCTGCTCGGCGCCTTCAGCGTCGCTCCCGTAGAGCAGGACGCAGTAGTCGCCGCCGTCGGCGAGGTGCAGGCCGCAGGCGAGGACGCGCTCGTCGCGCACGGCGACGGGGACGCGTACCCGCTTCCCGAGCAGCCGGGCCATGGCGGTACGGGCGGCCGCCACCTTCTCCCGGTCCGCCCGGCCGCCGTGCTTGGCGGTGTTGGACGTCTCCAGCTCCGCGACCCGCTGCACGACGTCGGCGAGTTCGCGGTGTTCGAGGCGCAGTCCCGCTGCGCCGAACTCCCGCTCCTCCTTGCGGTAGCGGTGCCGGTGGCGACGGGAGAGGCCGGTGAGCAGCTCCTCGTACGACATCCCGGCGGGCACCTCGAACTCGGTGGTCGCGGTCAGCCGGGCCGAACGGAACCCGGCCTCGGTCAGGGCGGCGCGCAGCGGCGCGTCGTCCTCCCGCACGTAGGGGAGGGCCACGGCGCCCGCCGCTCCCTCCCGGACGGAGGTCTGCAGGGCGCGGAGCAGCGCGAGCGCCGTCCGCCGGGCGGCCTCCGCATCCGGTTCCGTTCTCAGCTGGGCCTGGCTGGTGTCGAAGCCGCGGATCACGAGCGCTTCGCCCAGGGCCGCGGTCAGCGCGCCCGCCCCGGGCACGCCGTCGGCCTGGAGCGCGGAGGCGGGCGGGGGTGCCGCACCGCAGACCTCGCCGACCCGGGCGGCGTGTTCCGCGCGGGCGGCCGCGCCGTCCCCGTCCTCCCCGTCCCCCTCGGCCCGGCGGAACTGTGGCGCGGTCAGCAGCTTCCACGGGTGGCTGAAGAGTCCGGAGCCGGGCGTGGTCGCGGCGCCGTGCAGCGCGCCGGAGAGTCCCTGCGCGTCGTGCGCGGTGACCACCACCGGCCGCCCCGGTTCCACATGTTCGCGGAAGTGGAGGTAGCCGTGGCACGAGTCCACGCGGTGCGTGCCGCCCAGCTCCGCCCAGTCGCGTTCCGCGACGTCCGTCACGCTGTCCCGCCACCGGACCGTGGTCACCGCGTTCACCTTCCGATCGTCTTGGGGTCGGGTGCGTCACCGGCCGGCCCGGGGGCCGGGAGGGCTTCCGCCTCCTCCACGCGCCGCACCCGTTTCAGCGGTGAGCGGAGCAGCAGCAGCGAGCAGAGCGTGACGGAGACGCCCGCGCACACCAGTGCCTCGCCCGGTCCCGCCAGGTCGGCGAGGACGCCGCCCACGAGTGCGCCGAGAGGTGCGGGCCCCAGGGAGACCAGCCGGTAGTTCGCCGTCACCGCGCCGAGGAGTTCGCGGGGCGGCAGCACCTGGCGGAGGCTGACGGCGTAGACGTTGTAGACGCCGAGGGCCACCCCGTTGCACAGGAAGGCGGCGGAGAACACGACGGCGGTCGGTCCTGCGGGGGCCGCCAGCGCGGCGGCGGCCAGCGAGGCGGAGGCGATCACCAGACCGGCCGTCAGGGTCCGCCCGGCGTGCAGCCGTGCGGTCCACCGGCCGACCGCGACCGAGCCGACGAGGGCGCCGGCGCTGGCCACCCCGATCAGCAGGCCGACGGTGCCGGCGGACAGTCCCGCCTCGCGCACGCCGTAGATCATGAACGCGGTCAGGAACGCCTGCTCGTGCAGGTTGAACAGGCCGGACTGGACGCAGAGGTCGCGGATGGGGCGGCAGCCCCAGGTGAAGCGCATGCCGGTGAGGACGGCCCGCACACCGCGCTGCGGGCGTCCTGCCGGTGAGGCCGCCGCCTCGGGGTCGCCGGGGGGTATGCGCAGCGACCAGAAGCTCACCAGCGCACCGGCGAACAGTGCCGTGGTCACGGAGACCGCGAACGGCAGGCCCGCGAGCGAGACGAAAAGCCCGGCGAGCGCCGGACCGGCCATCTGCGTGGCCGAGTTGACCGCCTGCAGCAGACTGTTGCCCGCCGCGAGTTCCTGCGGACGCAGGAGCTTCGGGATCGCGGACTGGTACCCGACGTCGTAGAAGACCGTGGCGGAGCCCACCACGAGTGCGACGGCGAGCAGCATCCACAGCGTCAGCCCGAAGGCCGCGTAGCTGAGGCCGAGCATGCCGAGCGCGGCACCGCGGACCACCGTGCAGACCAGGACGAGGCGACGGGGGTCCAGCCGGTCGGCGAACACCCCGGCGGTCAGGGAGAGCGCGACCACGGGCACGAACTGGGCGGCGGAGACGAGCCCGGTCTGCGACCCGCTGCTGCCGAGTTCGACGACCGCGAGCAGGGGGAGGAGGAACTGCGCGGTCCGGTAGCCGAGCCGCGCCATCGCCTCGCCCGCCCACAGCCGGCGGAAGACCCCCCGCCGCAGCAGCGCCCGCTGTTCCGATGCCATCGTGAAACCGTTCCCCTCCGTCGCCCGCCTGGTCCCCCCGCGTCCCGTCCCCCGGTGGTCAGGTCAGGAACGGCCGCCACTCCCTCACCTGTGCGACCTCGACTCCGGTGGTGCCGAAGTAGGGGTCGGCGGCGAGCAGTCCGTCGAGTGCGGCGCGGTCGTCCACGTCGAAGACGAGCACCGCACCGGAGTCGTCGGCGAGGGGCCCGGCCATCCGCACCAGGCCCTTCGCGTGCAGCTCGTCCAGCTTCTCCCGGTGCGCCGGGCGTGCCTCCAGCCGCTCCGGGCTGCCGTCGAAGGCGAGTTCCACGATCCACATGACGAGCACCTCACAGGTGAGATCCGACTGGTCCGGGCAGCGGGGCGGGGACGGGTGTCCCCGCCTTCTCGCTACCGTCTGACGGTCACGTCGACGGACGCCCGCACCTCGGCCTCCAGCGCGTCGAGTTCCGCGGTGGTGGCGGCGTCGATGAGGAACGTGACCACGCGGTCACCCGACTCCGTCAGCGGGCCGATGTTATCGCCGCGTCTCCGCAGGACCAGGACCGCGCGCAGCGCGGGCGGGTCCTGCGGCGCGCCGGGCCGCAGCGGGGGCCACGCCTCGCCGTCAGCCGCCCATACGGGCGCCGCGCACTGCGGGTGACGCACCTTCACGTCCTCCAGCACGCCCTGCGGCGTCTCCAGGTAGACCTGCCGGGCCACCCTGCGCGGGGCCGGGGCGTGGACGGTCTCGCCCAGCGCCGTCCGGAGGATCTCCCGCTCCAGCGGGCGCCCGGTGGCCAGGTGGTAGAGGTGCAGGATGCCGTCGCCCGGGGTGCGGGCGGCGACCTCCATCAGCACCACGGTACCGGCGGCGGTGAGGCGCAGTTCCGTGTGCACGATGCCGTCCTCGAAGCCGAGCCGCGCCACCACCGCCCGGTTGGCCTCCAGCAGTTGCCGGGTCCCCGGGCCGTCGGGGGCGGGAACGGTGTGCCCCATCTCCACGAACCGGTCGGTGCCCTGCTCGTTGGTGCGTTTGGCGGTGACCGAGTCGAAGACGACGTTCCCGTGCTGGACGACGGCTTCGACCGAGTACTCGGGGCCGTCCACCGCCTCCTCGACCAGCAGCGTCTCGCCCGCCGGGTAGGACGCCAGCGCGGCGGCGAGTTCCCGCGGGCCGCCGATCCGGCGCACGCCGGAACTGGACCTGCGCGCCGCGGGTTTGAGTACGGCGGGGTACGGCAGCTCCGACGCCGGGAGGGCGTCCCGGCCGTTGGGCGGGACCACCCGCACCCGGGGGCTGAACTCGGGCAGGTAGGCGCGTTGCAGGTACTTGCTGCGGCAGATCCTGGTGGCCCGGAGCCCGGGCGACGGCACGCCGAGCAGGTCGGCGGCCACCCCGGTCTGCTCCACGAGCATCTCCCCTGCGGCGAAGACGCCGGTGATCCGGTAGCGGCTGCGCCACTCCATCAGGTGCGCGATCACGCCGGAGGTGAATCCGCCCTCGATCGCCACGTCGCCCTCGACGAAACCGGCGTCGTCGATCAGCGCGCCCGGCTCCTCCCCGGACCGCATGGCCCGCAGCGTCTCGGCGCGCCAGTCCTCGGAGGTGAGGACCAGAACCTTCAGTCCGCGGTCGCGGAGTTCGGTCAGGTAGACGGAGTTGCGCAGGATGACGCGGAGCCCGCCCAGCAGCACGAAGGCCGGTGGGCGGGACGCGTCCGGTGCGTTCGGTGTCACCACGTGTATCCGTACTGCTCGACGAGGTCGCCGAACTGCTCCCGGAAGCGCTCGGCGTTGCGGTCGGTGAAGTGTTCCTGCCAGGCGCCGGACCGTCCCTTGAAGAAGCTCCAGGAGCTCTCGTTGTAGATGCGGTCCACGATCTCCTGGGCGTCGATGTCGGAGGAGAGGTGCGTCAGGATGCGCGAGAGCGCCTCGACCTGCCGCTCCCGCGAGCCGCCGCCCTTGGGCCCGACCAGGTCCTCGAAGCGGACGGTGCAGACGTCCGGGTGCCGGAGCAGCCACATCGACCGCTCGAACTGGTCGCGGCCCAGGAAGGACGGGTCGCGCAGGGCGTAGTCGATCTTCTCCTCCCAGGTCTTCATCGAGCGGAGCGTGCGGTGGAAGACGTCGAACTCGTAGAAGTTGCCGTAGCCGGCCGGCGTCCGCCCCTCCAGGAAGTTGATCATGGAGATCACGGTGTCCCGGGGGTCCCGGAAGTTGAGGAAGAGCGGCGGCGCGGCGGTTCTCACCCACTCGTCGAGGAACGCCCCGTCGACCTTGTCGATGTCCAGCTCGTGAAAGATCCAGCACAGGCCGGGCGGGGTGTCGGCGAACCGCGAGTAGGAGATGTGCGGGTTGGTGATGACCTCGTCGGCGTGGTCGTAGGAACGCTGCCCGTACCGGTTGACGACCCGCTGCCCGAGCCGGCGCTGCCAGCTCCAGCCGAGCGCCGTCCAGTCGTCCCGGGTGGCGCGGCGGAGCTCGTCGCCGGACAGCTTCCGCAGTGCGGCCCAGTCGTCGGCGGACCGGGTGACGGAGGCGATCTGCAGCAGCTCCTCGTCCCCGAAATCCGGCACGTTGTCCGGTGAGGGGCGGGGGACGCCCGCCATCTTGTAGCCCAGCTGGACCATCAGTCCCTGCATGAGATGGGTGCCGGCCTTCTGCAGGGATATCACCATGGTGCGGGGTGCTTGGCGCATGCGAAGTCTTCCGTCCTCCCGCCGGGCTCGCCGCCCGGACCCGTCCTGTGTCCTCAGCCGAGTGGTTCCGTCAGTGCGTGGTGTCGCCGAACGCGCGCTGGTAGAGGACCCCTTCGGCCCAGACCAGGTCGAGGCGCCCCCATTCCATGGCCGAGGCGGCGTCGGGGAAGAAGCTGCTGCCGTTGTAGTTCGCGCTGGTGTTGCACAGCACCGGGATGCCGCTCCACTTGTGGTACTCGCGGAGGACCGCGGCCAGGTTCGGGTCGTCGTCCTGGCTGACGGTCTGCAGCCGGGCGGTGCCGTCCAGGTGCAGGATCGCCGGGATGCGGTCCACCCAGTCCGGACGCACCCGGTGCTCGAAGAGCATGTGCGGGTCCGGGGTGCCCGGGTCGAAGATCTCCGGCGCGTGCTCGACGAGGCAGATCGGCGCGACGGGCCGGTAGTGCTCCCGCTTCTTCACGTCGTTGAGGTGCTTCTTCATGTCCGGGTCCACCGCCGGGGCGATGATGCTGCGCGCTCCGAGCGCCCGCGGGCCCAGCTCGGCGCGCCCGTTCAGCAGCACGGCCGCCTTTCCGGTGCGGTGCAGGATCCGGGCGAGCTCCTCGGGACGGCAGGGCGAGATGGTCCAGCCGTGCGGCACGTGGGGGGTGCGGACGAGTTCCGGTCCGAGCAGGGTCCCCCACCGCACCGGGCCGAGCATGCCGTCGGCCGAGGCCCGCAGGCAGGCCGCGCCGACGGCGGAGCCGGAGTCGTCGGGGAAGGGCGGCACCCACATGGCCTTGATCGCCGGGTGGCTGCGCAGCGCGCTGTTCCACTTGATGTTCAGGGCGCAGCCGCCGGCGAAGCACAGGTTCCAGGGCTCGTCGCCCTTCCAGGCGCGGATCTTGGCGGCCACGCGTTCCAGGAGCAGTTCCTCGAGGAAGGCGTGCACGCTGGCGAGCACGTCCTCGTCGGACACGCCCAGGGCCGTGGTGCGGTCGTGCACGTCCCGCAGGAAGGCGTGCACGTAGCCGTGCGAGGGCTCCCCCGTGCTGCCGCATCCGATGATCTTCTCGCGGTAGGCGCGGACGCGCGGGCTGTCGGCCTCGAAGTGCTCGTGGAAGAGTTCCGCGAACACGTCCTGGATCTCCCGTCGGGGCGTGCCCAGCGCGATGTAGGCCATCATCTTGCCGGCCACCGCGAGGTCGTCGACGTGACTCGACTTCGCCGTCCGCCGGTACGGTCCCCAGTGCTGGGACGCCATCGCATAGGTGTGGCCGATCAGGGGGAAGACCTCGCCGCCGGGTTCCACCCTGCCGTCGGCGTCGACGCAGTAGAGGCGGGGGAAGCAGCCGCCGTCCCAGACCATGACCATGGTGGGCTCGCCGCGCTGCGCGAACGGGCTGGTGCAGTAGGCGGCGGCGAGATGGCTCGCCACGTGCACGTAGCTGGCGTAGCTCCGCGCCTCACCGCCCAGCGTGAACTCGCCGTGGTATCCGGGGGTGGCGGGGTTGGGCACCGCGTCGGTCTCACGGTAGGGCGCGACGGTCAGTTCGAGAGGGCGGCCGGCGTTCAGCAGGGAGACGCGGCCGTCGACGGCGCCGTCCCAGCCGTCGATCGCCCAGCGGTCGACGTCGGCCGTCTTGTATCCCTCCGCGGAAAGTATCGCGGAGACGTCCTGGAGTTCCTCGACATCGCTGTAGCGCGCACCGTTCCGCAGCTTCTGGATCTCGATGTTGAACGCCAGACGGTCGCCGTCCAATAACGCGACGCCGCCACTCTGCGTCAGTTTCACACCGGCAGTGAGCATGTTGGATCCCCTCGTTGAGTTCGTCCCGCGAGACTTCGGTGGCAGAGCCGGATCAGTACGGGGTCCTCCGGCCGTCGTCGTGCACGCTGCGCACGACGCAGGTCGCCGTGTGCACGGCGGCTCTGGCCGCACTCAGCGCCTCCCTGGCCGTCTCCACGTCGTCGCCCTTGGGCAGCAGTTCCACCACGGCCATGGCGCATTCGACGAGATGCACGGCGGCACGCGGAAGCTTCTCGCTGTCGCCGAATTCCGCGACCAACGCGTCGCGAGCGGAAAGGAGTAAGCCGGCTGACCGCTCCGCATGCCGACTCGTCTCCATGGTGCCGCCCCCGTTGAATGTCGTGCCCGACGTCTCCACCGACAGCGCTTACACAGCGCTCACGGCCGTACCACCGAGGGAAATCTAGCCGCCGCCGGACCGCGGTCAAGGGCCCGCAGGGGCGAGGGGGCGTTTCCGGCCAGCGCAACGGAGGCGAACCGGGCCCCGAAGCCCTGGATGCGGGGAGGGCGGGCGCGGAGGAAGTCTGACCGGAAAGCCCTTCTTGACGTCCGGGCGACGCAGTCGCAGCGGTGACGCCCCCGCGCCGGACCCGGCGCGTGTGACACGCAGTCATGTGGCCGCAGGGTGGGTAGAACGCCAGGAGGAGACCGTGCGCACCTTCCCGGGGACGGGAACAGCCGGTCGTCGGGGCCGCTTTCAACGGCTCCATGAGGAAGGGAGTTCAGACCCATGGCTACGCCCCTGAGCGCGTCCCGCTTCGTCAGAATCCTTCGCGAGGAGGGCCTGGAGGTCCACGAGTACCGCAGCTGGCGGACCCACAACCGCAATCACAAGGGTGCCTGGGGGCCGATCAACGGGGTGATGATCCATCACACCGTCACCCGGGGCACGGACAGTTCGGTGCGCCTGTGCTACGACGGCTACGCGTCGCTGCCTGGCCCGCTGTGCCACGGCGTCATCGCCAAGGACGGCTCGGTGTGGCTGGTCGGCAACGGCCGCGCGAACCACGCCGGGCTGGGGGACGACGACGTCCTGCGCGCGGTCATCGACGAGTCGGCGTCGCTCCCCCGGGACAACGAGGCCAACACCGACGGCAACGCCCGCTTCTACGGGTTCGAGTGCATCAACATGGGCGACGGGAAGGACCCGTGGCCGGAGGCGCAGCTGGAGGCGATCGAGAAGGCGGCCGCCGCCGTGTGCCGTGCGTACGGCTGGACCGAGCGGTCGGTCATCGGGCACCTGGAGTGGCAGCCGGGCAAGGTCGACCCGCGCGGCTTCCCCATGAACGGCATGCGGGACCGGATCGCCGCCCGGCTCGGCCGTCCGCCGCAGGGTCCGGAGTTCGAGCCCTTCCCGGGCGCCGATTTCTTCCACGACGGGCAGCGCAGCCCGATCATCACCCGGATGGGTGAGCGTCTGGTCGAGGAGGACTGCGGCCGCTACGAGGTCGGCCCGGGGCCGCGGTGGACGGACGTGGACCGCGCGTCGTACGCGGCGTGGCAGCGGAAGCTCGGCTACTCCGGGGGCGACGCGGACGGCATTCCGGGGACGGTCAGCTGGACGAAGCTCCGGGTCCCCGAGGGGTGACCTGCGCGGCCGGCGGCCCGCGCGGCGGGGCGCCGGCCGGTGCCCGTACGTCGACGGCACCCGGCGGTGCCGGGTGCCGTCGACGGGGCGCGCGTGCGGTCAGGGGGTTCCGGTGCCCGCGTCGCCGGGCCAGTAGGCGGGCACGGCGTCGGGGGCCTGGAAGCCGGTGTCGACCGGACCGTCGAGCAGGTCGGCGGCCTCCGGGTAGGAGCCGTTCAGCGGAACCGGGGGCGTGTCCGCGTCCGGCACGACGACGGCCTCGGGGAGCACGTCCACGGCGACGGCCGGGATGACGTCCGGGACCTCGCCCGGCAGCGGCGGCACCTCCGCGGCGGCGACGTCGTGGCCCGGCTGGGTGGCGGTGTAGAGATCCCGGAAGGCGACCGCCCCGCCGTTCTCGCGGATCATGCGCTGCGAGTTCTCGCGGGCGAAGAGCACCGCGGTCTGCCGCACCGAGCCGCCGGTGGCCGCAGCCCGGCTCATCAGGCCGGCCACCAGCGGACGGATCTGCGCGGACAGGCGGCTGCACGCGCCGACGGGGCTCACGACCTCGCCGAGGATGACCCACCACGCACCGGCGGCGGCGCCGGTGTTGGCGATGAAGTCCGGGATCACGGTGACGCCGCGCTCCAGCAGGCGCTGCTCCGCCTCCGGCGTGGTCGGCACGTTCGCCGCCTCCACGATCAGGCTGCCGCGGACACGGTCGCAGTTGTCGGCGGTGATCGTGTACGACACGGCCGCCGGCACCAGCACGTCCACGTCCTGGCTCAGCCACTCGTCGCCGGGGACCTCCTCGTCGTCCTCCCGCAGCGCGGTCCGGTCGATGAGGCCGGACGAGGTCCGCGCGGCCAGCAGAAGCTCGACGTCGAGGCCGCGTGCGGCGTTGCGGATCATGCCCCGGGCGTCGGTGATGCCGACGATCTTCACGCCGGCCCGGGCCAGGTAGAGGGCGGTGGAGCCGCCCATGGCGCCGAAGCCCTGCACCACGGCCCGCGCTCCGCCGGCCGGGATGTGCCGCTCCTCCAGGGCGGCGAGAGCGGCCTCGGCCACGCCGTAGCCGCCGACCAGCTCGGACAGCTTCAGCCCCTCGGTGCGGGTGTCCGACGCCTGCCGGACGCGGGCGCGGACCTCGGCCTCGTCCTCGGCCCGGACCACGGCGGCGTGGAAGGACGTGTCGCCCATGCCGATCCGCGCGAAGGTCTGGTCGAGCTGCTCCTGCTGGGTGCCGAGGTCTCCTGCGGTGACCCAGAAGCGCTCCAGGAGCGGGCGCACGCCCTGGAGGAACCGTTCCCGGACCTCCTCCGCGCGCGGGTCGGCCGGGTCGAAGTCGATACCGCCCTTCGCACCGCCGACGTGAATGCCGAAGGCGCCCATCTTGAGCGTCATCTCGCGGGCGAGTTCGCCGACCTCGTGGAGGGTGCAGCCGGGCCGCATGCGCAGCCCGCCGGTCGCGATCCCGGTGACCAGCTGGTCGATGACCACGAAGCCGCGGGCGGGTGTCTCCGTGTCGCGCCACGTGACCTGCAGATAGGGTTCATGCTCGAGGACCTGCAAAGGCGTCTCGACGGCGGTCTGCGTCATTTCGGCACTCACCCTTTCCAGTCACTTATCGACACGTGCGGAATTGCACAGCCCGTTTCCGCCGATGCGCCCGCAGGCTGTTTCGGCGGTGGTATGGGCAGCTCGAATAGCACCCGCTGGGCACGCAGAAGCAAGCCCGCATGACGGCGCCATGAAAAATGTTCGGCGGAAATACGCATTGAACGCTTCTGATTGCGTTGTGCGTAGCGCCCACTGTGAGGTCACGGTTCCGGGCGTGTCAAGACATCTCTGGGGTCAGTTCCGCCAGTCGAGTTGGGCCCCTGGAAGGCCGTCGTCGATCACGGAATCGAACGTTCTGTGGGTGCCACCTCGCCGGGGTCGGCGCCCGCCGGAAAAGGCCAGCTCAGAGGGCCTTTCCCGACGTCCTCGCGACCCTCCCGGAACACCCCCTGCCGACCCCGGCGCAGCGACCTGACACCCGGTGCCGCACAGGGCCCCGAAGACCACCGCGCGGGGCCCTTCGCAGAATCTCCATACGGCCTCCCGCCGCATTTCCCGGCACCCCGCCGACGGCCCTTTCCGCAGAAGCACGAGGGGCGTACGACGGGACGGACATCCGCCCCCGTATGCGCCTGCCCGCTCCCTGGATCAGGCCCTGCCGCCGGGCCCCGCACCGAAGAGCGAGGAAACCACCCGTGAACGCACTGTGAGCTGAGGCGTCGATCCGAGATCACTCAGCAACCCTGTGACATGGACGCGCCCGTTCGGCAGCACCCGATGTCACACGGCCGCTGGCGTTCTTACCTCGAGGAGCGCGCCGTATCACCGGTGAGGAACTCGGTCGGCTCCCTCATCACGCACTCTGCCCCGGGCACGTCGGAGAGGCGGAGCGCGAGTGTCGCTGGGCGAGCCTTTCCGGCAGAGCCTCGCCGAACTTCAGCCCCTTGACCGCGTGGGCATCGACTTCCGGCAGGCACGTCCGCCCGCCACCGCCCGAGAGCCCCTGCTGCCAGGAAGCCGGGGCTACGTCCTCGCGTAGACCTACGTGGCAGCCAGTTTCCCACAGGTCACAGCGATGCTCCGCGAAGCGAAGACGGACCTGACGGCGTTCGCGGACTTCCCCCACCCGCACTGGAAGAAGATCCAGTCCACCAACCCCCTCCAGCGGCTGAACCGCGGGATCAAGCGCCGCTCGGACGTGGTCCAGGTCTTCCCGAACGACCCGGCCGTCACCCGCCTGGCCACCGCCGTCCTCGTCGAGATGCACGACGAATGGATCGCCTTCCCCCGCCGCTACCTCGCCGCCGAAACCATGGACCGCATCGATCAGGACAAAGAACCAAGCCCGCCAGCCCTCGACAGCCGATCACCTACACCACGCCAAGGGACATGACCCGTTCCAGTTCCGTCCGGAACTGCTCCACCGAGTCCGTCTGCGCCCGCAGGTCGTCCTCCGGCGCGGTGACCTGCTTGCGCAGGTCCTTCAGCAGTGCGGCCTTGTCCACCCCGGTGCCCTACCCTCACTCGTCGACTTCGTCCCGCCGGGTCCCCATCCTGCCAGCGGTCCACCCGGCAGCTTGCCGCGCACCTCCCCCGTGAGCGTGGCCGGCCTGGGCGGTCCAGGGCCCTCAGCGGACCGCGTTGATACGGCCGGGTCCGCCGGTAAGCAGGCGCCGGCCGAACAGGTCGCCGATGTCGCGTTGCAGGCACTCGCGGATGTCCTTGCCCATGCGGCGCCAGCCGAAGAACTCGCAGGCGGACTTGATCAGCTCGTCCCCCGACATGCCCGGGCACTCGGCGGCCAGCTCGCACAGGGCGAGATACCGCTCTGCCGGTGCGATGTGGGTGACCTTGCGTGGTGTGCTGCCCTCGTCGGGGCGGCGCGCCTTGAGCGTGTCACGGGCCGGTATGTCGTAGAAGTCGCCGTCCGCCGACAGCTCCCCACTGCGGACCATGGCCGTGGCCGTGGTGCGGACGTTGTCGCGGATACGGCTTCCCGCCCGGCCGACGCCCCACGCCTCGCGGGCGCGCTGGACCAGCAGGTCGAGGTGGACCGGGCCCTCCGTCTCGGCGACCTGCCCGAGAACTCTGCGCAGCGCGGGCCTGGCCTCCTCGGTGTGCAGCTCGTGGCTCGGGTAGACGGCAACCTGAGAGGTCCGGTAGGTGGCGCTCCAGTCGCGGTCCGCCTCGGCGTCGATCACGACCCGCTCGTACTCGACAGCCACCGACGGTGCGGTCCGTGCCGGCTCCCGCGGCAGCGGCACCGTCACCGCGTGCCCGCCCTCCTCGGCCGCCGGGCTGACGCCGGCAGGTGTCGCGCCTGCCGGCGTGGCACCTGCCGCTGCCGGGACGGCTGCTCGCTCCGAGTGGTCGACAGCCGAGGCGGGGGCGGGCGCGGGGGCCGCCGGTGTGGACGCCTCCAGCGGACGCTGCGCGACGGCCTGTTCGACCGCTTCGCGCAGCCGCAGTTCGGCCGCTGCCCTCCCCCGGTACCAGTCGGTGCCCCAGATGCGGTACAAGCGCCAGCCGAGCCCGTTCAGCACCTGTTCCCGCAGCCGGTCCCGGTCACGGGCGGTCCTGGACGAGTGGTACATGGCGCCGTCGCACTCGATGCCGAGCGCGTAGGCACCCGGGCGCTCGGGGTGCCGCAGGCCGAGGTCGATGCGGTAGCCCGCGACACCGACCTGCGGCTGGACCGTGTAACCCCAGTCGCGCAGCACCTCCAGCACCGACTCCTCGAACGGGCTGTCGGGCTCCGCGTCGTCCTGGACGACGTCACGGGCGAGCACGTCGGGGCCGTTCTCGGCGTATTCGAGGTACCGCTTGAGGTGCTGGACGCTCTCGTTCGGGCTGTCGGACAGGCTGGTGCCGTGGAACGAGGCCACGACCTCCATGCGGTAGCGGGCGCGGGTGACGGCGACGTTGAGCCGCCGCCAGCCGCCGGACTTGTTGATGGGGCCGAAGTTCAGGCCGAGCTTGCCGTGTTCGTTCGGCCCATAGCCGACGGACATGATCATCACGTCGCGTTCGTCGCCCTGCACCGACTCCAGGTTCTTGACGAAGAAGCCGTCGAGACGGTCCTCGGTGAAGCAGTGCTCCAGGTCGGGGCGCGCGAGCCTGGCCTGCTGCACGGCCTCGTCGATCGCGGACGCCTGGGCCTGGGACAGTGCGACGACGCCGAGCGTCCGGCCCGGTCGGGTGTCGAAGTGGTGCAGCACCCGCCGGGCGACGAACTCCGCCTCCGCCCGGTTGTCGCGGCGGCCTCCCCGGTCGTAGACGCCGTCGGCCTTCAGGAAGGCGACACCCACGTCGTTGCCCTCGTCGAGCGCGCCGGGGAACGTCACCATCGAGTTCCGGTAGAACGCGCGATTGCTGAAGGTGATGAGGTTCTCGTGGCGGCTGCGGTAGTGCCAGCGCAGGTCCAGTTCCCGCATGGCGCCGGCCTTGCAGGCATGGAGCAGCGATTCGAAGCGGTCGGGGACTTCCTCGGCGTACTCGTCGGATTCGTCCTCCACGGAGGAGTCGAAGAACGATGTGGGCGGCAACTGCTTGTCGTCGCCCGCGACGACGAGCGTGTCCCCCCGGTAGACGCAGTTGACGGCGTCGCTCGGACGGACCTGCGAGGCCTCGTCGAAGATCACCACGTCGAAGTGGAAGTCGGCGGGCAGGAACTGGCTGACCGTGAGGGGGCTCATCATGAAGCAGGGCTTGATCCCCTGGGTCACCTCGCGGGTCCGGTCCAGGAGATCCCGTACGGGCATGTGCCGGGTCTTCTTCTCCGCCTCCCGCTTGATCACCGCGCCAGGTCCGCCGACGAAGCGACGCGGCCGGCGCTTGTTGCACGCCTCGATCACCGCGCCGCCCGCAGCGGCGACGAGACGGCGGTCGGCCTCCCGGAAGTCGGCCACCCGCGCGTCGAGATCGTCGGATCGGGTGATGCGCAGCCGGGGGTCGGTGGCGAGGATGCCGTCGGCCCAGGAGCGGAGCAGTGCCTGCTCGACGACGTCCGGCAGTCGCTCCGGGTCGATGCCGCGTTCGGCGGCGGCGGTGACCAGGCCGGCGGCGTGGTGGCGGGCCAGGACGGCGAGGCCGTCGCGGTAGGCGTGCCACTCCTCCGGCCCGCGCGGGTCTGCGCGGAGCGTGTCGACCACCTGGCGTGCCTGGTCGAGGGTGCCGAGCAGGGAGGGTGAGAGCTGGGCCTTGCGCGCCGGGTCGAAGAGGTCGAGCAGCGCCGTCGCGGCGCGCGACCAGCGTTCGGCGCGGGCGGTGGCGGCGGCGCACCAGGTGTTCAGCGAGTTGCGGATGTTCTCGGCAAGCAGACCGGGCAGCAGATCGGTGTCGGCGTCGTCAGCCAGGTGGTCGGCGAGCAGGGTGCGGCGCTCGGCGCCGCGGGTCAGCTCCGCGATGCGGTCCGCGGTCGCCAGGGCCTTCACGGTGCGGGAGGTGTCCTCGGCGAGACGGGGCGTGTAGTCGCCCAGCAGTTCCGCGTATTTCTCGGCGAGGCGGGCGACTTCGGCCGCCGCGTGGTGCCAGGCCAGGGCGTGGTCCAGGCGCTTGAGGAGCGACTTGCGCCAGGTGCCGTGATGGGTGAGTGCGGCGACGGCCGCACGGTCGTCCTTGGCCTGGGCGGAGAAGCGGGCGACCAGTCCGCGATGCTCGTCGGTGAAGCGGGCGGCGATCGCGGGCAGGTCGTCGGTGTGCGGAACGCGGTCGGTGAAGACGTCCTCGGCTGCGGCACGCGCGGACGTCTCTGTTTCGAGGGCGCTACGCAGTTCCTGCGCCGCCTCGTGCGCTCGCCGGAGGACCTCGACGTCGAACCAGCCGCGCGGCGGGCGGCGCTCGGCCGTCGTCAGATCGGCGAGCTCGCACAGTGCGAAGGCCGCCTCGGCGTCATCCGGCTTGGGCATGCCGAAGGTGTCGGCGAGTTGGGCCAGGGTGTCGGAGACGTCCCCCGGCGGGCCGGCCTCGGCGGAGGTCATGCCGGTGGGGAGGGCTGCGCGCAGGGCGCGGACCTCCTGTTGCAGGGCGCGTACCGAGCGCACCTCGGGGCTACTGGCGGAGAAGGGGCGGCGGCCGATGACCGTACGCAGCGCGTCGAGGGCGTCCGCGGCCTCGGCGACCACCGGCTGAGCCGAGGTGCCGGTCAATCCGCGCCACGGGAAGGACTCCCCCTCGGCCGCGGGACGCCACGCGCGGCTGACGGCCTTGGCGGCCTCAACGACCGCCTGCAGGGACCCGGCGCTCAGGGTGCGGACGGTCTCGGTGTCCTCCGCGGGCAGCGGGAGCTGCGGAGTGTCGGCCCGCTCCAGCTGGACGAGTCGGCCGAGGACGTCGTGCAGGCTGCGTTCGAGGGGCTCGCGCGTGTGGTTCTTCCCCGCGGCGTAGGAGGAGAGTTCCTCGCGCAGCTTCCGTGCCCGATCCAGCTCGTGCTCCGCCGCTCCGGTGACGCGCGCCTCGGTGGTCAGGACGCGGGCCAGCTCGGTGGCGACCGCCTTCTTGCTCGTGTCGCCGCTGTGCAGGGCGAGAACGAAGTCGTCGAGCCCGACGCCGCGCAGCCGGTTCCGTACGACGTCGAGCGCGGCGGCCTTCTCACTGACGAACAGGACGCTGCGGCCCTGGTGCATCAGCGCCGCGATCATGTTGGTGATGGTCTGGCTCTTGCCGGTGCCGGGCGGGCCACTCATCACGAAGGAGCGTTTGTCGAGGGCTGCGGCGATACACTGCCGCTGTGAGGCGTCGGCGTCGAGCACCAGCGGCGTCCTCTCCGGGAGCTGAACGTCGTCGATGCGGTCCAGGTCCGGGGGATCGAAGCCGATCAGGTCGTGCGGCAGGCCGGCGTCCGGGCCGAGGGCGACGGCGCGTACCAGCGGATGGTTCAGGATGCGCTGCTCGTTCTGCCGCAGGTCGTGGTACATCGCCTCGCGGTGCGAGGCGAACAGGCCGAGCACGACACGTTCGTTGATTGTCCAGTCCCGTACTCCGGCGGCGACCGCTCGTGCGGCGGAGAGGATCGCGCCCATGTCGGTCACGTCGCTGTCCGTCACCGGGCTCCAGTCGACGCCGAGCCGCTCCATCTTCACCGAGAGGGCGGGGTTGTGTGTGCGCTCCTGCCCCTCGGCGTGGCGGAGACGATAGTGACTGCGGCTCTCGCGGCGGAGTTCGACGGGGACCAGGAGTAACGGGGCGGAGCTGCTCTCGTGGGCGTCCTCTTCCCGCCATTCGAGCATGCCGACGCCCAGCCACAGCACCCACAGACCGTAGTCGTTGAACATCTGGGCGGACTTCTGGCGCAGCTGGTAGAGGGCCCTGTTCAGCGCCGGCTGTGTCGTCTTCTGCGTGACCAGGCCGGAGATGGATGCTCGTGGGGCGGGAAGGCGGTCGGCTCCCTGTGCCTCGGTGGCCTCCTCGTCCTCCGCCCCTTCCGCAACCGGCGCGAAGTCCCAGCCTTTCGCCAGCCCGGTCAGGACGGCGTCCACGCCGGGTGTTGTGACTTCGATGGTCGCGGTCCTGGTGTGACGGAAGTTCAGCAGCCTGTTGCGGCCACCCATGTCCAGCAGGGAGTCGCGCCAGTCTCCGAGGACGGCTTTCATCCGGTCCTGAGCCGCGTCATCGAGGACGGGCCCGGTCTGGTGCCGAACGGGCATGGGTGGAGTACCTCCGAGCAGGTAGCACGGGGTGCCGACTCGAAGCCACCCCTGGGAAACTCACTACCTATCAGCTGCCATGTCCTGACACACCGGAGATGACCGACTCGATATGGAGTTGTTGTGAAGGCAAGGTGCAGGCGCGGTGGCCATGAGTTTCGCGAGTACGTGCCGTCATCCTGGCCCCGGCTACGGCTTGACCTTCGGGACGCCGCCCTTTCTCCCGACGGAGAAGGCGATGCGGTACACGTCAGGCAGGTCGATACGGCCGTCCTTGCGTCGTCGCATCACACCCAGCTCGATGAGCTCCTCGACCAGCACAGGGTAGTCGTGCGGGTCACGAGGCCCCGTACGCACGCGTTCCTCCTCCTCGGTAGCCGCCCGCTCGGCTTGGAGGTGGAGCCTCTCCGAGAGTCGCGCTTCCGACCAGAGCTCGACCACCGTGTCTTCCTCGATCGGCACCTGCTGGCCGGCCAGCGGCTCGATCACCGTCTGCACCCACGGCATGTCCTCCCTGATCTCGCGGACACGAGTGCGGGAAGCCGACTGGACTCCGCGACGGATGCCTTCGTGATGAATGGGGAAGCCGTGGCCGGCATACTGGGCCACCGTCTCCTCGACGGCCTTGGAGAGCGCGTCCAGGAAGCTGCGTGGGCTGACCTGCTCCGCCCCGTCCATGAGGTGGTTGGGCAGCCAGGTGTACGTATGGCCTTTCCGGAAGTTCGCCCCCATGTACGGGCCGGCGAGCTTGGTGAAGATCGCCGCCTGCAGAGTCTCATCGCCCAGGAGCGCCGCAGGCGGGACATAGCGCCCCTCCGCCGACTCCTGCCATCCGGACTCCAGCTCGCGGAACGCCGCGGCCGTGCTGGCATCCTCGTTTCCGAGGTAGTGGAAGAAGAGACCGTACAGATTGGGCGGCGTCCACTTCAGACTTGCGGCGTTCGAAGTGAGCTTGGACGCGTCGGGGAAGTGGAGCAGGGCCCCGTCGAACATGTCTGGACGAATGAACACCTTGCATCGGATGCTTCTGGTACTGAGCCGCAGTTCGAGGGCGACCTGCAAGATGCCGGCAACCAGTCGGTCCGCCTGACGCCTGTCCAGGTGCAGGTGCTCCAGTGCGTCGAAGAGGATCAGGTGAACGGTCTCCTGCGCACGCCCCGCGCGGTCTGCGTCGGCGATCGTCCGGTCACGCTCTGCGGGATGCTTGCGCACCCAGGCGACCTTGTCCTTCCAGTCCCGGATGCCGATGAGGTCGGGTTGCTGCAGAGCGACCAGCAGGACCGTGGTCCACAGTTCATACGGCGCGATGCCCGAGTCCACGAGATGACGGAGTTCCGAGGGGCCCGGGTAGCGGTCGGGATCGAGAGCTGCTCCATAGCCGGCGGCAACTTCGAGGCGGTTGAGCTTGCCGATGCGGTACTCGTCAGCGGCGATGGCTCGCAGGGCGGGATCCAGCAAGGACCGGAACCAGAACGTCTTTCCCACACCTCGTCCACCACGCACGACCGTGGTGTCCGGGTCCAGTGCCAATCGATGGCTGTCCGGGGTGAACAGATTGTTCCGGTTCGGCTCGACCGTGTCGGCATCCTGCGCCGGCGGCAGTGCAATGCTGAGCAGGGCCCGGTAGTCCTCGACACCGAGAGGTGCAGTCATCACTATCCTTCGAGGATCAGACGGGTGGTGGTCTCCAGAAACGTACGATACGCGGCCTGTACAAACGTCCAGTCGCTCCAGCCAGGGCTGGCGACGCCGTCCAGTCCGACGAGCTCCGAGGTGAACAGGATCGGCACAGGTGCATGGGGCGCCGAGCGGTCTTCGGGACTGGGATTGAAGCCGTTCGGGTCGTCGGATGCGAGGTCGTCATACAGAACGGAGAAGGTGGACCAAGAGTTCTCGCGGAAGGACTCCAGATATCCGTCTCGTCTTTCCGTCGCGTCCGGCACCATGGAAGCAACCATCCGTAGCTTCTCGCGAATGCGCTCGGCCTGTCCCGAATCCAGCCAAGCCGAAAACAGGTCCCGGTAGCCTGTCCAGGTCTGAGCGTTGTCCGAACCGAAGAGAAGCGCAAGGTCCGCCAGCCGGGAGATGGCAACGGCGGCGATGTCGTGGATTCCCGCCCTGCTGTCGAGCAAGACCACGTCGGGGCGGCGGCTGCGTTCCTCGACCCCCCTCTCACACGCCACCACCGCTGCGTCCAACCGATCGGCGAACCCCTTCGTGACGTCCCCTGCCCCGTCAGCGTAGATGCGGTTGAGCTTGTCCACGTAGCTGTAGGGACCGTGGTCAGAGTCGCCGCCCCGGCCCCGTGCTGGCGCGACCCAGAGTTCGCCGTTGCCGCGGACCTCCACATGCGAGGACCTGACCACGAGGTCCAGCCCGTCCGCATTGCCGAGGACGTCTTCCACCAAGTGGTCCACCAGCCCGTACTGCGGGAACTGATCCTCGGCCACCAGAAGAGGACCGGAGCCCGGTGACTCCAGATCGAGGTCGACAACAAGGACGCAGCGCCCCCGGTCGGCAAGGTGCTGTGCGAGAAGGAACGTGGCAGTCGACCGGCCCACGCCGCCTTTGAAGCCGTATAAGGCGGTGCGCGTCGTGCCTTGCCCGCACGGCGGTTTCTGCGGCGTTCTCACATGCGCCCAGTCTTCCCCGACCACGGTGTTGTCGAGCAGGCGAATCATTCCTTGGTCCGCGCTCGGCACCCACAAGGGATCACGAACGGCTCGAGGTGAGTCGAAGAGAGCGTCAGCAACAAACAGGGTCGACGCCGAGACCACGGCCGTCGGCGCCGCGTAGAGGCCCAGCTCCTCACTCATCCGCCCCTGCAGCCTGTCGACTTCCTGCGGCTGCACATGTTTGCCCCGATCGTCGACCGCCAGCGCGAACCGGCCGAGGATGTCACGAACGAGCAGAACGTCCAGCCCGCCGCCGGCCGCCTCACGGGCGATCGACCGAGCGATGGGCGGGGCGTCGTCGAACCGTACGGGGGAGAGAGGTGGCGTCACGTGAGTACTCCGGCAGTGGTTGCCTGTTGGTGGAGGACAAGGATGCGATGAGCCACTGCGCGCCGTGCGGTGACGTCCCTCGACGTGACGGAGGAACCGTCCAAGTAGCGGTCACCCACGTCCCACGTCCGAAAAGGTTCGGCGCCGTGAAGCAAGCCGCCCAGTGCGCTCCCGGACCTCCCGTGCAGCAGCATCCCTACATCGGACCAGAGAGCCGGCAGGTGCCCGAACCTCTGCGGCTTGCCGTCGAGCCCGGGCATCCACGGTCTGAGGGGTGGCTTACCTCCAGGCTTCTCGGGCGCCAACGATGCGCCCAGATACCTCAAGAGGAGACTCTTCAGCGCGCGCTCCACAGCAAAGCCGAAAAGATGATCCGCATTCGGTAATCGGCCGCCGGCCTGCAGGTACGTCGCGTCGTCATGGTGTCGTCGCGCTGCGCCCGCGTAGTGATCCTCGGGTGATGTCGTTCCCACACGTGCATGCTAGTCCGCAACCGACGAGGTTACTGACGTCCCCTCAGAACTTCGCTCCTCGCGCACCTCCTTCAGGAACAGGGAGTCGAGCAGCACCCACTCGGTGGCGCGGTCGACGACTCCGACGGTGCGGCCGTCCAGGGTCGGTGTCTGCTTCGGGTCCTCCATGGGGCACAGCAGCCACAGGCCGTGCGGGGCCTGGGTTGGGCGGCGAGCGGCCTGCTGTGCGCCGACGAGGAGATCATGGCCGCCGCCGTCGTAGTAACGGGCGAGCAGGCCGGCGTTGTGAAGAAAGAGAACCGCCTTGGGACCCGCGTCCTCAGCAAGGGCGTCGAGTCGGGTGGAGTGGTCGAGCCCGTCCTGCTCCCAGGAGTAGGCGGAACGGCGAGACTGGAACCAGCGCTCGCGGCGCAGCGGCCCGGGCTTGGGTACCGCGGACCGCTCTTCTGCCGTCACGATGGAACTCCCCGACGTCGCCTCTCCCAGAGCGTGGCCGAACGCCCAAGCCGACCCTTTCGAATGCACAGGTGCAGGACGCTTCCTGCTCTCAAAGGAGGCCCAGTCCTGTGCAACCTGTTCCGCCTGCCGGGTCCGGTGCGTACGTCCAGTACAGCATCACCATCTCCATGAGGAGCAGCACCGGAACGAGGCAGAACGCCGCAGCTGCAAGTCGCCCCTGCCAGTCGGATGACCGCCGGTGCCCCCGGCGACCCACCAGCAGGCAGATCAGAGCGACACCGGCGCATGTCGGCGCAGCCCAAGCTGTGAAGTACATCCGCAACGATGGGCCCAGGTAGCGGCAACCCTGGTAGGTGTCCTCACCGTAGACGAGCCGGGCGGCGAACAGGGCCACCGACGCAGCGACCAGCAGCGGTACTGCCAGAAGCCAACCTTGCCGCGCTGCGGCTCCTGTAGAAGCCCGGACGGGAACAGACGCCTCCACAGGTCTCAGTACCAATCCGGGTGCGGGCGAACGATTCGAACATTCTGGGCGCCCTCCGCCTTCTCAGTGGCGCTGATACGCCCCTCGAGGCTCACATTCTGCTGCGCACTGCTGTGCTGGGTGTACTTCACCTCACCGTCGGGCATCACCGCTGTTACAACGGCGGCGTGATGAGTATTGCCCTTCTCGATGGCCTCGTTGTCTCCTTCTTGCTCGTAGTAGATGATGTCGCCTGGCCGCACTTCAGACGCTGCGACTTCCTCACCGCCGTGCCGGAGCATGAAGTTCTGCTGGTTCTCCGCAGCGGCCCAGGTGTCCGAGTAGGCGAGGCGCTTGTCCACCTCGTCCACACCCGTCGGATTGCCGATCATCCAGGTGTCGTCACCGGAGGTTCCTGCCCAGAAATCCGTCTTCTCCTGCATCCCGGCGTGAAGCAAGGCATTGGAGACGAAGTTCGTGCAGTTGTTACCGAAGTCGGTCGGGTCTTCTTCGTCCCAGTTGTCAAGCGCGTACTCGACCATCTTCACCCGATCGAACTTTCCGTCCGTGCCACGCAATTCCTGTTTCGCGTCTTCTGGTATCCCATCGAGTTGAGCGATGGCGACCGGTTGGGCGAGCATCAGGTCTTCGCGCTGCTGGGTGGACAGCCCGCCCCACCACCGGCGGACCGTGTCAGGCGACTCGCCTTCCGGAATAGTGGCGGCGAGAATGTCCATCTGGGTGTGGGAAGCATGCGTCTGAAACTCGTTGAGTGCCTTGGCCGGGTCGGTGACGTCGGTGGCGGCGGCGAGCTTGGAGAACTCCTTGGCCGCCAGCCCGTCCGCCTCTTTCATCTGCTCCAGTGCCTGATCGACGAGGTCCTGTACCTGCTCCCGGTAGGGCCCCATGTCTTCCGCCTGGGTGTGGTTCCTCGCCGGTGGACCGGTGACGATGCCCGCCGAAGTGATCTCCATGCCGTACCTGACGGCGAGCTCTTGCGCCTCGCCCAGCGTGCTCCTGGCCGTCTCCAGACTGGTGGTCAGCCCGTCGACGACCATGTCGATCGCCAGGAGAACACTCCGCGCCGCCTCCAGCTGATTGGCGAGCTTCTCGAATTCGCCCGCTGCCGCGGCGCCGACGGCATCCGTCCAGTTCTCTGCAAGTGGTTTGGTCCCGTACTCGCGCAGATCCTGGGCGGCGTTGAGGCAGTAGTCCGAGAGAGACTGAAACTCATCCGAGGCATCGGACCACTTCTGCGGTAGCGCCTCGCTGATTCCTTGATAGTCGACCACGAGTCACACCCGTCCGAGGTCGTTCAGCCCGGCACGCAGGCGGGATTCCGCCTCCGCGTCGCTCCGGTCGTATCCGTCGGCCGAATCTTTCAACCGCTGACTCAGCTCCCCCATTCTCTTGGCCAGCTTCACCATGTGGTCTTCCCACTGCTCCGCACAGGCCCGTAGTTTCGCCGGGCTGGTCCACCCGTGTCCGTGATGAACCCTGGCCACCTCCGCAGATCCGTCAAGCGCTCCGTCCAGACGCTTCGCCACCTGGCGAGCCAGAGCTTCGGTGTCGGCGGACGCGTTGCGCACCGCTCCGGATCGGATGTGGATGTCTCCCACTGAATCCCCCATTCCCCCGCTGCCATCGTCAGCGACAGCCGCTTTCGCCCGTGACCGCCCGGAACGTGAGGCTCGAGCAGGCACTTATGACGCGAGCATGCTACTCCATAACTCACAGTGACACTCGAGATCGGGAAGAGGTTGCTTCCTTCGATGCGGGCCCGCTCTGCCGGCGGGCCCGCGTCGGCTGGGTCAGCGGCCGCGCAGCGTGCGGTAGCGGGCGACGAGGGCCGTGGTGGAGGGGTCGAGGCCCTCCACTTCCGAGCCCTCGGTCAGGGCGGGTTCGATGCGCTTGGCAAGGACCTTGCCGAGTTCGACGCCCCACTGGTCGAAGCTGTCGATGTCCCAGATCGCGCCCTGGACGAACACCTTGTGCTCGTAGAGGGCGATGAGCTGGCCGAGCACCGACGGGGTCAGCTCCGGGGCGAGGAGGGTGGTCGTGGGGCGGTTGCCGGGAAAGACGCGGTGCGGGACCTGCGCGTCCGGGACGCCCTCGGCACGGACCTCCTCCTCGGTCTTGCCGAAGGCGAGGGCCTGTCCCTGGGCGAAGAGGTTGGCCATCAGCAGGTCGTGCTGGCCGGCGAGTTCGCCGAGTCCGGCGACCGGGCGGGCGAAGCCCACCAGGTCGGCCGGGACCAGCTTGGTGCCCTGGTGCAGCAACTGGTAGTAGGCGTGCTGCCCGTTGGTGCCGGGGGTGCCCCAGACGACGGGGCCCGTCTGCCAGTTCACCGGCCGGCCCTCGCGGTCGGTGGACTTGCCGTTGGACTCCATGTCGAGCTGCTGGAGGTAGGCGGTGAAGCGGGACAGGTAGTGCGAGTACGGCAGCACGGCGTGCGCCTGGGCGTCGAAGAAGCCGCCGTACCAGACGCCGAGCAGGCCGAGGAGAAGCGGCGCGTTCCGCTCGGGCGGCGCGGTGCGGAAGTGCTCGTCGACGAGGCGGAAGCCGTCCAGCATCTCGCGGAACCGGTCCGGGCCGATGGCGATCATGAGCGAGAGGCCGATCGCGGAGTCGTAGCTGTAGCGACCGCCGACCCAGTCCCAGAACTCGAACATGTGCGAGGTGTCGATGCCGAACTCGGCGACCTTCGCGGCGTTCGTCGACAAGGCGACGAAGTGCTTCGCGACGGCCGACGCGTCGCCGCCCAGGCTCTCCAGCAGCCACCGCTTGGCGGCGTGCGCGTTGGTGAGGGTCTCGATGGTCGTGAACGTCTTGGAGGCGACCACGAACAGTGTGGTGGCCGGGTCCAGGCCGTGCAGCGCCTCGTGCAGGTCGGCGCCGTCGACGTTGGAGACGAAGCGGACGTCGAGGTCGCGGCGGGTGTAGGGGCGCAGCGCCTCGTACGCCATGGCCGGCCCGAGGTCGGAGCCGCCGATGCCGATGTTGACCACGGACCGGATCGGCAGGCCGGTGTGCCCGGCCCACTTGCCGCCCCGTACGGCCTCCGCGAAGGCGCTCATGCGGTCGAGGACCGCGTGCACCTCGGGGACGACGTTCTCGCCGTCGACCTCGACGACCGCGTCCCGCGGGGCGCGCAGCGCGGTGTGCAGCACGGCCCGGTCCTCGGTGATGTTGATCCGTTCGCCGCGGAACATGGCGTCCCGCAGGCCGGCGACGTCCGCGGCGGACGCCAGGTCGCGCAGCAGCCGCAGCGTCTCGTCGGTGACCAGCTGTTTGGAGTAGTCCAGGTGGAGGTCGCCGACCTGGACGCCGTACCGCTCGGCCCGGCCGGGGTCCTGCGCGAAGAGGTCGCGCAGGTGTACGTCTCCGAGTGCGTCGCGGTGTGCGGCCAGCGCCCTCCACTCGGGCATGCGGTCGAGCGGTGTGCGCGGCGCCGCACCCTCTCCGTGTGTCTGCACAGTCAGCCCATTCGTCTCGTTGGTTCCCCGCCGCAACAAACCTAAGGGATCGACGGCCCCGCCACGCCACCGGACGGGGCGGTGCGGCGGGGTCGTTCACGAGAGGTCCGCCCGTCGGCCACCCGCCGTTCGGACGCGGTGGGAGACGGCGGCGGGCGGAAGGACGGCGCACGGAAGGCGCGGCACGCGGACGGCCGCCGGACGTGGCCCCGACGGACCGGGGTGGGGTGCGCCGTCAGATCTCGCCGCGCAGCTTGGCCAGCGCCTCGGCGAGGATCGCCTCGCCGTCCGCGTCGCTGCGCCGCTCGCGGACGTAGGCGAGGTGGGTCTTGTACGGCTCGGTGCGCGGCGGGTCGGGCGGGTTGTCCCGGTCCTTGCCGGCGGGGAAGCCGCAGCGAGGGCAGTCCCAGGTGTCGGGGACGGTTGCGTCCCCGGCGAAGCTCGGCTGTGTCTCGTGCCCGTTCGAGCACCAGAAGGAGATGCGCAGGCGCGGAGCCGACTCACCGCGCTCGGCTTCTCCCATCGGCCCCGCCCCGACCCGGCTGCCCCGGATCGCGTTGCCACTTGCCACGGTCGTACTCCCTGCCTCACGGTGCCGCGGAGCGTGGAGAGGCCGCTCCGCCGCACACGCCCTGGTTTACGTAGGACCAACGCGCGTCCCGCGACCCGAGTTACTTACTCCGGCCGCGGACCGCGGAGCCACATGATAGGCAGGGCGGGCGGAACGTCGACAGCGTGCGGACGGTCAGCCCTCGAACTTCATCAGCAGACCGAGCACCACGATGATCGCGAACCACGCGATGGCGACGACGACCGTGATGCGGTCGAGATTGCGCTCGGCGACCGAGGACCCGCCGACGGACGACTGCATGCCGCCGCCGAACATGTCGGAGAGGCCGCCGCCCTTCCCCTTGTGCATCAGCACCAGCAGCAACAGCAACAGGCTGAAGACGACGAGGGCGATAGAGAACCCCATGAGCACGGCTGGACCAACTCTCTCGGACGGTGAGCGGAAGACTTTCTGGATGGTGCGGGGGCCGGAGGACTGACTCCGGCCCCCGACAGGGTACGTCGTGTGGTCACCCGTCGTCACTCGTGCCCGCCGTGACGGGCGACGACGGCGCTGTCACGAGCCTGTCACTGGTCGTGGAAGCGGACGATCTTCACGAATTCGTCCGTGTCCAGCGAGGCGCCCCCGACCAGGGCGCCGTCCACGTCGGGCTGCGCCATGATCGCGGCGACGTTGCCGGACTTCACCGAGCCGCCGTACTGGATGCGGACCTTTCCGGCGACCTCGTCGTCGTACAGCTCGGCCAGCCGGCCGCGGATCGCGCGGCAGACCTCCTGGGCGTCCTCCGGGGTGGCGACCTCACCGGTGCCGATGGCCCACACCGGCTCGTACGCGATCACGAGCGTCGCCGCCTGCTCGGCCGGCACGCCGTCGAGGGCGCCGTCGAGCTGGGCGAGCGTGTGGGCGACGTGGTCGCCGGCCTTGCGGACCTCCAGGCCCTCGCCGACGCACAGGATCGGGGTGAGCCCGTGTGCGAAGGCGGCCTTGACCTTGGCGTTGCAGACGGCCTCGTCCTCGGCGTGGTACTGGCGTCGCTCCGAGTGACCGATGGTGACATAGGTGCACTTGAGCTTGGCCAGCATCGCGCCGGAGACCTCGCCGGTGTAGGCGCCGGATTCGTGCGCGGACACGTCCTGGGCGCCGTACCTGATCTTGAGCTTGTCGCCGTCGACGAGGGTCTGCACCGAGCGCAGGTCGGTGAACGGCGGCAGGACGGCGACCTCGACGGCCTCGTGGTCCTTGTCCGCGAGGGCGAAGGCGAGCTTCTGGACGTGTGCGATGGCCTCGAGGTGGTTGAGGTTCATCTTCCAGTTGCCCGCCATCAGCGGCGTGCGGTTACTCATGGGGTGTTCAGTCCTCCAGTGCGGCGAGGCCGGGGAGCGTCTTGCCCTCGAGGTACTCGAGGCTGGCGCCGCCACCGGTCGAGATGTGGCCGAAGGCATTCTCGTCGAAGCCCAGCAGGCGGACGGCGGCGGCACTGTCTCCGCCGCCGACGACCGTGAAGGCCGAGCCGTCGAGGAGACCCTGCGCGACCGCGCGCGTACCCTCGGCGAAGTCCGGGTGCTCGAAGACGCCCATCGGCCCGTTCCAGAAGACGGTGGCCGCGTCCGCCAGCTTGGCGGCGTACAGCTTGCGGCTCTCCGGGCCGATGTCCAGGCCCATCAGGTCGGCCGGGATGGCGTCGGCGGGCACGGCGGCGGGGTCTGTCGGCGCCTTCGTCTTCAGGTCCGGGAACGCGGTGGAGGCGAGCACGTCGACGGGGAGGACGAACTCCACGCCGCGCTCGTCCGCCCGCTTGAGGTAGTCCTGGACGGCCGGGATCTGGTCCTCCTGGAGCAGCGAGCCGCCCACCTCGTGGCCCTGGGCCCTGAGGAAGGTGTACGCCATGCCGCCGCCGATGAGGATGCGGTCCGCCTTCTCCAGCAGGTGCTCGATGACGCCGAGCTTGTCGGAGACCTTGGCGCCGCCGAGTACGACGGCGTAGGGGCGGGCGACGTTCTCGGTGAGCTTCTTCAGCACGCCGACCTCGGTGGCGATCAGGCCGCCGGCCGCGTGCGGGAGCCGGGCGGGGAGGTCGTACACCGAGGCGTGCTTGCGGTGCACCGCGCCGAAACCGTCGCCGACGTAGAGGTCGGCCAGAGCGGCGAGACGGTCGGCGAACGCACCGCGTTCGGCGTCGTCCTTGCTGGTCTCCCCGGCCTGGAAGCGGAGGTTCTCCAGCAGCGCCACGTCGCCGTCGGCCAGGCCGTCCACGGTGGCACGGGCCTGGTCGCCGACGGTGTCGGCGGCGAAGGCGACGTCCCTGCCGAGGAGTTCACCGAGCCGCGCGGCGACCGGGGCGAGGGAGAACTGCGGGTCCGGGGAGCCCTTGGGGCGGCCCAGGTGGGAGGCGACGACCACGCGGGCCCCGGCCTCGGCGAGTCTGCGGACCGTGGGGACGGCGGCGCGGATGCGGCCGTCGTCGGTGATGGTGTCCCCGTCGAGCGGGACGTTCAGGTCGGCGCGGACGAAGACCCGCTTGCCGGCCACCTGAAGAGCGTCGATCGTCTTCATCGTTCCTCGGAATTCCTCGTGTCGGGCCGCGCCTGGGGGCGGCCCCGTACGAACCGGGGCCCGCGCAACGCGTCATCGCGCTCCGCGAGCCCCGGCCATGTCACCTCGCTGCTGCCGTCGTGGTGGACGTACCGCCGACGGTCAGAGCTTGCCGCCGACGAAGACCGTCAGGTCCACGAGGCGGTTGGAGTAGCCCCACTCGTTGTCGTACCAGCCGACGATCTTCACCTGCTTGCCCTGGACCATGGTCAGGGACGAGTCGAAGGTGCAGGACGCCGGCCAGTTGACGATGTCCGAGGAGACGATCGGGTCCTCGGTGTATTCCAGGACGCCCTTGAGCTGGCCCTCCGCGGCCTTCTGGAAGGCGGTGTTCACCTCGTCGCGGGTGACCTCCCGGTCCAGTTCGATGACCAGGTCCGTGACCGAACCGGTCGGGACCGGGACGCGCATCGCGATGCCGTCCAGCTTGCCCTTGAGCTGCGGCAGGACCAGGGCGGTCGCCTTCGCGGCGCCGGTGGACGTCGGGATGATGTTCTCGGCCGCGGCACGCGCCCGGCGCAGGTCCTTGTGCGGGAAGTCCAGGATGCGCTGGTCGTTGGTGTACGCGTGGACGGTCGTCATCATGCCCTTGACGATGCCGAAGCTCTCGTCCAGCACCTTCGCCATCGGCGCCACGCAGTTGGTGGTGCACGAGGCGTTGGAGATGACGTGGTCCTTCTCCGGGTCGTACTGGTCCTCGTTGACGCCCATGACCACCGTGATGTCCTCCTCCTTGGCCGGAGCCGAGATGAGGACCTTCTTCGCGCCCGCCGCGAGGTGCTTCGCCGCGTCCTCGCGCTTGGTGAAGATGCCGGTGGACTCGATGACGATGTCGGCGCCGAGTTCGCCCCAGGGAAGCTGGGCCGGGTCGCGCTCCGCCATCGTCCGGAAGGTCTGGTTGCCGACCGTGATGGTGTCGTCGGTGTGGCTGACCTGCTGCTTCAGGCGACCGAGGATGCTGTCGTACTTCAGCAGGTGCACCAGGGTCGCGTTGTCGGTCAGGTCGTTGACGCCGACGATCTCGACGTCCGCCCCCTGCTCAAGGAGTGCGCGGAAATAGTTGCGGCCGATGCGGCCAAAGCCGTTGATGCCTACGCGGATCGTCACGAACCGATCTCCTCGTTGGGTACGCCGGCGTGTGCGGACGCCGGCGAGAGCTGTATGGGCTGTGTCCCCGACCACTTCCGACCCTACCGCGCGCGTCCCGGTCGCGGCGCCGCTCCCCTCCCCGTGCCGTCGCGTTCCCGTCCCCGTTCGCGGGACGGGCCCGGGCGGGGAGCCCGTCCCGCGGACGGGGACGCGGCACGGAGGCGGGCGTCAGACCGCCATCTCCTCGGCGAGGTTGGACTCGGTGCCGGGGACGCCCAGGTCCTGTGCCCGCTTGTCGGCCATGGCCAGCAGGCGGCGGATCCGGCCCGCCACCGCGTCCTTGGTCAGCGGCGGGTCGGCGAGGGCGCCGAGCTCCTCCAGCGACGCCTGCTTGTGCTCCATCCGCAGCGCGCCGGCCGCCGCCAGGTGCTCGGGGACGTCCTCACCGAGGATCTCCAGCGCACGCTGCACCCGCGCACCCGCAGCCACCGCCGCCCGCGCGGAACGCCGCAGGTTGGCGTCGTCGAAGTTCGCGAGCCGGTTCGCGGTCGCCCGCACCTCGCGCCGCATGCGGCGCTCCTCCCAGGCGAGCACGGCCTCGTGCGCGCCGAGGCGGGTGAGCAGCGCGCCGATGCCGTCGCCGTCGCGCACGACGACGCGGTCGACGCCGCGCACCTCGCGGGCCTTCGCGGGGATCTGGAGGCGCCGGGCGGCGCCGACCAGGGCCAGGGCGGCCTCCGGGCCGGGGCAGGTGACCTCGAGGGACGAGGAGCGGCCGGGCTCGGTCAGCGAGCCGTGGGCGAGGAAGGCGCCGCGCCAGGCGGCCTCCGCGTCGCAGGTGGCCCCCGAGACCACCTGCGGCGGCAGGCCGCGAATCGGGCGGCCCCGGCTGTCGACCAGGCCGGTCTGGCGGGCGAGCTGGTCACCGCCGGCCACCACGCGGACGACGTAGCGTGAGCCGCGCCGCAGCCCGCCGGGGGCCATGACCACCAGGTCGGAGGCGTGGCCGAAGATCTCCAGGATGTCCTTGCGGAGCCGCCGGGCGGCGATGCCGGTGTCGAGTTCCGCCTCGATCACGATGCGTCCGCTGACCAGGTGCAGGCCGCCCGCGAAGCGAAGGGTCGACGAGACCTCCGACTTCCGGCAGCAGGTCCGGGTGACGGGGAGCCGGGAGATTTCGTCCTTCACCGCTGCCGTCATCGCCATGGGCCGATCCTTCCATGCATCCGAAAAATACGGTCGTACGCGGCCGCCAGCAGCTCCGGGTCGTGCCGGGCGGACTGGCCGGAGGCCGCGACGGGTGCCAGCTGGACCGTGGCTCCGAGCTGCTCGGCAGCCTCCCGGAGACTGTGTGCGTCCGGCACCGCGTCCTGGTCGGCCAGCACCGCGTCGAAGGCGAGTTTAGGGGCGTGTCGGGCCAAAACCTCCAAATGACGCTGCGGGGAGAAACCTTCCGTTTCACCCGGTTGCGGCGCGAGATTGAGGGAGAGCACCCGGCGCGCCTTGGTCTCCTGGAGCGCGTCGCGCAGTTCGGGCACCAGCAGGTGCGGGATGACCGAGGAGAACCAGGAACCCGGCCCGACCACAACCCAGTCGGCGTCCAGGACGGCGGCGACGGCTTCCGGCACGGCGGGCGGGTCCGGCGGGACCAGGTGGACCTGCTGCACCTCACCGGGTGTCAGCGCGACGGTGGCCTGCCCGCGCACCGTGCTCACCTCGTCGGGCCGGGCGGCGTCGTGTCCGCGCACGCTCGCGGTGAGTTCGAGCGGGACGGCGGACATGGGCAGCACCCGGCCGTGCGCGCCGAGCAGCCTGCCGACCAGGTCGAGGGCCTGGACGTGGTCGCCGAGCTGCTCCCACAGGGCGACGATCAGCAGGTTGCCGACCGCGTGCTGGTGCAGCTCGCCCTTGCTCTCGAAGCGGTGCTGGATGACCTCCGCCCAGGTGCGCCCCCAGTCGTCGTCGCCGCACAGCGCGGCGAGGGCCTTGCGCAGGTCGCCGGGGGGCAGCACACCGAGTTCGTCCCGCAGCCGGCCGCTGGAGCCGCCGTCGTCGGCGACGGTGACGACCGCGGTGAGGTCGCCGGTGATGCGGCGCAACGCGGTGAGCGAGGCCGAGAGACCCATGCCGCCGCCGAGGGCGACGACCTTGGGCTGGGCACCGCGGCGTACCGTCTGTCCGCCGACGAGACGCCGCAGCCGTATCGTCCTACGAGCCATTACTCACGTCCCATGTCCCGGTGGACGACGACGGTTTCCACGCCCTCTCGGGAGAGGCGGGCGGCGAGGCGTTCGGACATGGCGACCGAGCGGTGCTTGCCTCCGGTGCACCCGACGGCGACCGTGACGTAGCGCTTGCCCTCGCGGCGGTAACCCGCGGCGATGAGCTGCAGCAGTTCGGTGTAGCGGTCGAGGAACTCCTTGGCTCCGGGCTGGTTGAAGACGTAGCCCGAGACCTCCTCGTTGAGCCCGGTGAAGGGGCGCAGCTCGGGCACCCAGTGCGGGTTGGGCAGGAAGCGGCAGTCGACGACCAGGTCGGCGTCCACGGGGAGTCCGTACTTGTAGCCGAACGACATGACCGTGGCACGGAGTTCGGGCTCCTCCTCGCCGGCGAACTGGGCGTCGAGTTTGGCGCGCAGCTCGTGCACGTTGAGGCTGGAGGTGTCGATCACCAGGTCCGCGTCGCCGCGCAGTTCGCGCAGCAGGTCGCGTTCGGCGGCGATGCCGTCCACGATGCGTCCGTCGCCCTGGAGGGGGTGGGGGCGCCGCACGGATTCGAACCTGCGCACGAGGGCTTCGTCGGAGGCCTCCAGGTAGACGGTGCGCCGGGTGACCTCCTTGGCGTCGAGGTCGATCAGCGACTGCTTGAGGTTGTCGAAGAAGCGCCGGCCGCGCACGTCGACGACCACGGCGATCCGGGCGACGTTGCCCTGCGAGCGCGCGCCGAGGTCCACCATGGTGGGGATCAGCGCGGGCGGCAGGTTGTCGACCACGAACCAGCCGAGGTCCTCCAGGCACTTCGCGGCGGTGCTGCGCCCCGCCCCGGACATGCCGGAGATGATCAACAGCTCCGGTGTCGTCGCGTCCTCGGTCTCGGCGGGCGTGCCCGTGCTCACCTGTGCTCCGTCTCTGCGGTCCTCGTGTGCTTCGTCCATGATCGCGTCCCCCGGTCCGGCCGTCGTCAGCGGTTGCTCCCCCGCGTCTGGCGGGGGCGTTCTTCGTCTTCCACGATCTCACCCGTGGCGGTGTTGACGGCGGGTCCTCCCGGAGCCGCCCCGGCCAGCGACGCCGCAACGGTCTCCGCGGTCTTGCGGCCGAAGCCCGGGACCTCGCAGATCTGCTCCACGGTGGCCGCCCGGAGCCGTTTGACCGACCCGAAGTGCTTGATCAGCGCCTGTTTGCGGGTCTCGCCGAGGCCGGGCACGGCGTCCAGCGGGCTCGCCGTGAGGGCCTTCTTCCGCTTGCTCCGCTGGTAGGTGATCGCAAAACGGTGCGCCTCGTCACGGACGCGCTGGAGGAGGTAGAGGCCTTCACTCGTACGGGGGAGAACGACGGGGTCGTCGTCCTGCGGCAGCCAGACCTCCTCCAGCCGCTTGGCGAGGCCGCACACGGCCACGTCGTCGACCCCGAGCTCGGTCAGTGCCCGCTGCGCCGCCGCGACCTGCGGCTTTCCGCCGTCGACCACCAGGAGCTGCGGCGGGTAGGCGAACTTCTTCGGACGCCCGTCCTCGTCCCGGCCGTGCTCGCCCTCCTCGCCCTCGGGCCACTCGCCGGTCCGCTGCATCTCCTGGAGGTACCGCCGGAAGCGCCGGGCGACGACCTCGTGCATGGCCCGTACGTCGTCCTGGCCGGCGAAGGAGCGGATCTGGAAGCGTCGGTACTCGCTCTTGCGGGCGAGGCCGTCCTCGAAGACGACCATGGACGCGACCACGTCGTCGCCCTGGAGGTGCGAGACGTCGAAGCACTCGATGCGCAGCGGCGCGGAGTCGAGGTCGAGGGCCTCGGCGATCTCCTCCAGGGCGCGGGAGCGGGTGGTGAGGTCGGAGGCGCGCTTGGTCTTGTGCAGGGCGAGCGCCTGCTGGGCGTTGCGCTGGACGGTCTCCATCAGGGCCCGCTTGTCGCCGCGCTGCGGGACGCGGAGGTTCACGCCGGCGCCGCGGCGACCGGCCAGCCACTGGGCGAGCGGCTCGACCGGCTCGGGCAGGGCGGGGACCAGCACCTCGCGGGGCACGGTGTCGCCGCTCTCCTCGCCGTAGAGCTGCTGGAGGGCGTGCTCGACGAGTTCGGCGGTCCCGACCTCCTCGACGCGGTCGGTGACCCAGCCGCGCTGGCCGCGCACGCGGCCGCCGCGGACGTGGAAGATCTGTACGGCGGCCTCGAGTTCGTCCTCGGCCAGCGCGATGAGGTCGGCGTCGGTGGCGTCGGTGAGGACGACGGCGTTCTTCTCCATGGCGCGGCGCAGCGCCTCGATGTCGTCGCGGAGCCGGGCGGCGCGCTCGTACTCCGTCTCCTCGGCGGCCTCGTGCATCCTCTCCTCGAGGCGGCGCAGGTAGGCGCCGGTGCGGCCGGCCATGAAGTCGCAGAACTCGTCGGCGAGTTCGCGGTGCTCCTCGGGGCTGATCCGCCCGACGCAGGGGGCGGAGCACTTGCCGATGTAGCCGAGCAGGCAGGGACGGCCGATCTGCGCGGAGCGCTTGAAGACGCCCGCGGAGCAGGTGCGTACGGGGAAGACGCGCAGCAGGAGGTCGACGGTCTCGCGGATGGCCCAGGCGTGGGCGTAGGGCCCGAAGTAGCGCACACCCTTCCGCTTCGGGCCGCGCATCACCTGGACGCGGGGGAACTCCTCGTTCAGCGTGACCGCGAGGGACGGGTAGCTCTTGTCGTCGCGGTACTTGACGTTGAAGCGGGGGTCGTACTCCTTGATCCAGGTGTATTCGAGCTGGAGCGCCTCCACCTCGGTGGAGACCACGGTCCACTCCACGGATGCCGCCGTGGTCACCATCGTCCGGGTGCGCGGGTGCAGGCCCGACAGGTCCTGGAAGTAGTTCGCCAGGCGCGAGCGGAGGCTCTTGGCCTTGCCGACGTAGATCACGCGGCGGTGCGCGTCACGGAACCGGTAGACCCCCGGCGAGTCGGGGATCTCTCCCGGCTTGGGTCGGTAGGTGGAGGGGTCTGCCATGCGTCACACCCTACGTGCGGGGACCGACGTCCTGCGGGGCGCTGCCCGGGCGGTTCCGCAGCCCGCGGCCGGGTCACGTCCAGGCGACGCGGAGGGCGGTGGAGGCGTCCAGCGGCGAGGCCCCGGCCTGGGCGGCGAGCACGCCCGCGCCCTCCGGGGAACGGGTGTAGACGGGCACGGCCCCGCTCACGTACCGGCGCCAGGCCGCCGCGTACAGGTCGACGCGCCGGCGGTTCTCGCCCAGCACGGCGGGCACCGCGTGGTGCACCACCGCGTGGGAGCGGAGGCGGCCGCGCGCCGCCAGGCCCCCGTCGCGCAGGCCGTGCCCGGTGACGAGGTAGCGGGGAACGAGGTAGCGGGGGTCTCCGACCGGCGACACGGCCTCGTCGAAGGCGGTGGCGAACAGGGCCGACGCCGCCGCCGGCACCCCCGCCAGCCGCAACCGGTAGGCGCCGGTCTCGTCGGGGGCGACGGACACCGCCTCCGCTCCGCGCGGGACGAGCCCTGCCGCATGCAGGGCCTCCGCGACGGCGCGGGCGACGGCGGGAATCGGAGGCTCCGCTCCGGCGGCGCGGAGCATGCGGGCGCCGAGCGCGGCCCTGCACAGCGCGTAGGCCGCCCCTCCCCCGGCCGCGGCGGCGACCAGCGCGAGGACGCCCGCGCCGAGGAGCACGGCCGCGACCGCGCACACCAGGGCCGCCGTCGCGGTCGCCGCCCACAGCGAGGGCGGTCGCGGGACGGCGGGGGCGACGCCGCCGGGCGCGGGGACGGCGACGGGCGGGCGTACCGGCGCGCCGGGTTCGGCCGCTGCGGGGACGGGACCGCGTCCGGCGGGCGGCGCCACCCGCACGGTGTGCACGAGGCGGTCGTCGTACGGGCTGCCGACGCGCCACGCCGCGCGGGTGGTCTCCCGCTGCTCGGCGCGGCGCAGCATGACCGCGTTGAGCCGGTCGAAGTCGTGGGCCGGCGGCGGCGCGTACGGGGACAGTGCGGCGTGGACGTGGGCGACGCCGGAGACGACCTCGCCGGCCTCGGTGATGCCGAGGTAGCCGGCGTGCTTGCGGACGAAGCGGTCCCAGTCGCCGGTGCCCTTGGGGTGGCCGTCGGCGACGCAGACGACGGACCAGGTGTGGGCGGTCTTCTCCGGCCAGGAGGGGTCGATGCGCAGGGCGCGGCCGCGGGTCTGCACGACGGCGGTCGCGGTGGTGGCCTCGGTGAGGTCGACGAGGGTGTTGACGCCCCGGGCGTCCCATCCCTCGCCGAGCATGCCGCGGGTGCCGACCAGGGCGCGGGTGCCCCCGCTCTCGAAGAAGCGGGTGGCCAGGGCGACCCAGCGGCGGCTGTCCCAGCGGCCGGTGATCTCCACCGTCCCGCCGTCCCCGGTGGCGGGCGGCGGGTCGAGGCGGAGGGCGGGGTCGGCCTCGGCGGCCCAGGCGTGGAAGCGGCGCGCGGTGTCCGGTGCGGCGGCGACCGTACGGCCGGTGACCAGCAGCGGGCCGAGCACGGCGGTGCGGGGGTCGGCGGCGAGTTCGTCGAGGACGAGGCGCGCGGAGCCGGCCTCCTGGGCGAGGACGCCGTGGAGGGAGGCGGGCAGCGTGGCGGTGGCCCGCTCGTGGTCGCAGACGACGACCGCGCGGAGCCGGTCGCCGAGCGTCGTGCTCTCGGCGGCGAGGATCTCCCGGACGGCGGTGGTCTTGGCGGCGCTGCGGGCGAGCACGCGGTCGACGGGTGAGCGGCCGGCGCGGATGCCGGCGCGGGTGAGGCGGTGCCCGACGGCCGGCAGGGCGGCGCGTACGGCCTCCACCGCCCGGGTGTCGCGGGGGTCGTCGCTGCGGAGCAGGCAGCGGCGGATCCAGTCGTCCAGCAGACACACCCAGTCGGCGGCGAGCGGCGCGTGCCGGTGCTCCTCGCGCAGCCGGGCGCCCTCGGGCAGCTCCAGGAGTCCGTGGTGGTGGAAGCGGAGGGCGGCGTCGGCGGTGTCCGGGTTCTCGCGGGCGAAGCGGTGCCAGGGCAGGGCGCGTTCGCCGGTGGCGGTCCGGCGGCGCACGATCCGCTCGTCGAGCCAGGCAAGGAAGGGGGTGGCGGCGAAGCCGGGGTCCAGGAGGTCGGTGGTGAGCGTGGCGAAACGTTCGGCCTCCGCCGCGAGCCAGTGCTCCTCGTCGGCGGTGGGCGGGGTGATCCAGGCGAGTTCGGCGTACGGGGCGAGATGCCCCTCCCGGACGGCGGCGGGGATGGACGGGCCCTGGACGGCGGGGCCGAAGAGTTCGTCGACCAGTGCCGCCTGCGCCGGGGTGAGACGGTCGGGCGGGGTCGCGGTGAGGCCGACGACGGTGGCGTCGGGCAGTTCGCGCAGCAGCTCGGCGAGCAGCTCGCCCCAGGTGTCGAGCAGGTGGTGGCACTCGTCGAGGAGGAGCGTGACGCGGCCCGCGTCGCGGAGTGCGGCGACCAAGGCGCGGCCCTGCGGGCGCAGCCGGTACAGGTGCTCGGTTCCGCCGGGTTCGCCGGCACCTTCCTCGTCGACCTCGGCGTCCGGGTCGAAGGTGGCGAGGGCCTGGTAGGTCAGCACGGTCACCGGGTCGGTCAGCGCGCGGTCGGTGCCGGCCGGAGGCGGGGCGGGGCGGTAGGTGCTCCACGCGGCCAGCCACTGGCCCTGGATCGCGGTGTTCGGGCCGAGGACGACGATCCGGTCGCCCCGTCTGCGTGCGGCTTCCAGGCCGGTGAGCGTCTTGCCCAGGCCGGGCGGGAGCACCACCCAGGCCCGGCGTCTGCCCGCCGCGAACGCCTCGTCGAGGGCGTCCAGCGCCTCGGACTGGTGCCGGCGCAGTGGTACGGGCGGCCGGACGCCGGCGAACCCGGTGCCGTCCACGGCGGGCGTGCTCACCAGCCGCGCTCGCGCCACTCCGCGAGGTGCGGGCGCTCGGTGCCCAGCGCGGTGTCGGCCCCGTGGCCGGGGTAGACCCACGTCTCGTCGGGGAGCCGGTCGAAGAGCTTGGTCTGCACGTCGTGCAGGAGCGTCGTGAACGCCTCCGTGTCGCCGAAGGTGTTACCGACGCCGCCGGGGAACAGGCAGTCCCCGGTGAAGAGGTGGGGATGGCCGTGCGGGTCGTCGTAGACGAGGGCCACCGAGCCCGGGGTGTGGCCGACCAGGTGGCGGGCGGTGAGCTCGACCCGGCCGACGCGGACGGTGTCGCCGTCCTCCAGCGGCACGTCGGTGGGCACCGGGATGCCTTCGGCGTCGTACCGCCCGGCGTACGTGCGGGCGCCGGTGGCGCGGACCACCTCGGCCAGCGCCTGCCAGTGGTCGCCGTGGCGATGGGTGGTGACGACCCCGGCGATGCCGTCCTCACCGATGAGGCGGAGGAGCGTCTCCGGCTCGTTGGCCGCGTCGATCAGCAGCTGCTCGCCGGTGGCGCGGCAGCGCAGCAGGTAGGTGTTGTTGTCCATCGGGCCGACGGCCGCCTTGGAGATCATCAGGTCGGCCAACTCGTGCACGTCGGCGGGACCGCCGACCTTCACCGCTCCGCTGTAGGCCATGCCCTCACCCTAGGGCCTGTCCGGCGGATCTTTGAGGGTCAGCCCGCGGCGTCGGATGCATGGGGTCTCCCCAGGTCCGCCAGGACCGTGGGGACGCATCGCAAGGCGGAGGATCGCAGCTCGTACTTGTCGTACTCGCGCGATGCGACAACGGTGGGGGCACCCCCGTGCCCGAAGGGCCACGGGGGAGAGGTGCCGTAGCCGTCGTCGCGGGCCCGAGAAGATCCGCCGGACAGGTCCTAGTCCTCACGGGCCGGCCGACGGCCTCCCCGCGCCTGCCCGGAAACGGTTCCGGGCAGGCGCGCAGACTTCCCCCGCACCTGCCCGGAACGGGGCGGACGTCAGAAGGTGGGAAGGGCCGGCAGCGGCTCCGGGGCGGAGAGGCCGGACCCGTCGGCACGGCCGGTGATCCAGCCCATGAGGGCGACGGGCGTGCCCGTGACGACGAGCGGCTCGCCCTCGGCCGCACCGGTACGCCAGGACCGCCCGTCCCCGGTGCGCAGCTCGACGCCGACGGCCAGGTCGGCGTGGCCCTGGTACCGCGCGGCCATGTTCGCGATCTCGCGCTCGACGAAGTCCGCCGGAACGTCCGTCAGTTCGTATCCGACGCCGAGATCCACGTGGTGCAGTTCGGTCTCGATCCAGCGCCGCCAAGGGATGTTCGCGACCCGGTCGGTGACGCCGTTGCGCAGTTCGACGGTGCGCTCCCATCCGGCGTCGCCGTCCGGCTGCCCCTCGAAGGCTCCGTCGAGGCGGAGGGCCGTGACGGCCACGTCCTCCATGTGCTCGGCGGCCGGGCGGGGCGCGCCGCTCTCGATGTCGGCGTCGCGCGCCTCGGCGCCGGCGTACATCGGCCTGCCGGCGAGTACGTTGAGCAGCGCGTCGGAGTTGCGGGCGAGGTGGGCGAGGACGTGGCCGCGGGTCCAGCCCGGGAGGCGGGAGGGCGCGGAGATCTCCGGGTCGCTCAGCTTCGCGACGGACTCGAGGAGGCGTGCGGTGGACTCGCGGAGGGCCGCGCAGTCGTCGGCGGGAGAGTGCGTGGTCATGATCCCAACGTAGCGGCCATCACACCATCGAGTGAAGCTCGCGCTCCAGGCCGGGAAATCGAATGCGCGTGCTATAGGCTCGCTCTGCGGCATCCGAAGCACACCGTCGCGGCGCTCCCATACCCTGGGGTTCGTGGGCCTGCGCCCACAGCTCCCGCACGAAAGGTCTCATCCGGCGTGGCCGACCGTCTCTACGTACGTGGCGCTCGCGAGCACAACCTCAAGAACGTCTCCATCGACCTCCCCCGGGACGCGTTGATCGTGTTCACAGGGCTTTCCGGGTCGGGGAAGTCCTCCCTGGCCTTCGACACCATCTTCGCCGAGGGCCAGCGGCGCTACGTGGAGTCGCTCTCCAGCTACGCGCGGCAGTTCCTCGGCCAGATGGACAAGCCCGACGTCGACTTCATCGAGGGCCTGTCGCCTGCCGTCTCCATCGACCAGAAGTCGACCTCGCGGAACCCGCGGTCCACGGTCGGCACCATCACCGAGGTCTACGACTACCTGCGGCTGCTCTTCGCGCGGGTCGGAAAGCCGCACTGCCCCGTGTGCGGCGACCCGATCACCCGCCAGTCCCCGCAGGCCATCGTGGACAAGGTGCTGGACCTGGAGCCGGGCAGCCGCTTCCAGGTGCTGTCGCCGCTGGCGCGGGAGCGGAAGGGCGAGTTCGTCGACCTCTTCCACGAGCTGCAGACCAAGGGGTACAGCCGGGCCCGGGTGGACGGGACGACGATCCAGCTGTCGGACCCGCCCAAGCTGAAGAAGCAGGAGAAGCACACCATCGAGGTGGTCGTGGACCGCCTCACGGTCAAGGAGGGCGCGAAGCGCCGCCTGACCGACTCGGTGGAGACCGCGCTCGGCCTGTCCGGCGGCATGGTGATCCTCGACTTCGTCGACCTGGACGAGGACGACCCGCTGCGCGAGCGCATGTATTCCGAGCACCTGTACTGCCCGCGGGACGACCTGTCCTTCGAGGAGCTGGAGCCGCGGTCGTTCTCCTTCAACTCGCCCTTCGGCGCCTGCCCCGAGTGCACCGGCATCGGCACGCGGATGGAGGTGGACCCGGAGCTGATCGTCCCGGACGAGGAGAAGTCGCTGGACGAGGGCGCCATCCACCCGTGGTCGCACGGCCACACCAAGGACTACTTCGGCCGGCTGGTCGACGCGCTGGCCGACGCACTCGGCTTCCGCACCGACATCCCCTGGGCCGGCCTCCCCCAGCGGGCGAAGAAGGCCCTGCTGAACGGCCACCGCACCCGCATCGAGGTCCGGTACCGCAACCGCTACGGCCGGGAGCGCGCCTACACCACGGCCTTCGAGGGGGCCGTGCCGTTCGTGCGGCGGCGCCATCAGGAGGCCGAGACCGACAGCAGCCGGGAGCGCTTCGAGGGCTACATGCGCGAGGTGCCCTGCCCGACGTGCGAGGGCACGCGCCTCAAGCCGATCGTGCTCGCCGTCACCGTGCAGGGCCGCTCGATCGCGGAGGTGTCCGCGATGTCCATCAGCGACTGCGCGGACTTCCTGCGGGACCTCAGGCTCACCGCGCGGGAGAAGACGATCGCCGAGCGGGTGCTGAAGGAGGTCAACGAGCGGCTGCGGTTCCTGGTCGACGTCGGCCTCGACTACCTCTCGCTGAACCGCGCGGCCGGCACCCTCTCCGGCGGCGAGGCGCAGCGCATCCGGCTGGCCACCCAGATCGGCTCCGGCCTGGTGGGCGTGCTCTACGTGCTGGACGAGCCGTCCATCGGCCTGCACCAGCGGGACAACCACCGGCTGATCGAGACGCTGGTGCGGCTGCGGGACATGGGCAACACGCTGATCGTCGTCGAGCACGACGAGGACACCATCAAGACCTCGGACTGGGTGGTCGACATCGGTCCGGGTGCCGGAGAGCACGGCGGCCGGGTCGTGCACAGCGGCCCGCTGGACCAGCTGCTCACCAACGGCGAGTCGGTCACCGGCCACTACCTCTCGGGGAAGAAGCAGATCCCCACGCCCCGGGAGCGCAGGCCGGTGGACGGCGACCGCCGCCTCCTGGTGCGCGGCGCGCGGGAGAACAACCTCCAGAACATCGACGCCGCCTTCCCCCTCGGCGTCCTGACGGCCGTCACCGGCGTCTCCGGATCCGGCAAGTCGACGCTGGTCAACGACATCCTCTACACCCACCTGGCGCGCGAGCTGAACGGCGCCAAGGCGGTTCCGGGCCGGCACACCCGCGTCGAGGGCGACGACCTGGTCGACAAGGTGGTGCACGTCGACCAGTCGCCGATCGGCCGCACCCCGCGCTCCAACCCGGCGACGTACACCGGGGTGTTCGACCGGGTGCGGAAGCTGTTCGCGGAGACCACGGAGGCGAAGGTCCGCGGCTACCAGCAGGGCCGGTTCTCCTTCAACGTCAAGGGCGGCCGCTGCGAGAACTGCGCGGGCGACGGCACCATCAAGATCGAGATGAACTTCCTGCCGGACGTCTACGTGCCCTGCGAGGTGTGCCACGGCGCGCGCTACAACCGGGAGACCCTGGAGGTCCACTACAAGGGGAAGAACATCGCCGAGGTCCTCGACATGCCCATCGAGGAGGCGCTGGACTTCTTCGAGGCGGTCCCGGCGATCGCCCGTCACCTGCGCACGCTCAACGACGTGGGCCTGGGGTACGTGCGGCTGGGGCAGCCGGCGCCGACGCTGTCCGGCGGCGAGGCCCAGCGCGTCAAGCTCGCGAGCGAGCTGCAGAAGCGCAGCACCGGCCGCACGGTGTACGTGCTGGACGAGCCGACGACCGGTCTGCACTTCGACGACATCCGCAAGCTGCTGGGCGTGCTGTCGGGGCTGGTCGACAAGGGCAACACGGTGATCGTCATCGAGCACAACCTCGACGTCGTCAAGACCGCCGACTGGCTCGTGGACATGGGCCCGGAGGGCGGCAGCGGAGGCGGCCTGGTGATCGCCGAGGGCACCCCTGAGGACGTCGCGGCGATCCCGGCGAGCCACACGGGCAAGTTCCTCCGCGAGATCCTGGGCGACCGGGTGAGCGACGCGCAGGTGCCGGCGTCCCGCAAGCCGCGGAGCACCGCGCGGAAGAAGGCCGCGGCCCGGAAGTAGCGCCGCCGCGTGGGGGGCGGGTCCGTCGCCGGGCCCGCCCCCCACGCGCGTGTGCCGGCGCCGCTGCGGGTCGCGCGTCCCCTCGGTCAGGCCCAGGCGTCCCCTCGGTCAGGCCCAGTCCCAGCTGATGCCGAGGAGTCCGGGTTTCACGTCCTGGTGCGCCAGGTGCACCGCGCGGTGCGGCGCGGACAGGTCGAGTTCGCGCACCTGTGTCGGCCGTGCGCCCGGCGCGGTCCGCGCGAAACTCCGGCAGCCCACCGGCAGCGCGTCCGCGTCGAACCCGGCCTGGAGCACGTACTGCCCTCCGCCGAAGCTGAAGCCGCGCACGTACTCGCCGCACGGCCCGGCCGTGCCGTCCTCGAAGGTGTAGCTGAACATGTGGGTGTCGCCCACCCGCAGCCGCGTGTCGAAGAGGAGCTCCGCGGCGACCAGCCCCGTCGGCCCGTGCCGTCGCACACTGCCTGGGCGGCAGTTCTCCCCGGCTCGCAGGCGGACGCCGGACACGTCGCAGCCGTCGTCGCCGTAGTGGATGGCCACGTACCGGTCGATGCCGTCCCGGTGCGCGCGCACCACCTGTTCCGAGTGCCGGGAGGCGAGTTCGCGGCGTGCCCCGATCCGCACCCGTTCGACGTGCAGCACGGTGTGCACGCCGCCGTCGGCGGGCCAGCGCAGTTCCGCGAGCAGCTGCTGGAGCGCGTCCGCGGCGTCGACCAGCGACCGGTACGGCCGTGCGGCGGGCCGTTCCGCCGAGGCGGTCTCGCGCAGCAGCCGGGTGAGCGCGTCCCGCGGCAGATCCAGCACCTGCTCCAGCGCGGTGACCGCACGCATCGACTCGGGGCGGGCCGGACGCCGGTTGCCCTGCTGCCAGTAGCTGAGGCTGGTCACCCCGACCTGTATGCCGCGCTCCGCGAGCCGGTGCTGGATGCGGTGCAGCGCGAGACCGCGCGCCTGGATGGCGGCGCGCAGGGCGACGTGGAACGGCCCGGTCTTCAGAAGCTGGTCCAGTTCGGAGTGCATGCTCACGGTGTCGCTCTCGTTCTCGCGCGGGCCGGCAGCGCGGCGCCGGCGTCATCGACGTCCGTCCGTTCACTTCGGCGCCGGTGACGTTCACATCGTTTCGCTCCCGCGCATTACAGCCTGTTGACCAGCGGGTCAGCAAGGCTTTCGGCGCCGCCAGAGGTCGGCCCAATAGTTCGTGCCGAATTCGCCGACGGCCCTCTGGTGCGACCCGCCCTCCCTTGCCACTGTGTGCGGCTGTGTGCACGCCCTGTGCACTGAACTCACCTTTACCGAGGGGGTTTTGTGAAAGAAGCTCGCCCGCGCAGACGGTTCCCCGTCCGTTCGATACTCGTCCCGGTGGCCGCCGCGTCCGCACTGGCCACCGGGCTCACGGCTCCGGCCGGCGCCGCTCCCGGCGCTCCCGTCCCGGCACACGCCCCGGCCTCGCCCGCTCGGGCGCCCGGCACGCCCGGGCCGGGGTGGGAGACCGACAGCACCAGCCGCCCGGTGGCGCCCGGCGCCACCCTCACCTCCTTCGACCGGCTCGCCCCCGACAAGTGGCTGCGGGCCGACGCGCTCAGCGTCGACCTCGAGGAGGGCACGCGCGTCGACCACCTCTCGGGCGCGGTCTCGGAGCGCCGCACGCTCGGCGAGCACGTCGCCGCGCACGACCCCGGCGAGGGACGCCGCACGGTCGCCGCGATCAACGCGGACTTCTTCGACATCAACGTCACCGGCGCGCCGCTGGGCCCGGGCGTCCGGAACGGCGAGATCACCCAGTCCCCCGAGCCCGGTGCCACGCAGGCGGTCGGCTTCGGGCCGGGCGGCGCCGGCCGCGTCCTCGACCTGTACTTCGAGGGCACGCTGACCCTCCCCGACGGCGAAGAACCGCTCGCCGCCTACAACGCGGCCGACGTCCCGCAGAACGGCATCGGCGCCTACAACGCCCAGTGGGGCGACGCCGACCGGACGGCGACGGTGGAGGGCGCGGCCGAGACCACCGAGGTGGCGGTCCGCGACGGCCGGGTCGTGAGCGTCTCGGAGAAGCCCGGCGACGGGGCGGTCCCGCCGGACACCACCGCGCTGCTGGGCCGTGACGCGGGCGCCGAGGTGCTGGCCGGGCTGAAGGCCGGCGATCCGGTGTCCTGGGAGTACGACCTGCGTACGGGCGACGGCGGTCCGTTGCCGCGGACGGCGGTCGGCGGCCGCGGCGTCCTGGTGCTCGACGGCGAGCCGCAGGACTGGGAGGGCCGGCCGAACAACACGACCGCCCCGCGCACCGCGGTGGGCTTCTCCCGTGACGGCTCCACCCTGCACGTACTCACCGTCGACGGGCGGCAGGCCGCGTCCGGCGGCGTCACCCTCACCGAGCTGGCCCGGATGATGGACGAGTTGGGCGCCTACAACGCGCTCAACCTGGACGGCGGCGGTTCGTCCACGCTGCTCGCCCGCGAACCGGGCTCGGACACGCCGCAGCTGGAGAACGCCCCCTCCGACGGGGAGCAGCGCGAGGTGCCCAACGGTCTGGCGCTCACCGCGCCCGACGGCAGCGGCGACCTGCGCGGCTTCCGGGTGGAGACCGCCGCCGACCCCGCCCTCGCTCCCACCGCGGACACCGTCCCCGGCGGCCACCCGGAGCGCGTCTTTCCCGGCCTCACCCGGCAGTTGACGGCCGCCGGCTACGACGAGACCTACGGTCCGGCCGAGGGCGACCCCGACTGGCGGGTGCACCGGCCCAGCGTGGGGCGGGTCGACGACGACGGCACGTTCCGCGCCCGCCGCACCGGCAGCACCGAGGTGAGCGCCCGGCGGGGACGGGCAGACGGTTCCGTCGAGCTCCGGGTCCTCGGAGAGCTGCACCGCGTGACGCCGACCCGGGACCGGGTGGGCCTGGCCACGCCGCAGGACGAGGGCACCTTCGGGGTACTGGGATTCGACGCGGACGGCACCAGTGCGCCCGTCGACCCGGCCGATGTGGAGCTGGAGTACGACGGGGCGCTGTTCGCCATCGCCCCGGACGCGACCACCGGCGGCTTCACGGTGCGTTCCCGCAGCGGTGAGGAGGGCGCGTCGGGAACCGTGAAGGCCACCGTGGCCGGGCACAGCACCGTGCTCGCCGTGACGGTCGGCCTGCGCGACCAGCACGTCGCCGCCTTCGACGACGCCGGCGACTGGACGTTCTCCGCCGCCCGCGCGGAAGGCTCGGTCGCCCCCGAAGCGGCCGGTCGCGACGGGCAGGGGCTCCGGCTGGACTACGACTTCGGGCAGTCCACGGCGACCCGCGCGGCGTACGTCAACCCGCCGCAGTACCTCGAGGTGCCGGGTCAGCCGCAGGCGTTCACCCTGTGGGTCGAGGGCGACGGCCGCGGGGCGTGGCCGTCGCTGCACCTGGTCGACGCGAACGGCACCTCCCAGGTGCTGCGCGGTCCGCACGTCACCTGGGAGGGCTGGCGGCAGGTGACCTTCACCGTGCCGGAGGGGGTGGCCTACCCGCTGAAGGTACGGCGCTTCTACGTCGCCGAGACGCGTCCGGACGCGCAGTACAGCAGCAGCATCGTGCTGGACGAGCTGGTGGCGCGCACCCCGCCGGACGTGGAGCTGCCCGCACAGCCGGCCGTGCGGGACCGCCTGATCTCCACCGCGCGGGACGTGGCCGGCCGCGACTGGCGGTTCGCGGTGATGTCGGACGCCCAGTTCGTCGCCCGCGAGCCGGACAGCGAGCTGGTGGCCAAGGCGCGGCGGACGTTGCGGGAGATCCGCGCGGCGGACCCGGACTTCGTCGTCGTCAACGGCGACCTGGTGGACGAGGGGTCGCCCGAGGACCTGGCGTTCGCCCGGCAGGTCCTGGAGGACGAGCTCGGCGACGCCGTGCCCTGGTACTACGTGCCGGGCAACCACGAGGTGATGGGCGGCAGCATCGACGCCTTCGTCGCGGAGTTCGGCCCGGCCCGCCGCACGTTCGACCACGAGGGGACCCGCTTCGTCACCCTGGACACCTCCTCGCTCTCGCTCGGTGGTCTGGAACAGTTCGCCGCGCTGCGCGGCCAACTGGACGCGGCGGCGCGCGATCGGCGCGTGCGGTCGGTGGCGGTCGTCCAGCACGTGCCGCCGCGCGATCCGACGCCGCAGCGGGCGAGCCGTCTCACGGACCGGCTGGAGGCGGATCTGCTGGAGAAGCTGCTCAGCGCCTTCCACGCCCGGAGCGGCAAGGACGTGCTGTTCGTCGGCTCGCACGTGGGCGTCTTCGACGCCTCACGGGTGGACGGCGTGCCGTATCTGGTCAACGGCAACGCGGGGAAGAACCCTGCCGCGCCTCCCGGTGAGGGCGGATTCACCGGCTGGTCCCTGGTCGGCGTGGAGCGGCACGGCACGGTGCACTCCGGCCGGGAGGCGTTCGCGGTGCAGACCCGCGCCCACGTGGACGGCCTGACGCTCCAGGCGCCGGACGCCCTGCCGGACGGCGCGACCGCCGCCGCGGGGGCGACCGTGCGGCAGGGCGAGGGGGCCGCGGCGCACGAGGTGCCGGTGGCGTGGCCGGTCAGCGCGGACTGGTCCGGTTCGCGGAACCTGTGCCTGGGCGACGAGCGGCCGAAGCGGCGCTGCGACGCCGCCTTCGATCCGGCGACGGGGGTGCTGACGGCACTGCGCCCGGGCACCGTCTCCCTCGCGGTGGAGGTGAACGGCGCCCGGGCGGAGCGGACGGTGGTGATCGGCTGACGCGCAGGCGTCAGTCGTCGTCCTTGGAGAGGGGGCCCCGGTCGTCGCGCGCGTCCGGGGTCCCCACCGGGGCGGTCTGCTCCTCGCGCTGCTTCCGGGCCTGCTTCTTCGAGGCGTAGAGGCTGGTGACCGTGGTGACGACCAGCACCGCGCAGATGACCCCGAGGGAGACCGGGATGCTGATCTCCGGGACGTGCACCCCCGCCTCGTGCAGGGCGTGCAGCACCAGTTTGACGCCGATGAAGCCGAGGATGATGGACAGCCCGTAGGAGAGGTGGACGAGCTTCTTGAGGAGACCGCCGATCAGGAAGTACAGCTGGCGCAGGCCCATCAGGGCGAAGGCGTTCGCCGTGAACACGATGAACGGGTCCTGGGTGAGGCCGAAGATCGCGGGGATGGAGTCCAGTGCGAAGAGGACGTCGGTGGTGCCGATCGCGAGCATCACGATCAGCATCGGCGTCATCAGCCGCTTGCCGTTCTCCCGGATGAACAGCTTGGTGCCGTGGTACTGGTCGGTCGAGGGGAAGCGCCGCTCGATCATCTTGAGCATGCGGTTCTCCTCGTACGCCTCCTCCTCGTTCTCGACGCGCGCCTCCTGGACGAGCTTCCAGGCCGTCCAGATCAGGAAGGCGCCGAAGATGAAGAAGACCCAGGAGAACGTCGAGACGATCGCCGCGCCCGCGGCGATGAAGCCGGCGCGCAGCACCAGGGCGATGAGGACGCCGATCATCAGCACCCGCTGCTGGTAGATGCTGGGCACCGCGAACTTCGCCATGATCAGGACGAAGACGAAGAGGTTGTCGACGCTGAGTGACTTCTCGGTGATGTAGCCCGCGAAGAACTCGCCGGCGGGCTGCCCGCCCCCGAAGACGAAGAGACCGATTCCGAAGATGACGGCCAGGACGATCCAGACGATCGTCCAGATGCCCGCCTCCCTGAGGGAGACCTCGTGCGGTTTGCGGCCGACGAAGAAGTCGACGGCGATCAGGGCACAGAGACCGATGACGGTCGCCGCCCATACGGCAAAGGACACATCCACGTGACGTACACCTCCGGCTGATGCGCTGCCGGAGGTCTCTTCCGCCCGCGCCGCGCCCGACCTGTTCCGGTACGCGCCGCCGGACCGGCGCCCCGGGGCCGGTCCGACCGGCCCGTACTGACGGGGTCACCGCGACGTGGGAATACTCCCCTCCGCACGGTCCAGGGTAAAGCAATGCCAAGGAAAGGCAAAGAGGAGCTTTACCCGAACGGGTGGCGGAGTGGCGGGGGAGGCCCGAGGGGCCGGTGAGGCCGGAGGGACCGGACGACCCCGTGCGGCGTCAGAGGTGCGGCACGATCGCCGGCATCAGGTCCTGGAACGTGCGGCCCTCGGCGGGCTCGCCGATGGCGGTCATCTGCCAGCCGCTGCCCTCACGCTGCACCTTCGCCATGATCTGCGCGGTGTACGCCCCGCCGCCGGTCAGGGTGTACCGGGCGAGCTCCTCCCCGTTCGCCGCGTCGAGCAGGCGGCAGAAGGCGTTCTCCACCTCGGTGAAGGTCTGGCCGGTGAAGGAGTTCACGGTGAAGACGATCTGGTCGATGTGCGCCGGGACGTGCTGGAGATCGACCATCACCGTCTCGTCGTCCCCGCCTCGACCGGCGCCGCCGACCAGGTTGTCCCCGCTGTGCCGGACGGATCCGTCATCGCTGACGAGGTGCTTGAAGAAGACCACGTCCGCCGGCTGCTTGCCGGCGAAGAGCACCGCGGACGCGTCCAGGTCGATGGCCTTGGCCCGGCGGCCGAACAGCCCGCGACGGGGCGCCGCCTGCCAGCCCAGACCCATGCGCACGGCCGAGAGGCTGCCGCCGTCGGACTTCCGCAGGCTGACCGCCTGCCCCTTGGACAGGTTGACCGTCACCGTGTGTCCCCTCTCGACGTGTCATCCGCCGTCACCGGCACTCCAGCGCCTGTCCGGCCCTGGGGACGGCAGCCTACTTGAGGCCGGCCTCGCGCATCTGCCGCAGTTCCTTCTTGAGTTCGCCGACCTCGTCGCGCAGCCGCGCGGCCACCTCGAACTGGAGCTCCGCGGCCGCGGCGCGCATGCGCTGCGTCATGTCCTCGATGAGGTCGGCCAGGTCCCCGGCCGGGCGGTCGGTGAGGACCTCTCCGTCGGCCTTCCCGCCGCTCCGGGCGGCCTTCCCGTGACCGAGGTCGGGCACCGGGGCCTTCTGCCCACGGCCCTTCTCCACGGCGCTCTGCCGGTACCCGGTACCGAGGAGCTCCTCGGTGTCGACGCCCTCGCGGGCGATGTCCGCCACGATGTCGCCGATCTTCTTGCGCAGCGGCTGCGGGTCGATGCCGTTGGCCTCGTTGAAGGCGATCTGCTTGGCACGCCGGCGGTTGGTCTCGTCGATGGCCCTGGCCATCGCGGGGGTGACCTTGTCGGCGTACATGTGCACCTGACCGGAGACGTTGCGCGCCGCGCGGCCGATGGTCTGGATCAGCGAGGTGCCGGAGCGCAGGAAGCCCTCCTTGTCCGCGTCCAGGATCGCGACCAGCGACACCTCGGGCAGGTCCAGCCCCTCACGCAGCAGGTTGATGCCGACCAGCACGTCGAACTCGCCGGCCCGCAGCTCCCGCAGCAGCTCCACCCGGCGCAGCGTGTCGACGTCGCTGTGCAGGTAGCGGACCTGGATGCCGAGCTCCAGGAAATAGTCGGTCAGGTCTTCGGCCATCTTCTTGGTGAGGGTGGTGACCAGCACCCGCTCGTCGGCCTCGGTGCGGGTCCGGATCTCGTGCACCAGGTCGTCGATCTGGCCTTCGGTCGGCTTGACCACGACCTCCGGGTCGACCAGACCGGTGGGGCGGATGATCTGCTCCACCACGCCGTCGCCGCGCGACAGCTCGTACGCGCCCGGGGTGGCCGAGAGGTACACCGTCTGGTCGATGCGCTCCAGGAACTCCTCCCACTTCAGCGGCCGGTTGTCGATCGCCGAGGGCAGCCGGAATCCGTGGTCGACCAGGGTGCGCTTGCGCGCGGCGTCCCCCTCGTACATCGCGCCGATCTGCGGCACCGTGACGTGCGACTCGTCGATGACCAGCACGAAGTCGTCGGGGAAGAAGTCGATCAGGGTGTGCGGCGCGGAGCCGGGGTCGCGGCCGTCGATGTGACGCGAGTAGTTCTCGATGCCGGAGCAGGTGCCGATCTGCCGCATCATCTCGATGTCGTAGGTGGTGCGCATCCGCAGCCGCTGCGCCTCCAGCAGCTTGCCCTGCTGCTCCATGGAGGCGAGCTGCTCGGCCAGCTCGGCCTCGATGCCGCCGATGGCCTTCTCCATCCGCTCCGGACCGGCGACGTAGTGCGAGGCGGGGAAGACGTACAGCTCGCTGTCGTCTGTGATGACCTCGCCGGTCAGCGGGTGCAGCGTGGACAGCGCCTCGATCTCGTCGCCGAACATCTCGATGCGCACGGCGAGTTCCTCGTAGACCGGGAAGATCTCGATCGTGTCGCCCCGGACCCGGAAGGTGCCGCGGGTGAACGCGGCGTCGTTGCGGCTGTACTGGATGTCGACGAAGCGGCGCAGCAGCGCGTCGCGGTCGATCTCCTCGCCGACCTTGAGGGAGACCATCCGGTCCACGTACTCCTGTGGCGTGCCCAGGCCGTAGATGCAGGAGACGGAGGCGACCACGACGACGTCGCGCCGGGTGATCAGCGAGTTCGTCGCACTGTGCCGCAGGCGCTCGACCTCCTCGTTGATGGAGGAGTCCTTCTCGATGTAGGTGTCCGTCTGCGGGACGTACGCCTCGGGCTGGTAGTAGTCGTAGTACGAGACGAAGTACTCGACGGCGTTGTGCGGCAGCAGCTCGCGGAACTCGTTGGCCAGCTGGGCGGCGAGGGTCTTGTTGGGCGCCATCACCAGCGTCGGGCGCTGGAGCTTCTCGATCATCCACGCGGTCGTCGCGGACTTGCCGGTGCCGGTGGCGCCGAGCAGCACGACGTCCTTCTCGCCACCCCGGACACGGCGGGCCAGGTCCTCGATGGCGGTGGGCTGGTCGCCGCTGGGCTGGTACGGGCTGACGACCTCGAAGGGCGCCACCTTGCGTTCGATCTTGGTCACGGGCCGCATGACACCCACCGTACGGCCCGGCACCGACACGCGCCCCGACCCGCGGGGTTCAGCCCTCGGACACCCGTTCGCCTGTTGTGTGTACGACGCAACCGGGAACCTCTCTCTGACAGGAGCACGCGGATCACCGTGTGCTCACGGACGGACGCGAGGAGTCTCCATGGCGATGCGCCCTCTCACCGTGGCAGCCGGTGCGCTGCTGGGCCTGTCCACCCTCTTCCTCTGCGCCACCCCCGCGGCCTCGGCCGCCGGGGCCGCGGCCGCCCTCCCCGCCGCGAAGGCGGCGGCGAAACCGGGAACCGGCCGGGCGCCGGTCGTCGTCGCCCACCGCGGCGCCTCGGCATACGCCCCGGAGAACACCCTGGCCGCCGTGGACGCGGCGCACGACCTGGGCTTCGCCTGGGTGGAGAACGACGTCCAGCGCACCCGCGACGGCGAACTGGTCGTCCTGCACGACGAGAGCCTGGCCCGCACCACGGACGTGGAGGAGGTCTTCCCCGACCGCGCGCCGTGGCGGGTCGCCGACTTCACCGCGGCGGAGGTGGCGCGGCTGGACGCCGGAAGTTGGTTCGGCGAGGAGTTCGCCGGCGAGCGGATCCCGACGCTGGAGCAGTACCTGCGGCGGGTCGAGGCGAACGGGCAGCGGCTGCTGCTGGAGCTCAAGAAGCCGACGCTCTACCCGGGCGTGGAGGGCCAGACCCTCAAGGAGCTGGCGAACGAGGGCTGGCTGGACCGGCACCACGTGGCGCGCCGGCTGGTGATCCAGAGCTTCGAGGCGGAGGCGGTGCGGACGGTGCACGAGCTGGCCCCCGAGGTGACCACCGGCTTCCTCGGCACCCCGGCGGCCGCCGAGCTGCCCGGCTACGCGGCGTTCACCGACCAGATCAACCCGAACCACTCCACCGTGACCGCGGACTACGTGTCCGAGGTGCAGGCCCTGGAAGGCGCGCACGGCAGGCCGCTGCAGGTGTTCACCTGGACCGTGGACGACGCCGCGACCGCCCGCCGGGTGGCCGAGGCGGGGGTCGACGGGATCATCTCCAACGCCCCCGACGTCGTGCGGGACGCGGTGGGCCGCTGACCCGGGGCTCTCCCCCTCCCCGGCGACCCGGGGAGGGGGAGAGCCGCCGCGGCGGAGCGATGTCGGTGGGCCGCCGTACGCTGGCTGCGTGGTGAACGGAGCGGACGAGGCGGACGAGAACGGGCCCGGCGGGGCGGCGGAGTGGGGCTGGAGCCTGTTCGAGTCCCCTGTGGGCCCGCTGCTGCTGGCCGCCACCGCGGACGGGCTGGTGCAGGTGGTCTTCCACGCCACCCCGGAGGTGACGCGGCGTGCGCTGGACCGCCTGCGCGCCCGCACCGGGCGGGAGCCCCGCGCCGGGAGCGGCGGGCACGGCGCGCCGGGCAACGGTCCGTGGGCCGGGCATCTGGCGTGCGCCGAGCGCGAGCTGGCCGCCTACTTCGCGGGCGACCTGCGCGTCTTCACCGTCCCGCTGGACTGGTCGTTGACCGGCGGCTTCCACCTGCGGGTGCTGCGCGCCCTGGCGGCGGGCGTGCCGTACGGGACGACGGCGGGATACCAGGACCTGGCCGACCGGGTCGGCGAGCCCGGTGCCGCCCGCGCCGTCGGCGTCGCGATGGGCGCGAATCCGCTGCCCGTGGTGGTGCCCTGCCACCGCGTGGTGGAGAGCGGCGGCGGGCTCGGCGGGTTCGGCGGCGGGAGGGAGACGAAGCGGGAGCTCCTCACGCTGGAGGGCCTGCTCCCGCAACCACTCTTCTGATCTGTTCTTCCTGGCCCTGACGGTCTTCCCGGTTCTGCCGGCTCCGGACGGTCCGCCCGGAGCCCCCTCGGAACGAGGGCCTTCAGCCGAGCGTCACGGGTTCAGGCCGTGGCTCTTCAGGAAGCCGACCGGGTCGAAGCCGGAGCCGTAGACCGGGGTGGTGCGGATCTCGAAGTGCAGGTGCGGACCGGAGGAGTTGCCGGTGCTGCCGGACTGGCCGATCTGCTCGCCGGTGTTCACCTGCTCGCCCGTGCCGACGCCGATCTTCGAGAGGTGGGCGTACTGGCTGTACTTGCCGTTCGGGTGCTCGATCACGATGCGGTTGCCGTAGGAGCCGCCCCAGCCGGTGGTGACGACGGTGCCGCCGTGCACGGCCTTCACGCCGGTGCCGGTGGGCACCGCGAAGTCCTGGCCGGAGTGCGCGGCGGACCAGCGGTTGCCGCTGTCGGCGAAGCCGGCGGTCTTGGTGTACGGCTTCTCCACCGGGAGCGACCAGGACGGCGCCTGGGCGCGGCCCTGGCTACGGCTCGCCTTCTTCGCCTTCTTGGCCTTCCCGTCCTTGCCGCCACCTGCCTTGTGCTGGTGGCCGCCGTCGCGGGACTGGGCCTTCTTCTCCGCCTGGGCCTGCTTGCCCGGCCCGTCCTTCTTCTCGTCCTTGCCGTCCTGGGTGGCACCGGCCTTCTTCCCGGCCTTCTCGCCCTTCTCACCCTTCCCGGCCTTCTCGCCCTCGCCGCCCGTGTCGGGCTTGCGGTCCTTCTTCTCCGCGGCGTCGGCCTGCTGCTGGGTGGCGTGGGCGGCCTTGGCAGGGGTGTCCGTCGCGAACATGTCGTCGCCGGCTGCGAGCGCCACGCCGGAACCCAGGGCCAGGGATGCGCCGACCCCGCCGGCGATGACGGCGTTACGGGTGCGCGGGATGCGGCCGAGGGCGTCGGTAATCGTGGTGTGCAGGCGCATGGGGTACTTCCTCCGGAATTCGGTGGGGGTTTCCTGGCTCTGCGGACCAGGCCCCACCTTGGTAACCCGCCAATCCGGCATTTCCAAAAAAGACCGGTTACTAAGGGGCGCCGTACTCGAAATGGACAAATAGGGCGCGAGGTGGAGGTGCTCGCGGTTTCCGGGAACGGCCGCGCGAGGGACTCCCGGCACGCCACCTGCGCACATCCCCCAGCAGAAGCGGCCCGTCGCCTGCCGCGGCGGCGAGGCGAGGGGCCCGGCCGGGGGCGGGCCGGGAGTCCGGGACCTTCGTCCCGGGCATTCCTATGCCGCTTCGTAGAGCCCGTTCTCCTGTGCCTCACCTCACCCGCGGAAAGGCTCCGCCGGTGCTTTTTGTGACGTGCGGCACGGGAATTCTGTGACCTGGCTTACCTGAATTCTGTGACCTGAGGCACCAGGAATTGAGTGACCGGCAGCACTCGGCACCCGGACCCACCCGACCGGTGCCGGACGACCCGCTGCGCCGCGGGCGGCGCGCTGGCAGACTTCCGCCGTGACCGACATCCGCGAACCCTCGGACGCTGCTGACGCCTTCCCCGCGCCCTCCCCCGCACCCGTCGCACCGAAGGCCGCGGACGCGGGCGCGGGCGCACTGCGTGCGGTGCGGCAGCGCACCACGGCGGTGCTGGTCGCCAGCCAGATCCTGGGCGGTCTGGGCGTGGCGACCGGCATCGCGCTGGCCGCCGTGCTGGCGGAGGAGGTGAGCGGCTCCGAGGGCCTGGCAGGACTGGCCTCCACCGCGTCGGTGATCGGCACCGCGCTACTGTCGCTGCCCCTCGCCTCCCTGATGGCGGCGAAGGGCCGAAGGCCCGGCCTCACCCTGGCCTACCTCATCGCCGCCGTCGGCGGCGCGACGGTCGTCCTGGGCGCCACCGCGGACAGCTTCCCCCTGATGCTCTGCGGCATGGCGGCGTTCGGCGCGGGCTCGTCGGCCAACCTCCAGGCCCGGTTCGCCGCGGCCGACCTCGCCGAGCCCCAGCACCGGGCGCGGGCGATCTCCACCGTCGTCTGGGCGACCACGATCGGCGCGGTACTCGGGCCGAACATCGCGGGCCCCGCCGGGGAGAGCGTCGCCGCCCTCGGCATGGGCATACCGGTCGCGGCCGGGCCCTTCCTCTGGGGTTCCGCGATATTCCTGGTCTCCGCGCTGACCGTGCACCTGATGCTCCGGCCCGACCCGCTGCTCACCGCCCGCGACCTCGCCTCCTCGGCCGCCGCCGCGCACGGAGAGGAGGGATCCGGCGGACGGCGCGCGGACGAGAGGTCGCTGCGAGCGGGTCTCGCCGCCGTCGCCGCCTCCGCACGGGCACGGCTGGCTCTGGTGACCATCGCCGGCGTGCACACCGTCATGGTGTCGATCATGGTGATGACGCCGGTGGACCTCGGTCACCACGGCGCCGGCATCGAGCTGATCGGCCTGGTCATCAGCATCCACATCGCCGGCATGTACGCCTTCTCACCGCTCATGGGCTGGCTGGCCGACCGGCTCGGCCGGGTCGCGGTCATCGGGCTGTCGGTCGGCCTGCTGGCCTGCGCGGCGGCGCTGGCGGGCACGGCCGGGGCGGACCACCTGCAATCCGCCGCCGGGCTCTTCGTGCTGGGCCTGGGCTGGTCGGCGGGCCTGGTCTCCGGCTCCGCGCTGCTCACCGACGCCGTACCGCAGGGCGCACGGGCCGCCGTGCAGGGCCTCTCCGACCTGACGAGCAACGCCGCCGCCGGCGCGGGCGGCGCGCTGTCCGGCCTGGTGGTGGCCCAGGCCGGCTACGGGTGGCTCACCGCGCTCGCCGCGACCCTGCTGCTCCCCGTCGGCGCGACGGCCCTGGCCGTCGCCCTGCGCCGTACACGCACCCCGGCGTCCGGGGCCTGACCGGCCGGGACCGCCGCACCGGCGGCGCCGGCACCCGGCCCGGTCTCAGCGCGGGTAGAGCTGGAACGACACGCCGCGCCGGCCGCCGAAGCTGCCCGCGACACCGCTGATCGCCTCGCCGAGAAACCTCCGCGCGTACGCCTCCGGCTCCTCGTCGCTGAGCACGGTCAGGTACGCCCGGTGCTCCGCCAGCGAGGCGACGGCCAGCTCCATCGACCTTTCCGAGACCTCCTCGGCGTGCGTCCCGTGCGGGGAGGCCGCCACGGCCACCCAGCGCACGCCGCCCCAGGGCTCCAGCCCGCCCTCCTCCAGCTGCTCGCGGAAGATCCACCGGTTCCCCGCGTCGCCGACCGCGTCCAGCACCGCGCGCCCCACCGCACGGTGGTCCGGCGTGTTCCACCACGTGCCGCCGAAGGTGTCGTGATGGTTGAGGGTGATCACCAGCTCGGGCCGGTGCCGCCGCACCGCTGCCGCGAGGTCGCGGCGCAGCGCCACGCCCTCCTCGATCACTCCGTCGGCGTGGTCCAGGAACTCCACCTCGCGCACCCCCACCACCGACGCACTGGCCCGCTGCTCGCGCTCGCGGACCCGGGCGGCCTCCTCCGGCGCCATGCTGTCGATGCCCGCCTCGCCGCGCGTGACCAGCAGGTACGTCACCTCACGGCCGGCCGCGGTCCACTCGGCGACGGCGGCGGCAGCACCGTACTCCAGGTCGTCGGGGTGTGCGACCACCGCCAGCGCACAGGACCAGTCCCGCGGCATCGGCTCCAGCTGCCGTACCTGCTCGCCGGCGACGGCGTCCTCCTGGCTCATCGCGTCCCTCCGTCAACCGCTTGCGCCGCATCACTCAAAGGCTCGGTCATCCTGCGCACGCTATCGCCAAACGGTCTTCGAACGGGGAAAATACCCGATCACAGACATCACGGCCGTCACGCGCCGGGACCCGCCCGGCCGCCGGCTCCCCCGGACCAGCCGTCAGACGCAGGAGACCCCGTAGCAATGCCCACCGCCGTCCCCTCCCACAACCGCTCCTCGCTGGCCCACCGCCTCCGCTACGCCGCCCGCCACCCTCAGCGCGTCGTGCCGTACCTCCGCCGGCATCTGCGGGACTGGCGGCTCCAGCGACGGTCCGGCGGAAACCACATCGCCTACTACCGGGCCGTGATGAAGTCCGACACCGCGCGGAACCCGCTCGGCGCCGTCGGCACGCCGTCGCAGGAGCGGTGGAACGCTCTGGGCAGGATGCAGTTCGACTACCTGGTCGGGCACGGCCTGAAGCCCGGTGACCACATGCTGGAGATCGGCTGCGGCAACCTCCGCGCGGGACGCCACTTCATCGACTACCTGGAGACCGGCCACTACTACGGCGTGGACATCTCCCCCGACATCCTGCTCGCCGCGCAGCAGACGGTGGTCGACCACGACCTCCAGGACAAGCTGCCGCACATGACGCTGGTCGACGACATGCGGCTGGCGCACCTGCCCGGGGGCCGCTTCCGGGTCGTGCACGCGCACAGCGTCTTCTCGCACTCGCCGGTCCACGTCATCGAGGACTGCTTCCGCCACGTGGGCAGGCTGCTGGCGCCGGGCGGGTTCTTCGACTTCACCTACAACCGCACCGACGGCACGGAGCACGACGTGCTGCGGGAGGACTTCTACTTCCGCCCGGCCACCCTGATCGCGCTGGCCGAGAAGCACGGCCTGGCCGCGCACACGATGGACGACTGGGACGACCTGCCGCACAAGCAGTCCAAGATCCGGGTCACGCTCCCGGCGCCGGAGGAGGCGGCCGGGAAGAGCGAGGAACGGGCGCAGACCCCCGACGAAGACGGGGAGCACAGCGGCAGCCCCGCCTGAGACGTCCGCCCGGTTCTGCCCCGGGGAGGCTCATCCCCGGGGCGGCCCTGTCGGCTGCTCAAACGGCCCGGAGCGCGGCCAGCCGGTCGGTCAGGGTGTCCACGTCCTGGTAGGTCATGCCGAGCAGCGCCACGTGCTTCCAGGCGACGGTGCCGTCCGGGGCGACGAGGAACACCGACCGGCGCAGCCCGATGCCGGGCGCGGCCACACCGTACGCGCGGGCGACGGTGCCGTCGGTGTCGGCGAGCAGGGGCATCCGCAGGTCGTGCTTGCGGGCGAACCGCTCGTGGCTGTCGACGCCTTGCGGGCTGATCCCCCAGACGGTCGCGTCGAGTTCCTCGAAGCGCTCCAGTCCGGAGGAGTAGGAGCACAGCTGCTTGGTGCACACGGCGGTGTCGTCGCCGGGGTAGAACGCCAGCACCAGCGGACGTCCCGGTGCCCCGTCGACGGTGTAGTCGGCGCGTACGAAGGCCGCTTCGGGCCCTTCGCCGCGCAGCACGCCGCCGGGCAGGCTGAACTGCGGCGCCGGGCCGCCGGTCTCGGTGGGCTTCGCCATGCGGACTCCTGGAGGTGCGGGGCAGACGCCCGGCAGGGCGCCCTCCGTCACGCTACCGGCGGGTCACTTCCCGTCCGCCCCCGGGGGGCCGGACTTCCGGGCCGCACGGGCGTCGGCGCCGCCCCGCGAGCCGTCGCCCGATGCGTCGCCCGGCGTGCCTCCGTCGTCGGGCGCGCCGCCGTCGGGCGCGGGCTGCGGTTCGGCGTGGACGTGCGGCAGCACGCGGTCCAGCCATCGCGGCGCCCACCAGACCCGGCTGCCCAGCAGGTTGAGTACCGCCGGCACCAGCAGCAGCCGTACCAGCGTCGCGTCGACCAGGACGCTCACGGCGAGCCCGAGGCCGAGCATCTTCACCACGATGTTGCTGCTGAGCACGAACGCGGCGAACACGCTCACCATGATCAGCGCGGCGCACGTGATGACCCGGGCGGTGATCTCCAGCGCGTGCGCGACGCTCGCTCTGCTGTCGCCGGTGCGCAGCCACGCTTCGTGGACGCGGGAGAGCAGGAAGATCTCGTAGTCCATGCTGAGCCCGAAGACGATGGCGAACATCATCATCGGGACGTAGCTCTCCACCGGGACGGTGCCGGACACCCCCAGCGCGGGCCCGCCCCAGCCCCACTGGAAGACGGCGACCACGACGCCGTACGACGCGCCGATGGACACCAGGTTGAGCACCGCGGCCTTGACCGCGACCAGGACGCCGCGGAAGACGGTGAGGATGATCAGCAGCGCGAGACCGACGACGACGGCGATGATCAGCGGCAGCCGTTCGGCGACGATGTCGCGGAAGTCGGTCTGGCCCGCGGTGGTGCCCGTGACGTACCCCTGTGCGTCGGTGCCGGCGACGGCCTGCGGAAGGACGGTGTCGGTGAGGCGGTGCACCAGGTCGGTGGTGGCGGCGCTCTGCGGCCGTTCGGCGGGGATGACGGTGGCGGTGAGCACGTCGCCGTCCTGGGTGGGCTGCAGGGTACTGACGGCGGCAGCGCCGGGCAGACCCTTGAGAGCGGAGGAGACGCTGTTCTCCAGACCCGAACGGTTGCCGCCGGAGACCCCGCTCTGGTCGACGACCACCGTCAGCGGGCCGTTGACGCCGGCCCCGAAGGAGTCGGTGACCAGGTCGTACGCCCGCCGGTCCGTGTAGGAGGTGGGGTCGGCGCCGTCGTCGATGTGGCCGAGGCGCAGCGAGAAGAGCGGCACGGTGAGCACCGCCAGGACCACGAGGCCGGCGGCCAGGTACCGCCACGGACGCCGCCCCACGCGGAGTGCGTACCGGTGCCAGAAGCCGCCGGAAGCGTCCGCGCCGACCTCGGCCACTGGAGTGCGCACGTGGAAGCGGTCGAGGGAGCGGCCGGCGAGTCCGAGCAGCGCCGGCACCAGGGTGAGGGCGCCGAGCACGGCGGTGACGACGGTGACCGCCGCGGCCGCCCCGAGTTTGCCGATGAAGCCCACCCCGGAGGCGTTGAGGCCGGCCAGGGCGACGATCACGGTGGTGCCGGAGACCAGCACGGCCCGGCCGCTGGTGTGCGTGGCGCGACCGGCGGCGGCGACCGGGTCGGCGCCGTCCATCAGGTCCTGCCGGTGCCGGGTGAGGAGGAAGAGCGCGTAGTCGATGCCCACGCCCAGGCCGATCATCGTGGCAAGCGTGGGCGAGACCTGGGCGAACGTGGTCGTGGCCGCGATCAGTCCCAGCACGCCGAGCCCGACCAGGACCGCGGCGAGGGCGGCGACCAGCGGGACGGCGGCGGCCAGGACGCTGCCGAACCCGATGAGCAGCACCACCACCGCGACGCCGTAGCCGATGGACTCGCTGGCCAGGTCGGCCGCATCGGGCCGGGCCAGTTCGCCGAGCGAGCCGCCGTACTCGACCTGCACGCCCGCCTGGCGCAGCGGCTCGACGGCGTCGTCGACGCCGTCGAGGTAGCCGTCGCCGAGCGAGGCCGGGTTCTCGTCGAAGGTGACCGTGACGTAGGCGGTCCTGCCGTTGGGCGAGACCGGGCTGAGCGGGGCGGACGGAGTGCCGTCGGCCTGGGGCTTCGGCGCGGTGAGGGGGTTCTGCGCGGAGAGCACGTGCGGCAGCCCGGCGAGGTTCTTCACGACGGTGGCGACCTGCTGCTGGTGCCCGGAGAGCTGCTGCCCGTCGTGCAGCACGACGAGAGAACTCTGGCCGCCGCGGTCGGGCTGGTGTGCGCGGAGGACGTCGAGGCCCTGCTGGGACTGGGAGTCGGAGAGGGTGAAGTCGTCGGCGTACGACCCGCCGAAGGCGCTCTGCGCGGCGTGCAGCCCGCCGACGGCCGCCAGCCATCCGAGGAGCACGACGACGAAGTGCCGGGCGCACCATTCCCCCACCCGTCGCAGCCGCCCCTTTCGGGGTGGTGCCGGGGGCCGTCTTCGCGCCGCGGGGCGACCGGTGGTCACTCTTGAACTGTAGGTCCGCCCTGCGCACCGGGCACCCGGTGACGGCCGACCGGGCGGTGCCCCGCGCCGCGGCCGCGACGGGCCGTGCGGGGTCCCCGCCCGCCCCTACGATGGCTGAGAGACCGGCAGCGGAAGGACGGGGAGGCCGCCATGGCCAGCAAGCACGTGATCGTCTCCGGGGAGGTCCAGGGCGTCTACTACCGCAACGACTGCCGGGCGGCGGCGGTCGAGCACGGGGTGCGCGGCTGGGTGCGCAACCTCCCGGACCGCACGGTCGAGGCGCACTTCGAGGGCGACGCGGACGCGGTGGAACGGCTCGTGGCGTGGGCCCGGCAGGGCCCGCCGGCAGCGCGGGTGTCGGACGTGCGGGTCTCGGAGGCCGAGCCCGAGGGCCTGCCGGACTTCGAGGTCCGGCCCACCCCGCGCGGAGCACGCTGACGGACCGGCCGCCGGACGCGCCCGGCCGGAAACGGCTCCGGTTCGCGGCGGAGCTGCGGTTCCTGCTGCCCGCCGCGTACCGGGGCGGTGACGTGCGGCGCGTGCACGACGGCCGGTCGTCCCTGGGCCACGTCGCCGAAACGCTCGGGTGCCGCTCACCGAGGCCGGGAAGTTCACCGCAGCCGTGGGGCCAGGCCCCCGGGCCGGGCCCCGGTGGCGTGCGCCCGCAGGTGCGCACCGTCCCGGGGGCGTACGTGCCCCGCGCCGGCGACGCGCTGGACGTGCACGCCGTGCGGCGCCCGCAGCCGCTGCCGCCGGGGCCCCCGGGCCGCCGCGCTTCCTGCCGGACGTCCCTCTCGGCGCTCTGGCCCGCGGCTTGCGGCTGGTCGGCGTCGACGCGGCGTACCGCAACGACAGCGACGACGACACGCTGCTGGAACGCGCCGACGCCGACCAGCGCGTCCTGCTCACCCGGTGCCGGGACTGCGACCGCCTCGACGGGCCGGGCGCGCACCACGCCCGGCCGGCCGCCACCGTCGCCGCGGCCCGCACCGCGGTGGGAGGAGCGGAACACCTTGGCGGAAGCAGGGATTCCGGGGGAGGATCCGGACATGCAGAGTGAGCTCTTCGCCTCCGAGAACATGGCGCAGCCGGCGACCGCGCCCGGGATGACCCGGCAGAACTCCAAGTCCCTCAAGTACGCGGTCAACGGCGAGTGTCTCGCCCGGCAGGGCGCGATGATCGCCTTCCGCGGGAACCTCCAGTTCGAGAAGCAGAGTCAGGGGGTCGGCAACTTCATCAAACGCTCGGTCACCGGCGAGGGCCTCGCGCTGATGGCCGTGCGCGGGCAGGGCGAGGCGTGGTTCGCGCACCAGGGCGCGAACTGCTTCATCGTCGACTTCGCCCACGGCGACGCACTCACCGTCAACGGACGGAACGTGCTCTGCTTCGACGCCTCGCTGAGCTACGAGATCAAGATGGTCAAGGGCGCGGGCATGGCGGGCGGCGGCCTCTTCAACTGCCTCTTCACCGGCCAGGGCCGGCTCGGCGTGGTGTGCGACGGCGACCCGATCGTCATCCCGGTGTCGCCGCAGGCGCCGGTCTTCGTCGACACCGACGCGGTGGTGGGCTGGAGCGCGGCGCTGCACACCTCCCTGCACCGCTCGCAGAGCATCGGCTCGATGATCCGCGGCGGGTCGGGCGAAGCGGTCCAGCTCAAGCTGGAGGGCGAGGGCTTCGTCGTCGTCCGCCCCAGCGAGACCCGCCCCGCGGGCCAGGCGGCCTGACGGCACACCCGGGGGCGGCGCGGGCGGGAGCGGCTCAGCGGTGTTCGGGGTTCTCGAAGCCGGGGCGGCAGCCCGCGTCCCACTCGGTACGGCGGTTGCCGTAGGCCGGGACGCCGCCCACGGCGCGCAGCATGGCAGCCGTGTGCAGCAGGTTGAACGTCATGAACGTGGTGTTGCGGTTGGTGAAGTCGTTCGCCGGTCCCCCGGATTCGGGGTCGAGGTAGGAGGGCCCGGGCCCGGCTTCGCCGATCCAGCCGGCGTCGGCCTGCGGCGGGATCGTGTAGCCCAGGTGCTGGAGGCTGTAGAGCACGTTCATCGCGCAGTGCTTGACGCCGTCCTCGTTACCGGTGATCAGGCATCCGCCGGCGCGGCCGTAGTAGGCGTACTGCCCGGCGTCGTTGAGGAGGCTGGAGCAGCCGTACAGCCGCTCGACGACGCGCTTCATCACCGAGCTGTTGTCGCCCAGCCAGATGGGTCCGCACAGCACCAGGACGTCGGCGGCCAGCACCCGGGGGAACAGGTCCGGCCAGGCGTCGGCCGCCCAGCCGTGCTCCGTCATGTCCGGCCAGACGCCGGTCGCGATGTCGTGGTCCACGGCACGGATCGTGTCCACCTCGACGCCGTAGCGGCGCATGATGCCCGCGCTGAGGTCGATCAGCCCTCCGGTGTTGCTGACCTCGGGCGATCGTTTGAGGGTGGCGTTGACGAAGAGGGCGCGCAGGCCGGTGAACCGGCGCACCGCCTCCGCGTCGGCCTCGTCGGCTCCCGCAGCCGCCCCCGCGCCCGTGCCCGAGTCGTCGTGCCCCACGCCTGACCTCCGTTCGGCGGCAGCCGTCCGCCCGGTGGCGCCGGCCTCCGGGCCCAGCCTGCTGGCCCGCGGCGGGAGCGGCAACCGGTACCGGCCGATCGTGCGCGCGGGACCGCACCACGTGCCGGGCCGTTCGGGCGACCTGGGATCATCGACGGACCGACCGTCCCGGAGGGTGAACAGCGTGCAGCAGATCGGAACGTACGTCCTGGAGCGCGAACTCGGACGGGGTGCGCTGGGCACCGTCCACCTCGCGCGGACCGCCGCGGGGAGGGCGGTCGCCGTCAAGGTGCTGCACCCCGGGGCGGCGCGGGACGAGGCGGCCGACGACCGGCTGCGCGCGGCCGTCGAGGGGGTGCGGGGTGTCGGCGGGTTCCACACCGCGCCGGTACTGGACGCGGACACGGACGCCGACACCCCGTGGTTCGCCACCCCGTACGTGCCCGGTCCGTCGCTGGCCGAACTCCTCACCTCCCGGGGCGCCCTCGGGGAGGACGAGGTGCGCCGCCTGGGCACCGGCGTCGCGGACGCCCTCCGGTCGGTGCACGCGCGTGGCCTCGCGCACGGCGGTCTCAAGGCCACCGACGTGCTGATGGCCGACGACGGCCCGCGCGTAAGGGACTTCGGGCTGCGGCCGGCCCCCGGTGGCGACGACGCCGCGGCGGCCGCGGACGACGTGCGGGCGCTCGGCGGCCTGCTGCTCGCGGCCTGCGGCGGAGAATCGTCGCGGGTGCCGGCGACGCTGGGCGCAACGGTCCAGGCGTGCCTGGACGACGACCCGGCTCGCCGCCCTGCCCCGGAGGCGCTGATCGCGGCTCTCGTGCCGCGGACGCGGATGCAGACGGAGACGCAGAAGGGGGAACCCGCGCCGGTCGCGCCGCCCGCCGCCCCGGCTCCGGGCCCCGGCGCGTACGCGCCGCCGCCCGCCCAGGCCGGTCACCCGGGGCACCCGGGGCAGATGCCGCAGCCGGGCCCGGGCGGCTTCGGCCCGGCGGCCCCGATGCCCCCTCCCGGACAACCGGGACAGCCCGGACAGCCCGGCCATCCTGTGCAGCCGCATCCGGGCGCGCCGGGGATGCCCGGCGGGGAGGCCGGGGAGCCGGAGTTCCTCGCCATGGACCGCAAGAACGACATCGTCGCCGACGCCCACGGCGTCTCGTTCACCGCGTACGGCCGGAGCACCCACCTCGCCTGGCAGCACATCCGGTTCGCCCAGCACCGGCGCGACCCCCAGGGCTCCAGCCACGTCCTCACCCTCGTCCTCCACCTCACGAACGGCGCGCAGACGGTGTGCCGGGTGAGCACCCGCAACGCGTGGGAGCTGGAGCAGTGGGCGGCCCAACTCGACGTCGTCCTCTCCCGCTTCCTCCCCAGGCGGTGAACGAGCGGCGCAAAGACGGTCACATCGGGCTTCCGGTGTGCAAGTCTGTTCGCGGTCACAGCAGTTGAGAGGCGGAGGGGTTCGGCGGATGGCTGACGACGGCCGGGACGGAACGCGCGGCGACACGATCGCCGACAAGATCGACAACACCGTCCCGCACTCGGCGCGGGTGTGGAACTACCTACTGGGCGGCAAGGACAACTACGAGCCGGACCGCCAGATCGGCGACCACATCTCCCGTACCTGGCCCGGGTTGGCACTGGTCGCCCGCACCAGTCGCCACATGCTGGCCCGCGCCGTCCGCCACCTCGCGGCGGACGCGGGGGTACGCCAGTTCCTCGACGTGGGCACCGGTCTGCCCACCGTCGACAACACCCACGAGGTCGCCCAGGGCGTCGCCCCGGACGCGCGCGTCGTCTACGTCGACAACGACCCCCTCGTCCTGGTGCACGCCCAGGCGCTCCTCACCAGCACCCCGGAGGGTGCGACCGCCTACGTCGACGCGGACCTCGGCGACGCGGACACGATCCTGGCCGAGGCCGCCGAGGTCCTCGACATGGAGCAGCCGGTCGCCCTCATCCTCATGGGCATCATCGGCCACGTCGCCGACTACGACGAGGCCCGCGCCATGGTGCGCCGCCTCCTCGACGGCCTGCCCTCGGGCAGCTACCTCCTCCACTACGACGGCACCGCCACCAGCGAGGCGATGCTCACCGCGCAGGAGGAGTACAACCGCAGCGGTGCCGTCCCCTACTACGTCCGCACCCCGGAGCAGATCGCCGGCTTCTTCGAGGGCCTCGACCTCGTCGAGCCCGGCGTCGTCCCCGTCACCGCATGGCGGCCGGACCCCGAGCCGGAGCCCCCGGCCAGCGTCGACGCCTACGGCGGCCTGGCCCGCAAGCCGTAGGCCGCACATGCCTGTTCCGCCCGCAGGCCGGGGGAGACCGGCTCAGCAGACGGGGCCGCGGGTGGCGGCCGTGGCGCGGAGGAGGTCGCGGACGAGGGGCCAGTCGATGTGGTCGGGGGTGCGGAAGCGGAGGCAGCCCTTGCCCATGTCGTGGGCGGCCAGGCGGTCGGCGAACGCGTCGGTGACGTCGCCGCGGACGACGTAGAGGGAGAGGTACCGCTTCTGGCTCGCGAAGGCGAACTCGGTGGTGCCGCCGTGCTGGTAGCAGGGCATGCCGTGGGCCATCGTCTCGGTGAAGCCGGTCAGCTCGCTGCGGCACAGGTCCCGCAGGCGGTGCAGGGCCGGGCCGCGTTCGGCGGGGGCTTCGGCGAGGTAGGTGTCGACGTCGGGCGCGCTGCTCTGGACCATGACCGGGAGTGTAGGAGCCCGCACCGACAACGGCCCCCTCCTCGCCCGCCCGGGGTCGTCACCGGGCCGGTGCCGCATCGGCGGAGACGGACGTCGGTAGGCTGGCGGGGTGGATGAAGCGCGACGTTCCGGACGGCGGGTGCCGGCGAACCGGCCGTACCTGCTGGGTGAGCTGAACCGGACGGTGCCGGGCGTGGACGACCGGGTACGGGCGCTGGGCGGGGAGGCCGGTCCGGCGGAGTACGAGGACGTGGCCGACCGGTTGTGGAACGTGTTCCTGGTCGCGCGGGAGCTGGAGCCCACGCGCTCCCGCACGGGGTGCGACGTGCACCCCGACGGTCCGGTGGATCCGCTGGCGCCGGAGGGCTGGACACGCTGCCTGCTGTGCAACCGGAACCGGCGCATCGGCGACCCGTCGGTCCCCGGCGTGGAGACCGGCCGCGCGCTCGGTCAGCGGTACCCGGCACCGGCCCCGCCGTACACGCGGGAGGCGCTCGGCGAGGCGATGCGGCGGGTCTGCGAACTTCTGCTCGACCTCGGACACGGCTCTCCCGACGAGGACTTCGCCCGGCTCGCGCAGGGGGTCCACCGGGCGTTCGTCACGGCCCGCGAGCTGTCCCGGCCGCGGGGGGCTTCGGGGTGCGCGCGGCACCCCGGTGCGCCGTTGGATCCCACGGCGGAGGAGACGGGCGACACGGCCTGCCTGTTCTGCCGTGGCGAGGAGACGCGGCGCACCCGGCAGGGCCCGCCGGTCCCCCGGGCGCGGCGGACGCGTCCACGCCGCCGCATCGGGCACCGCGTCACGCCCCCGCCCCGGGGAGACCGTCCGGACGGGCCGCCTGGCACCAGCCGTTGACGGGACCACTCACACCGGTCCACAGGAAGGCGTCGCTCACCCAGGTGCCGTCCGAGAGGCGGTTCCACAGGCTCGTCGTGCCGTAACGCCCGGTGTGCGACGTGCCGTCGGCCGAGCAGGCGATGTCCACCGTGGCGCCGTCGGCGACGGTTCCGGCCAATCCGTGGCCGGTGCCCGGGCCGGTGCGCTTGTTGAGGTGGGTGCCGCCGAAGGTGTCGATGACGCCCTGCGTGAAGCCGAGGGCGCCGTGGTGGTGGAGGGCGCCTCCGGGGCCGACCTGACGGCTGCCGAGCAGGGCGTGGCCCTGGTAGGCGCCGCCGCCGTTGAAGAACACCCACCTGCCCAGGGCGTGGCCGGCCACGCCGACGTAGTCGCCGTTCTGGCGGAGCGCGAAGTGCACGTGGCGGCCGGTGGCGGAGCCGCCGCAGGTGACGTCCGTGCCGGTGTCGCCGAGGTAGGTGCCGGTGTTCACCGCGGCGCCGTCGGCGTCGATGTGGTTCCACAGGTGGTAGTAGTCGGTGGCGTAGCCGCGGTCGTGGACGACGCGGATCCAGCCGCGGCACATCGTGTACGCGGTGCCCTGGCGGGCGGCGCGCACGGCCTCGTCGCCGCCGGCGAAGTCGAGGGAGCTCCACGGGGCTGCGGCGCCGGACCAGCCGTGTGGTCCGCTGGTCATGTACGTGGCGCGGCCGGCGGTCGTGGGCAGGGCCATGCCGGTGCGGAAGTCGCCCCCGGCGGCGTACGTCCCCCGCCGGTCTGCTGCTCCGTGAGCCTCGGGCCGACGGGCCTCGGACCGGCTGCCGTCCTGGGCGGCGAGGAGCGCCTGTTCCCGGCCCTCGACCAGCGGGGCCCGGCGAGCCAGCGCGGCGAAGGCCCGCTCGCCCTCGAGGGCCGCGGTCCACCGTCCGTCCTCGCGTTCGGCGAGGAACAGCCAGCCCTGGGGCAGGGGTGCGGAGCCGGGTTCGGTCGCGAGGACCGCGGTGCCGAAGGCCCAGTCGCCGGACGTCCGGGTGACCTGGACGCGCGGCTCGGTGGCGGAGGTGGCCCGCGCGGTGCGGGCGCGGTCGGCGAGGCGTTCGGTCACGGCGGCGACCGGGCCGGTCTCCGGGCGCGCGACGGACGCGGCCGACGCGGCGGACGCGGCGGCGCCGGCCGGCGGGGCGACGGCGAGTGCGCCGGCGAGTGCCAGCGCGGCGGCGGTGACCCGCGACCAGCGGGCGTGGCGTCGTCTTCGGACGGACATGGGACCTCCCGGGGTCGGACGTACGGACTGCACGGTGCACCGGGCGAGGTGGGCGCGGGGCGTGCCGGACGGGCCGCGCGGGGCCCGTCCGGCACGCTCACCGAGGAGGGACGGGCGGCTCAGCAGCCGCCGCAGTTGTAGAAGGTGACGTCCCAGTGGTTGCTCTCGCGGGCGTAGATGTTGCCCGAGGCGGCCTCGTACAGCGCCGCTCCGTCACCGCGGTCGCCGATGTAGGTGAAATTGCCGGTGATGTAGCCGCTGACGCAGCTGGTGGGGCGGAAGTCGAGCTTGTAGCCGTTCCAGTGGCTGTAGGTGCCGCCGGCGTGGCCCGTCTCCGTGCCGCCGGTGATGTGGAGGGCGCATCCGCTGGCGCTCTTGAGCGTCTGGGCGCCCTGCACGGTGGCCAGGTTGATCTGGGAGAACGAGGTGCAGGTGGGGGTGTTGCGGTCCGAACAGCCGCCGGTGGACGACCAGGTGATCCCGGAGGAGCTGAAGCGGGACGCGGCGTCGGAGTGCGAGAGCTTGGTGGCGGCGAGGGCGGGAGCGGCCGGTGCGGGGGCGGCCGTCGCGGTGGTGGGAGCCGCGGTCTCGGCGGCGGTGGCGAGGCCGACGCCCGGGGCGGCGACCAGGGAGCAGGCGAGGGCGACGGCGCCCAGGCCGGAGCGGAGGCGAGACACGCTCATGGGGGGTTCCTCCAGCGAAGTGAACGTCGCGCGCACGTTGTCGTGCACACGTCGCGTCTGATGATGCCCGAGATCTACGCGCGTGCAAGGCCCCGGCGAGGCACATCCCTGCGGAAGCCACCGTCGAGCGGCCGATTGTGGTGCCCCGCACCATGTCGCGGCGGTGCCGACCTCCGTACGGTGTCCGGCGCCCTGACGATCCGACAGCCGGAGGTCACCGTGCCGCCCACACCCACCAGACCGCCCCGACCGGGCCGCCTCCGGCGCGCCCCGTGGTCCCGACGCGGGGGCGCCGCGGACCGGCGCCGCCGCGGCACGTACACCGCACCGCTGGCGGCCGCGGCCGGCCTGCTGCTGTGCGGCGGCCTCCTCTCCCCCGCCGCCGCCTCCCCCGCCGGGTCCGAGGGGCGCGGGGGAGGCCACTGCGACCGCCTGGACCGCGTCCACGTCCCCGGCGCGGCACACCAGCAGGCCGCCTGCCTGGCCGAGTTGACCACGGCCGGGACCGTGGAGTCGGGCCACACCGTGCCCGCCGACTGGGCGGGGCTGACGGCGTCGGGCACGGACGTGCCGACCGGCGTGCCCGGCATCCAGATCGACGGCTACTTCCCGGACTCCTCGAGCGGCAACACCCACCACGGATGGGACCACGACGCGCAGTTCGTGATCCGCCTCCCCGACGACTGGAACGGCGGGCTGGTCGTCACGGGAGCGCCGGGGGTCCGCGCGCAGTACGCGAACGACCGGGCCATCGCCGACCACGTGCTGTCGCGCGGCTACGCGTTCGCCTCCACCGACAAGGGGAACGTCGGCGGCACGTTCTTCCGGGACGGCCGCCGCCCCGGCGACGCCGTGGCCGAGTGGAACCGCCGCGTCACCCAGCTGACCCGCGCGGCCCGCACGGCCGTCGTCCAGCGCTACCACCGGCCGCCGGAGCGCACGCTCGCCGCCGGGATGTCCAACGGCGGCTACCTGGTGCGCTGGCAGCTGGAGAACCGGCCGTGGCTCTACGACGGCGGCGTGGACTGGGAGGGCACGCTCTGGCGCGCCGACGGCCGCGGCCGGCCGGAGACCGGACGGGGCCCGAACCTCTTCACCTTCCTGCCGCCCGCGCTGCGCGCCTACCCCGCCTACGCAGCCGGCGGCGAAGGGGCCGACGAGGCGCACGCCCGCATGGTGGACGCCGGGTTCCCGGCCGGGTCGGAGTTCCTCTGGCCGTATCACCACGACTTCTACTGGGACGTCACCCAGCGCATCTACCGGGAGGAGTTCGACCCCGCGTACGACGGCGACCGCGAGGCCGGCACGCCGTACTGCCCACCCGGCTCCGGCCCCGGCTGCGACACCGACTACGCGTACGCGGACCGCCCGCACCAGGTGCACCGGGCGGTGGAGCGGATCGGGCTGACCGGCCGGATCGGACGGCCTCTGATCACCTTCCACGGCACGCTGGACGTGCTGCTGCCGATCAGCCGGTCCTCCGACGTCTACGCCCGCATGGTGCGCGAAGCCGGCCGCGGGGACCTGCTGCGGTACTACCGCGTCGAGGACGGCACCCACGTCGACGGCCTGTTCGACACCTACCCGGAGCGGCTCCGGCCGCTGGAGCCCTGCTTCCGCTCCTCGTTCGCCGCGCTGGACGGCTGGCTCGACGGGCGCTCCCGGCCCCCGCACAGCCGTACGATCGAGCGGCCCGCCGGCGCGGACCGCGACGAGCTGACGGCCTCCTGCCGGCTGGACGCCGCCGGCTGACCGTCCCCGGCGAACCTCGCTGCGGCCCCGGGCCGCCCGTCGTGCCCGGCGCGGGCCCGCCCACCCCGGCGGGCCCGCGCCGGCACCTCACCTCCGAAGAGTGGTGTGGGTGACCACCATGCCTACGGGCGTCACTGTGGTGATCCCACCTGTAGGCGTGGCAGCCGCGCGTCCCTACCGTTCACGCCATGACAAGCCGATTCGACGCGGGCGTCACCGCGCCCCCCGCCGCCGACCTCACCGGCCGCACCGCCATGGTGACCGGCGGCGGCAGCGGCATCGGGCGGGCCGTCGCCCGCGCGCTGGCGGCGGCCGGGGCGGACGTGCACGTCGTGGACGTGGACGCCGAGGCCGCCAAGGCGGTCGCGGAGGACACCGGCGGCCGGCCGCACGCCGTGGACCTGGCCGACGCCGGGGCGCTGGAACAGCTCCCGTCCGAGGTCGACATCCTGGTGAACAACGCCGGGCTCCAGCACGTCGCCCCGCTGGAGGCGTTCCCGCCGGAACGTTTCACGCAGATCCAGAAGGTGATGGTCACCGCGCCGTTCCTGCTGCTGCGCCGCACCCTGCCGCACATGTACACGCAGGGCTGGGGGCGGGTGGTGAACGTGTCGAGCGTGCACGGCCTGCGCGCCAGCCCGTACAAGGCCGCCTACGTCGCGGCGAAGCACGCCCTGGAAGGGCTGAGCAAGGTCACCGCGCTGGAGGGCGCGGCGCACGGCGTGACCAGCAACTGCATCAATCCGGGCTACGTGCGCACCCCGCTCGTCGAGGGCCAGATAGCGGACCAGGCGGAGGCGCACGGCATCCCCGAGGAGAAGGTGGTGCGCGAGGTGATGCTGGAACGCTCGGCGATCAAGCGGCTGATCGAGCCGGAGGAGGTCGCGGGCATCGCGGTGTGGCTCTGCGGCCCGCACACCGGCTACCTCACCGGTGCCTCACTCCCCGTCGACGGCGGCTGGACCGCCCACTGACGCCGGCGCGACCGCCGCACCTCCCGGTCCCCCATCCCCCGTCCCCGTCCCCGCACCCGCACCCGCACCCGCACCCGCACCCGCACCCGCTCCACCGTCCCCGTTCAGCTCCACCCAGCGAAGAGTGGTGAACCTCCCATGGCAGCAACCCCGCAGCCGGACGTCAGAGACAAGACCCGCATCGGCCGCGTCATCAGCGCGAGCATCATCGGCACCACCATCGAGTGGTACGACTTCTTCCTCTACGGCCTGGCCGCCGCGCTCGTCTTCGACAAGCTGTTCTTCCCGGAGAACGAGCCGCTGGTCGGCACACTGCTGGCGTTCGCGACGTTCGCCATCGGCTTCGCGGCCCGCCCGATCGGCGGTCTGGTCTTCGGGCACTACGGCGACAAGATCGGCCGCAAGAAGCTGCTGGTCGTCAGCCTGATGCTGATGGGCGGCTCGACCTTCGCGATGGGCCTGCTGCCGACGCACGCGACCGTGGGCGCGCTGGCCCCGGCGCTGCTGGTGCTGCTGCGCCTGGTCCAGGGCTTCGCCCTGGGCGGCGAGTGGGGCGGCGCCGTGCTGATGGTGTCCGAGCACGGCGGGCCGGAACGGCGCGGGTTCTGGGCCTCCTGGCCGCAGTCCGGCGCGCCCGGCGGCAACCTCCTCGCCACAGGCGTTCTGGCGGTGCTCGCCGCCGTGCAGACCGACGAGGCGTTCCTCGCCTGGGGCTGGCGCATCCCGTTCCTGCTGTCCGGCGTGCTGGTCGTCGTCGGCCTGTGGATCCGGCTCGTGGTCAGCGAGTCGCCGGTCTTCCTGGAGGCGCAGCGCAAGGCCGCGGAGATCAAGAAGGAGACCGGCGGCGACGAGCAGGCCCCGGTCGTGGAGGTCTTCCGGTCCAGCTGGCGCGAGGTCCTCACCGCGATCGGCGCCCGGTTCGGCGAGAACATCTCGTACTACATCATCACCTCGTTCCTGGTGGTGTACCTCACCACCCAGCTCGGCCTGGACAAGTCGACGGCGCTCAACGCGGTGCTGATCGCCTCCGCCGTCCACTTCGTCACCATCCCCCTGTGGGGGGCGCTGTCCGACCGGATCGGCAGGCGCCCGGTGATCGCGATCGGCGGCCTGGGCATGGCGGTGTGGGCGTTCCTGTTCTTCCCCGTGCTCGACACCGAGTCCTTCGCGGCCATCACGGTCGCGGTGACGATCGGTCTGCTGTTCCACGGCGCGATGTACGGCCCGCAGGCCGCGTACATCTCCGAGATGTTCGACACCAAGGTGCGCTACACGGGCGCCTCGATGGGCGCGCAGGTCGCCTCGATCGTCGCGGGCTCCATCGCTCCGCTCATCGCGGTCGCCCTGCTCGACGCGTTCGGCTCCTCGGTACCGGTCTCCCTCTACCTCGCCTTCGCCTCGGTGGTCACCGCGGCGGTGGTCCTCGCGAGCCGGGAGACCCGTGGCCGGGACCTCACCAAGGACCTGCGCACCACCGGCGTCCGGGACGACTCGGGAGAGGTGAAGGCCACCGCCGGATCCGCCTCCGTGTCCGGCTGACGCACCGGGCGGGCGCACCCGCCCCGCCGCGCCCCTCCCGGCCCTCCCGGGAGGGGCGCGGTCACCTCGACGGCCCGCTGGAAAGCACCCCGTATGCTCCCCACCGTGACAGCCTCCGGCTCCCCCCGAACCCAGGGCGCCCTGCGCACGCTGCTCGATCTGCTCGCCGCCGACGCCCCCGCCGAGGACTTCGCCCGCCCCGCCGCCCGGGCACGTGCCGACGGAGCCTCGGCCGCCGAACTGGCCGAGGTGGACGAGGCGACCCGGGTGGCGCTGCGCATCCGCCGGACCCTGAGCCAGCACCGGGTGCGGGAGGCGGAACTGACCGCCCTCTTCGACACCGCCAGCGACCTCGCCGCGCTGCGCGACCTGGACGCGGTGCTGCGGGCCATCGTGCACCGCGCCAAGCTGCTGCTCGGCACCGACATCACCTACCTGTCGCTGAACGACGAAACAGCCGGCGACACGTACATGCGGGTGACCGACGGCTCGGTCGCCGCCTCCTTCCAGCAGGTCCGGCTGGGGATGGGCGAAGGGCTCGGCGGACTCGTCGCCCAGTCCGCACGGCCGTACGCCACCGACGACTACCAGGCCGACAACCGCTTCCACCACACCGACACCATCGACGGCGCGGTCCTCGACGAGGGGCTGCGGGCCATCCTCGGCGTGCCGCTGCGGCTGGGCTCCCGCGTGATCGGCGTGCTCTACGCCGCGGACCGCACGCCGCGGCGCTTCGCGCGCGAGGAGGTGGCGCTGCTCTCCTCGCTCGCCGACCATGCGGCGATCGCCATCGACGGCGCGCGGCTGCTGGAGGAGACCCGCACGGCGCTGGGCGACCTGGGCGCGGCGAACGACACCATCCGCGCGCACAACCAGGCCATGCACCGCACCGAGGAGGCCCACGACCATCTCACCGACCTGGTGCTGCGCGGCGCCGACGCCACGGAGGTGGCGGCCGGGATCGCCGCCCTGCTGGACGGCGGCATCCTCATCCACGACGCGGACGGCACCGAACTGGCCCGCACCGGGACCGCGCCGCTCACGCCGCCGGTCGACGGGGTCGCCGCCTCCCGCACCAGCGGGCGAGCCGTCCCCGTCGAGGCCGCGGCCGGTACCTGGGTGTGCGCGGTGCTCGCCGGCCCGGAACTGCTGGGCAGCATCGCCCTCACCGGCCGCCCGGACCTGCCGGACACCGACCGGCTGCTGTTCGAACGCGCCGGGATCGTCACCGCGCTGCTCCTGCTGCTGCGCCGCTCGGCCGCGGAGACGGAGGACCGGGTGCGGGCGGAGCTGCTGTACGACCTGCTGACCGCGACCGGGGACGGCGCAGCGCTGGCCGCACGCGCCCGCCGGGTCGGCGTCCAGCTGTCGCGGCCGCACGCCGTGCTCGTGGCACACGGCGAGGCGGCGACCCGGCAGCGGCTGCTGTCGGCGGCGGCGCAGAGCGCCCGCACCCGGGGCGGGCTGGCGGGCATCCACCACGACCACGTGGTGCTCGCCGTGCCGTCGAAGGCCCCCGGCCGGTGCGCCCAGGAGATGGCGGCGGAGCTGGGCAAGGCGCTCGGTTCGCCGGTCACCGTGGGCGCGGCGGGCGCGGCCGCGGAGCCGGGCACCGGCGACGGGACCGGCTCGCTGCCCACGGCGCACGAGGAGGCGCAGCGGTGCCTGTCAGCGCTGCTGGCGCTCGGCCACACCGGGAACGGCGCCGCTCTTCCGGACCTGGGGTTCCTCGGCGTGCTGCTCGGCGACCAGGCCGACCTGGCCGGATACGTGCGGAACACGCTGGGGCCGGTGCTGGACTACGACGCACGGCGCGGCACGGAACTGGTGCGCACGCTGGACGCCTACTTCGTGCACGGTGCCAGCCTGACCCGCACCAAGTCGGCGCTGCACATCCACGTCAACACGGTGGTGCAGCGGCTGGAGCGCATCGGACGGCTGCTGGGCAAGGACTGGAACGCCCCCGCCCGGTCGCTGGAGATCCAGCTGGCGCTGCGGCTGCACCACCTGGCCCAGGATCTCTGAGGCCGGGCCGGGCCCGGGGCGCCTGACCCGCCGCCGCGGTGTCCCGCCCGTCCCACGCCGTCCCACGTCGTCCCCGCAGAGGTCCCGCGGTGTCCGGATGCGGCCCGCGCACGCCGGTGTCACCGTGGAGCCATGAAGATCACGGAGCCGGTGCTGGGCGCTCCCTGCTGGGCCGAACTGGGCACACCCGACGTGGCGGATGCCGGACGGTTCTACGGCGGACTGTTCGGCTGGACTCCGGAGGAGGACGCAAGTCCCGAGGCCGGCGGTTACACGATGATGCTTCTGGACGACGACCCGGTCGCGGCCGCGGCGCCGCTGTACCAGACCGACCAGCCGGTGGCCTGGACGATGGCGGTGTCGGTCGCCGACGCCGACGTGGTCGCGGAGCGGGTGCGGGAGACCGGCGGCGCCGTGCTGATGGAGCCCATGGACGTGTTCGACCTGGGCCGGTTCGCGGTGGTCGCCGACCCCGGAGGGGCGGTCTTCACCCTCTGGCAGGCCGGGCTCTTCCAGGGCGCGGCGCGCCTGGACGAACGCGGGGCGCTGTGCTGGGTGGAACTCGCCACCCGCGACACGGTCGCGGCGCGCGCCTTCTACACCACGGCACTCGGCTGGACCGCGGCCGGCGATGAGGCCGGAGGTGACGCGGAAGGGAGCGACGGCGGCGGTCCGTACGGCGGATACACCCAATGGGGCATCGGCGGCCGGGACTTCGGCGGCATGGTGCGCATGGCCGAGGACCGCTTTCCGCCCGGCGTGCCACCGCACTGGCTGCTCTACTTCGCGGTCGACGACGTGGACGCCTCGGTCGCCCACGCCCTGGAACTGGGCGGGGGCACCACCTTCCCCGCCGTGGACGTCCCCGGGACGGGCCGGGTCGCCGGACTGACCGATCCGCAGGGCGGTGCGTTCGCGCTGTACACCCCGGAGAGCTACCGCTCGGCCGGGCGCGCGGCCAGCCGGGGCCTGACGGCGGACGGCTCCTGAGCACAGGCGGCTCCTGACGGCGGGCCGCGTCCCCGAGGAACGACGCGCGCACGGCGTGGCGGCGCCCGTTCCCGCATGGCGGACCGCTGACGGGGCACCCGGCGACCGGACACCGCCCCGAGGGCGGCGCCTCGCAGGAAGCGAGCCCGGTACCACCAGGGGCGGGAGGAGTTCCGGATGGGAACGCCACACGACCACGACGGCGCGGGTCCCGGCGGCGGAGAGCCGAGCGGGACCCCCGGCGGGTACGGCACCGTCACCACCGCCGTACCGGCCCGGCTGGACCGGCTGCCGTGGTCACGGTGGCACTGGATGATCGTGATCGGCCTCGGCACCGTCTGGATCCTGGACGGTTTCGAGGTCACCATCGTCGGCAACATGGCCGCCCGGCTCGCCGAGGACGGCAGCGGCCTGGACATCTCCGCCGCGCAGGTCACCGGCATCGCCGCCGCCCTCTACGTCGCGGGCGCCTGCACGGGTGCGTTGTTCTTCGGCTGGCTGACGGACCGGTACGGGCGCAAGAAGCTGTTCATGATCACCCTGGGCGTGTACCTGGCGGCCACCGCGCTGACCGCGCTGTCCTTCGAGTCGTGGTGGTTCTTCCTCTTCCGCTTCCTCACCGGCTTCGGCATCGGCGGCGAGTACGCGGCCATCAACTCCGCCATCGACGAGCTGATCCCGTCGTTCTACCGGGGCCGCGTCGACCTGATCATCAACGGCAGCTTCTGGCTCGGCGCCATCGGCGGCTCCCTGCTGTCCATCGTCCTGCTCGACACGGACGTCTTCGCCCAGGACCTGGGCTGGCGGCTGGCGTTCGCCTTCGGCGTGGTACTCGGCCTGGTGATCCTGCTGGTTCGGCGCAACGTGCCGGAGAGTCCGCGGTGGCAGTTCATCCACGGACGCGGCCAGAAGGCCGAGAGCCTGGTCTCCCGCGTGGAGGACGAGATCCACCGGGACACCGGCAGGGAACTCCCGCCGCCCGCCGGGGAGATCACCATCCACCAGCGCAAGTCGATCGGTTTCGGCCTCATCGCGAAGACCGTCTTCAGCAGGTACCGGCGCCGCGCGGTCCTCGGGCTGTCCCTGTTCATCGGGCAGGCGTTCCTCTACAACGCCATCACCTTCGGTTTCGGCTCCATCCTCGCCACCTTCTTCGACGTGCCGTCCGGCAACGTGGGCTACTTCTTCGCGGTGATCGCCGCCGGCAACTTCCTGGGGCCGCTGCTCCTGGGCAAGCTCTTCGACACCGTCGGCCGCCGCGTCATGATCTCCGGCACCTACCTGCTGTCCGGTGTGCTGCTGTTCGGCACGGCCTACCTGTTCGACAACGGCCATCTCGGTGCGAACACGCTCACCGCCTGCTGGGCCGTGGTGCTGTTCTTCGCCTCCGCGGGCGCCAGCAGCGCCTACCTGACGGTCTCCGAGGTCTTCCCGATGGAGACCCGCGCGATGTCCATCGCGTTCTTCTACGCCATCGGCACGGCGGCCGGCGGTATCAGCGGGCCGCTGATCTTCTCCAAGCTCACCGAGTCGGGCGTGGTCGGCGAGACGACGCTGGCCTTCCAGATCGGCGCCGGACTCATGTGCGCCGCGGGCCTGGTGGCGGCGGCGCTCGCCGTCCCGGCGGAGCGCCGCTCGCTGGAGGACATCGCCACCCCGCTGTCCACGGTGGACCGCGCGGACGCCTGATCCGCACGTCGCGGACGCGGGTCGTCCCTCTCTTCCCGCCTGCCGGGCCGGACCGGCGCCGGGCGGTGCACCGGCGGACGGGGAGAGCGGGGCGCCGGGGTGGTGAAGGGTGCCAGGAAGGGCGGGCGGAACGGCGTCACGACGGCTCGCCGAACGTGCCGTACTCGGGAACGCCGGCCGGCCGGTAGACGCTGACGACCACACCGGTGCCGGTGGTGTCGCTCCGCACCAGCCGCAGCGCGGCAGGCGCCGCGCCCTCGGGGAACAGGCGGCGGCCCGCGCCCAGCACCACCGGGTACGTCAGCAGCCGGTACTCGTCGATCAGGTCGTGCCGCATCAGGGTGTGCGCGAGGTCGCCGCTGCCGTGCACCTGGAGCTCCCGGCCGGGCTGCCGCTTCAGTTCGGCCACGCGACCGGGCAGGTCCTCGGCGACGACCGTGGTGCCGGCCCAGTCGGCGCGGTCCAGGGTGCGGGAGGCCACGTACTTCGGCAGCCGGTTCAGCGGCCCGGCGATCGGGTCGTCGGGGTCGGTGGCCCGCGGCCAGTAGGCGGCGAAGATCTCGTAGGTGCGGCGGCCGAGGAGGAAGGCGTCCGCCTCGGCGAACCAGGTGGTCACGGCCTTCCCCATGTCGTCGTCGGCGTAGGGGACCAGCCATCCGCCCTGCTCGAAACCGCCGCTGCGGTCCTCGTCGGGCGCGCCGGGGGCCTGCATCACGCCGTCCAGGCTCACGAAAGTGGTCAGGGTCAGTCGCATCGGTGTGCTCCTCCCGTCTCGCGGGCCCGCCGGGGGTGCGGACCCTCACCGAGTACGACGGCTGCCGCGCCCGGAACTCATCGCTCCGGGACGCCGCGGCGACGGGAGGAGCAGCGGTCCCGCCGGCGTCAGTAGACGGCGAGACCGTAGGTGCTGAGCACCTCGCGCACGGGCAGGTGGTACGCGCTGCCGCCGGCGGCGCAGTTCGAGCCGCCGAGGACGAGGCCGAGCGCCACCGTGCCGCTGAAGCCGGGCGCGCCCGCGTCGCCGGGCTCAGCACAGTCGGTGGCCCGGAAGGCGCCGTACACGATGCCGTCCGGGAACTGGATGGTGACGTTCACGGCCTGCACCACGCCGCAACGCAGGCCGCTGGTGCGGCCGGCGTGGCACACGTTCTGCCCCACGCGCGGGGCGGCGGAGCCGGTGATGTCGACGTGGTCGCCGCCGACGGTGATCTCGCCGGGGAAGGCCACCTCGGGGTTGGTGTACCGGATCAGCGCGGCCGTGCCGGGCCCGGGGAGACCTCCGCCCGCGGTGCCCACCTCGACCGTGCGGGCCGCGTCGGCATACCAGGTCGAGGCGCCCTCGGCGCAGGCGCCCAGCACGATGCCGTAGCGGGTGCCGCTCGACGAACGGGCGTTGAACCCGACCTGGCACGCACCGCCGTGATCGCCGTACACCGTGTCGCCGCCGCGCACAGCGTACTGCTGGACGGCGTTCCGCTCCTGCGCGGCGCTCGGCCCGGCCGACAGGGCCAGTGCGCCCAAGGCGGCCAGCAGCGCCGTCACGATCCGTCCGCTTCGTCTTCCGCTTCTCATCCGCGCCTCCACTCGATTCCGGTCACCCGGGCATTGTGGAGGGCCGGGCCGCATCCGCCCAGAGCGCGGCGGGCCGAACCCGCCCTGCTGGAAGGGGACGTGTCCGGCAGGCAGCCGCTACGACCGCTGGTCGGCGGCGCGCCGCAGGTCGTCCCAGAGGCGGCGGACCCGGGGCTCCAGCTCCTGAAGCGGCCCGTCGTTGTCGAGGACGACGTCGGCGACGGCGCGTCGGTCCTCCCGGGTGGCCTGGGCGGCCATCCGGGCGCGGGCGTCGGACTCGGGCATGCCGCGCAGCCGGACGAGCCGGTCCAGCTGCGTCTCCGGCGACGCGTCCACGACCACCACCGTGTCGTAGAGCGGGGCCAGTCCGTTCTCGGCCAGCAGCGGCACGTCGTGCACGACGACCGCGTCGTCCCCTGCTGCGGCCTCCAGTTCGGCGGAACGCGCGGCGACCAGCGGGTGGACGATGGCGTTGAGGGCGGCGCGCCGTCCGGCGTCGGCGAAGACGAGGGCGCCGAGCTTCCGACGGTCCAGCGTGCCGTCCGCGGCCAGCACGTCCGGGCCGAACTCGGCGACCACGGCGTCGAGTCCGGGGGTGCCGGGCTCCACGACCTCCCGCGCGATGCGGTCGGCGTCGACGAGCACCGCTCCGTAGGACCGCAGCAGCCGCGACACCTCGCTCTTGCCCGCTCCGATCCCGCCGGTCAGTCCCACCTTCAGCATGCGGGCCAGGCTATACGGCGCGCGGCGCCAGCTCCGCCGTCAGGTCTCCCACGGTGACCCGGTCGAGGCCGGAGTCGTCCGCCGGGCCGGGGAAGAGCCGGTACGCCGTGCCGACCGCGTCCGCGGGCAGGCCGGGCACGTCCGCGTGCACCAGGGCACAGAACAGGCGAGCGCCGGGTGCCACCGCCAGGGCGGGCGCCTGCCGTGCACCCGCGGCGACGGCGTCGGGGGCCCACCGCTGCCGGACCCGGTCGGCGAAGGCGTGCACCGTCTCCCCGGCCCGGCGCCGGTAGACGTGGTGCGCCGTCCCGTCCCGCACCACCACCTCACCGCCGTCCCGGAGGCGGGCGGCGGCCCGCCAGCAGGCCAGGTCCCACAGCGTGACCCGGGAGCCGTCGCCGAACACGTCGTCCAGCGCGCGGGCCAGGGCGCCGAGCCGGTCGCGGTGGCGCCACACGTCGTCCCCGGGGCCCTGGCCGGCCAGGGTCACGTCCGTCCAACGCGCGGTCCGCTTCTCCACGTCGAGGGTCATCGGCATGCTGATCTTCGCGTCGCCGTCGAGGTCGAAGCGCTGCCGCACGGCGCGCGGGTCGTACCGGGCGTTCTGCGGGGCGGACGCCGCGGCCCGCGTACGGCTGCGTCGGGTGCGCCGGGGGGTCCCCGCGGACTGGCCGTCGGCGGCCTCGAGGCGCATGAACCCCGCGAACGCGTCGGGGAGTTCGTGGAACGGCGTGTCGGTGAACGAGAACACCACGACGACCAGATGGCGGGCGCCTGCCCGGGCGAGCCGCGGCAGGTCCAGGTCCACGTACTCGGTCGCGCCGTGCGGGGCGGGGGCCGAGGTGAAGTCGCCGGAGTGCAGGGCGGCGGCCCCCGCGTAGGAGAGGTGGGTGTAGTCGCAGAGGCCGAGGAAACGCCGCTCCGCGTCGTAGACCGCCACGGACAGGTCGAGGTCGACCCGCAGACCGCGCGGCTGCGTCCAGTGCAGGAACAGCCGCACGCGTTCGCCGTGGCCGGGCATCGCGAGTGCGCTGCCCCGCGGGATGTCCACCAGGGCCGCGGAGCCGCCCCTGGCGGCGGACGGCAGCGGGACGCGGTCGAGGCCGGCGTCCAGCACGGCCGTGTCGTAGCGGGCGTCGGCGCCGGCCGGGACGGTGTCCGCGGCGGCGAGGCGGTCGAGGAGTTCCCCTTCGAGGAGCGCGCACAGGTCGCCGGCCATGCCGGGGTCGAGCGGCAGCCGCCGGTCGGGCGCGGTGTACGCCTTGGCGACGCTGCCGCGCGGGAAGTACACCCGGCGCGGCGCCTCGTCGGGCGTCGCCGGCCCTGCGGTGCTGCCGTCCGTAGCGCGGGCGCGGCGCAGCTCGCCCAGGGCGCCCAGCATCGGCCCGGGTTCGGCGCGCGGCAGGGCGGTGGCGAGGGCGTCCACGAGAGCGTCGGGGACCGAGCCGGCGGTGAACGTCGCGATCTGCAGCAGATGCCGCAGACGGCGCAGGAGTTCGCCGGGGCGCGCGGCGAGCAGCCGCGCGGCGCGCTCGACGTCGTACAGGGAGAGCGCCGCCTCGACGCGGCCGGCCCAGGTGACCGGGCGCAGCCGGTCGCCGACGCGGCGGACGTGCCGGGGATGGGCGGCGGCCTCGGCCAGCAGCACGTCGGCCAGCGGGTCGCCGTCGCGGAGCACGGTGCCGCGCAGCGTGGCGAAGGCGAGGGCGCCGCGGGGGTGGCGCGCGGCGTACTCGAAGGGGTGCAGCGACTCGGCGGCGCGCTTCCAGAGCCGGGGATGCCGGCCGAGGTCCTCGACGAGCGAGGCGAGGGGCAGCCCGTCGAGGACGGAGAGCAGCAGGCGCCGCAGCGGGCGCGGCAGGGAACGCATCCGCGGCGGCGGCGCGAGCAGGTCGGGGTCGGCACACGACCGTACGCACAGCAGCCTCAGCACGTCGGTCGCCGTGTCGAGACGGGCGCGCAGGAGGGGTGCGAGACCGGTGAGGTCGTGGGCGCCCGTCAGCAGGGCGTCCAGCGCGAGGGCCTTGCTCTCCCGGAGCGGTATCGCGGCGGGCATCCAGGACGTGTCGCCGTCGCCGGCGGCCATGGCCAGCAGCAGGCGGAGGTCGTCGTGGTCCTGCGGCGTGAGCGGAGTCCGGCGGGCGAGAAGGGCCGCCAGCTCCTCGCGCGCGGCGGCCTCGCGCGAGGGCGCGTGGTGCAGCACTCGCAGGACGGCCGGCGGGCCGGCGGCGTCCGGCAGGGCGACGGCGCGCGGATCGGTGGGGGTGCCGGTGGGCGTGACCTGCAGGCAGACGGGGCAGCAGAACCACCCGCAGCACTCCTCGCAGCAGGCGGATCCCTGCGTCCGCCAGCAGCGGTCGCACACCAGGTGGCCGCAGCCGAGGAGGGAGGAGACGCCGGGCACGACGGCCGCGCAGGCCATGCAGGGCTGGTCGGGCAGAGCGGCGAGGTAGGCGCGCACCCGGCGGGTGAACAGGCCGTGCGCCTCACCGCGCGGCGGCCCGTGGGGGAAGTCGCTGAAGAGCGGGCGGTGGCTGCGGTCGGCGCCGAGCAGGGCGTCGACGCCGGCGAGGAGCCGTCCCCCGGTGGCGGCGAGCGGGGTCTCCGGGAGGCGGGACAGCGCGCGGTGCAGCGCGGCCGTCAGTACGTGGCCGCGCTCGGCGAGATCCGCCTCGAGCGCGGTGAGGCCCTCGGCCCGCCGCCGCTCCCGCGCGTCGGGCGCGTCGGGTACGTCCGGCGCCGCCGCTGGGTCCGGCGTGGCGTGGTCGGGAGCGCGGTCGTCCCCGGTCGCGACGACCACGGCACCCCGGCGGCGCAGCAGCAGTGTGTCGATGTCCTCGGCGCTCACGGCCGGCCCCCGTTCCCTCGGCGTGCGAGGCGCGGGGACGGAGAGTGGGTGCGCTGGTTTCCTTACCGATGGGATGAAGAAGGAAGCACACCGCGGAGCCGTCCCCGCGCAGGTCCCGACTATGCCGTGGGAACCACCGGGCCCGCATCCGGTTTTCGTACGCGGATGCGGGCCGGGGGGCGCGGTTCAGGCCTCGCCGGGGCCGGGGTCGTCGTGCCTGCCGGGTCCGCCGCTCGCGTCGTGCTCGGCGAGGAAACGTTCGAAGACCTCGCCGAGTTCGTCGGCGGAGGGGAGGTCGGAAGGCTCGGCGACCAGGTTGCCGCGCGTCTCGGCGCCGGCGACCGCGTCGTACTGCTGCTCCAGGCCGCGCACCACGGACACGAGTTCCTCGTCGCCCTCGGCGAGCTGGCGCTCGATCTCGTTCTGCGTGCTGAGCGCGTCACCGCGCAGCGCGTGCGCGAGGTCGGGCAGGACCAGGCCCGTCGCGGAGGTGAGGGCCTCGACCACGACCAGCGCGGCGTCCGGGTAGGGCGAACGGGCGATGTAGTGCGGCACGTGCGCGGCGACGCCGAGCACGTCGTGGCCCGCCTCGCCCAGCCGGTACTCCAGCAGTGCGGCGGCGCTGCCGGGGACCTGCGCCTCCTCGAAGAACGGCTCCGGGCGGGCCGGGACCAGGTCGGTGCGGTTGCCGTGGGGGGTGAGGCCGACCGGCCGGGTGTGCGGCACGCCCATCGGGATGCCGTGGAAGGTGACGGCGAGGCGTACCCCGACCCGGGCGACGATCTCGCGCACGGCCTCGGTGAAGGTCTCCCACAGCACGTCCGGTTCGGGGCCGGACAGCAGCAGGAACGGCGCACCGGTGCCGTCCCGCAGCAGTTTCAGTTCCAGGGTGGGCCTCTCGTACGCGACCCACCTGTCGCGCCGGAAGGTCATCGCCGGGCGGCGCGAGCGGTAGTCGGTGAGGCGGTCGGCGTCGAAGCGGGCCACGGTGAGGGGCTGCTGGTCGTCCAGCAGCCGCTCGGTGATCTGGCCGCCGGTGTCGCCGGCGTCGATGAAGCCCTCGAAGTGGTAGAGGAGGACGAGCCCGGAGGTGTCCCCGCCGCCGATGATCTCGTCCACGGCGCGGAGGCCGTCCGGCTCCCACTCGTACAGGCCCTTGGGTTCCAGCACGCTCAGCTCCTTGTCGACTACGTCCGTGCCAACGCGTGGCGGCACGCGGTCATTCCCGAAAGGGCCGGACCTCGGGGCGGCCGAAAGCGGCGTGGCCCGCACCTCCCGGGGGAGGTGCGGGCCACGCCGTGCGACGTGCGCGTCAGCGGCGCGCGATCAGCTCTGGCCGCCGGCCAGCTTCTCGCGGAGGGCCGCCAGGGCCTCGTCCGAGGCGAGGGCGCCGGCGTCGTCGGTCGACTCCGAGGAGTACGAACCGCCGCCACCCTGGCCACCGCCCTGCGGGGCGGGGGCGCCGCCGGCAGCGGCCTCGGCCGCGGCCTGCTCGTCCGCCTCGCGGGACTTGATGACCTGCGCCTGGTGCTGCTCGAAGCGGGTCTGGGCCTGGGCGTACTGGCCCTCCCACTCCTCGCGCTGCTTCTCGTACCCCTCGAGCCAGTCGTTGGCCTCGGGGTCGAAGCCCTCGGGGTAGATGTAGTTGCCCTGGTCGTCGTACGACGCGGCCATGCCGTACAGCGTCGGGTCGAACTCGACCGCGGTCGGGTCGCCGCCGAAGGCCTCGTTGGCCTGCTTCAGCGAGAGGCTGATGCGACGGCGCTCGAGGTCGATGTCGATGACCTTGACGAAGATCTCGTCGTTGACCTGGACGACCTGCTCCGGGATCTCGACGTGGCGCTCGGCCAGCTCCGAGATGTGGACCAGGCCCTCGATGCCCTCGTCGACCCGGACGAACGCACCGAACGGCACCAGCTTGGTGACCTTGCCGGGCACGACCTGGCCGATCTGGTGCGTGCGGGCGAACTGCTGCCACGGGTCTTCCTGGGTCGCCTTGAGCGACAGGGACACGCGCTCGCGGTCCATGTCGACGTCCAGGACCTCGACCGTGACCTCCTGGCCGACCTCGACGACCTCGGAGGGGTGGTCGATGTGCTTCCAGGACAGCTCGGAGACGTGGACCAGACCGTCGACGCCGCCGAGGTCCACGAAGGCGCCGAAGTTGACGATCGAGGAGACGACGCCGGAGCGCACCTGGCCCTTCTGGAGGGTGGTGAGGAAGGTCTGGCGGACCTCGCTCTGGGTCTGCTCCAGCCAGGCGCGACGGGACAGGACCACGTTGTTGCGGTTCTTGTCCAGCTCGATGATCTTGGCCTCGAGCTCCTTGCCGACGTACGGCTGGAGGTCGCGGACGCGGCGCATCTCGACCAGGGAGGCGGGAAGGAAGCCGCGCAGGCCGATGTCGAGGATGAGACCACCCTTGACGACCTCGATGACGGTACCGGTGACGATGCCGTCCTCTTCCTTGATCTTCTCGATGGTGCCCCAGGCACGCTCGTACTGGGCGCGCTTCTTCGAGAGGATCAGTCGGCCTTCCTTGTCCTCCTTCTGGAGGACGAGGGCCTCGATCTCGTCGCCGACGGCGACGACCTCGTTCGGGTCGACGTCGTGCTTGATCGACAGCTCGCGCGAGGGGATGACGCCCTCGGTCTTGTAGCCGATGTCGAGCAGGACCTCGTCCCGGTCGACCTTCACGATGACGCCGTCGACGATGTCGCCGTCGTTGAAGTACTTGATCGTCTCGTCGATCGCGGCGAGGAAGGCTTCCTCGGAACCGATGTCGTTAACCGCAACCTGCGGGGTGGTCACGGTGGCTTCGGTGCTGCTCGTCATGTGGAAAAGGGCTCCGGTACGGACAGTGAGTCGTAGGTACTGCTACGCCGAGAGCCCGTATCGCACCGCATGCAAGCCAGCCGGACAGCCAATGAAGGACCTATGTACCGAGGGGACATACAACAGATGCGAGCGCGACCTGCTCCGTCTGAGGTGCGCAGGCCCGCAGCGCAACTTGTAGCATACGGGCGCCGCCGGGCACGGTCAATGCGCGAACGAGTACACCCGGGGCCTAACGGACCAATCCGGCGCACACCCGTCACGGCCCGCGCCGGAACGGCGTCGCACCGCCCGTTCCGGGACCGTTCCCGGACGGCTTCCGCGGCACACTACGACGACGGGCACGATGATCCAAGAGGACGAACCCGAGGCGGTCCGGCGCGTCGCCGGCGCCGGCGAGAGCAGCCGCGCCAGCCGCGGCTGGTGGGACGACAACGCCGACGACTACCAGCGCGAGCACGGCGGCTTCCTCGGCGACCAGCGGTTCGTGTGGGGCCCGGAGGGCCTGGACGAGGCCGACGCGCGGCTCCTCGGCCCGAAGGGCGCGCTGCGCGGCCGGGCGGTGCTCGAGATCGGCGCGGGCGCGGCGCAGTGCTCGCGCTGGCTGGCCGCCCAGGGCGCCCGGCCGGTCGCGCTGGACCTCTCGCACCGCCAGCTCCAGCACGCGCTGCGCCTCGGCGGCGCGGCCCCCGCCGCAGGGAACGGCACGCCCTTTCCTCCGGTGGGCCCTCCAGTGGACCCTCCGGAGGTCCCTCTGGTGGAGGCCGACGCGGCCGCCCTGCCGTTCGCGGACGGGAGCTTCGACCTGGCCTGCTCGGCCTACGGCGCGCTGCCGTTCACCGGCGAGCCGGTCCGGGTGCTGCGCGAGACACGGCGGGTGCTGCGTCCCGGCGGGCGGTTCGTCTTCTCCGTCACCCATCCCGTGCGCTGGGCGTTCCCCGACGAGCCGGGCCCGGAGGGCCTGACCGCGACGTCCTCCTACTTCGACCGCACGCCCTACGTCGAGCAGGACTCTCACGGCCGCGCCGTGTACGTCGAGCACCACCGGACGCTGGGCGACCGGGTGCGGGACGTCGTGGCGGCCGGGTTCCGGCTCACGGACCTGGTGGAACCCGTGTGGCCGCCGGGGAACCGGCAGGAGTGGGGCGGCTGGTCCCCGCTGCGCGGGCGGCTGCTGCCCGGCACGGCGATCTTCGTCTGCGACCGCGACGACGACTGAACGGCGGCGTGACCGCCTCGGGAACCGGGGCGGCAAGGGCGCTGCGCGGAGGACCGGGAGAGCGCTGGGAGACTGGGGCACGTGCTGCGTACCGACGTCCTCGACCGCCTTCCCGTGCGGGACAGCCTGCCCGCCCTGACCGACGCGCTGGACGGCCACGGCACGGCGGTGCTCTGCGCACCCCCCGGCACCGGCAAGACCACGCTCGTGCCAGTGCACCTCGCGGGGCTCCTCGGACCCGCCGGCGTGCACCCGCCCGCCCGGCGGGTGCTGGTCGCCGAACCGCGCCGGCTGGCCGCCCGGTCCGCGGCCCGCCGGATGGCGTGGCTGCTCGGCGAGGAGCCGGGCGGCACCGTCGGGTACACCGTGCGCGGGGACCGACGCGCCGGGCGCCGTACCCGGGTGGAGGTCGTCACCACCGGAGTGCTCCTGCAACGCCTCCAACGCGACCAGGAACTCGGCGGGGTGGACGTCGTGCTGCTCGACGAGTGCCACGAACGGCACCTGGACGCCGACACCGCGCTGGCCCTCCTGCTCGACGTGCGGGCCGCGCTGCGGCCCGGGCTGCGGATCGTGGCCGCCTCCGCGACGCAGGACAGCGACGCCTGGGCGCGGCTGCTCGCCACCCACGACGAGGCGCCGGCCGCGCCCGTGGTGCGGGGCGCCGGCCGCGCCTTCCCCGTCGAGGCGCGGCACGCCCCGCCGCCCGCCGCCGTCCGGCCGTCGCACGGCACCTGGGTCGATCCGGCCCTGCTGCGGCACGTCGCGGCCACCGTGCGGCGGGCGCTGACCGAGGTCGAGGCGGGCGACGTGCTGTGCTTCCTCCCCGGTGTCGGGGAGATCGGCCGCGTCGCCGGGCTGCTGGAGGGCTGCGGGGCCGAGGTGCTGCAGCTGCACGGGCGGGCACCGGCCTCGGTGCAGGACGCGGTGCTGCGCGGGGGCGGCGCGGACGGCGGTACCGGCGGCGCCGCGGAGCGGCGCGTCATCCTCGCCACGTCGGTCGCGGAGTCCAGCCTGACCGTGCCGGGCGTGCGGAGCGTCGTCGACTCCGGGCTGGCCCGCGAGCCGCGCACGGACCACGCACGCGGCCTGGGCGCTCTCACGACCGTGCGGGTCTCGCGGGCGGCGTCCGCTCAGCGGCAGGGCCGGGCGGGCCGCGAGGCGCCCGGCGTCGTGTACCGCTGCTGGGCGCCCGCCGAGGACGCGGGTCGCCCGAAATGGCCCTCGCCGGAGATCGCCCTCGCCGACCTGACGGCCTTCGCACTGCACGCCGCCGCCTGGGGAGAGCCGGACGCCGCCGGCCTGGCGCTGCCCGACGCGCCGCCCGCCGGGGCGATGGCGGCGGCCCGCGAGACGCTGCGCGCCGTCGGCGCTGCCGGCGCGGACGGCCGGATCACCGAACGCGGCGCGCGCATGGCCCGGATGGGAGTGCACCCGCGGCTGGCGCGGGCCCTGCTCGACGGCGCCCCGCGGGTCGGGGCCCGGGCGGCGGCCGAGGCGGTGGCGCTCCTCAGCGAGGAGCCGCCGCGCGACTACGGCGACGACCTCGCGGACGCGCTGCGCACGGCCCGCCGGGGGCGCGACGCGTACGGCGCACGCTGGGCGGCGGAGGTGCGGCGCCTGCGTGCCGCACTGCGAGCGGCGGACGGCGCGGACGGGCGGGACGCAGGCCCGGATGCGGACGGGGAGCAGAGCGGTCCGGTCGACCCACGGCAGGCGGCCGGTCTGATCGCGGCGCTCGCGCACCCCGAGCGCGTGGCGGCGGCGCGCGGCGGACGCAGCTGGCTGATGGCGGGCGGCACCCGCGCGGAATGCGCGGACGGCTCACCGCTGCGCGGCGCCGGCTGGCTCGCGGTCGCCGTGGCCGACCGGCCCGTCGGCTCGCCGGCGGCCCGGGTCCGGCTGGCGGCCGCCGTCGACGAGGCGACGGCGCGCGAGGCGGCGGCCGCGCTGCGGCAGGAGAGCGAGGAGGTCCGCTGGGACCCCGACCGCGGCGACGTGGTGGCGGCGCGGACCGAACGGCTCGGCGCCCTCGAACTCTCCGTCCGCCCGCTGGAGCGACCCGACCCGCAGGCGCTGCGGGCCGCCGTGCTGGACGGTCTGCGCCGCGAAGGCACCGGCCTGCTGCGGTGGACGCGGGACTCCCGCGCCCTCCGCGAACGGCTGGCCTTCCTGCACCGCGAACTGGGCGCCCCGTGGCCCGAGGTGTCCGAACGCGCGCTGCTCGCACGCGCCGACGAATGGCTCGGCGCGGTGGCGAACCGCGCCGGCCTGGCCCGCACCGACGCGGGAGAGGTGCTGCGCGGGCTGCTGCCGTGGGCAGGAGGGGAGGCCGCGCGCCTCGACACACTCGCCCCCGAACGGGTGGAGGTCCCCTCCGGGTCCCGGGTACGGGTCGACTACGCGGCGGAGCAGCCGGTGCTGGCGGTGAAGCTCCAGGAACTCTTCGGCTGGCAGGAGACGCCGCGCATCGCGGACGGGCGGGTGCCGCTGCTGGTGCACCTGCTGTCGCCAGCGGGGCGGCCGGCCGCCGTCACGGGTGACCTGGCGGGATTCTGGCGCGAGGGATACCGGGCGGTGCGGGCGGAGCTGCGGGGGCGCTACCCGCGGCACGCCTGGCCCGAGGACCCCCTCTCCGCCCTGCCCACCCGTCGCGTCAACCCCCGCCGCTGACCCCTGACGGGAGCGCGGCGGCACGGTCGACGCCGTCCCCGCCCTCCCCGCGACGTCACGCGGAGGGCGGGGCACGCCGCTACGGCGTGGAGGACGAGGGGGACGGCGTCGGCGTGGGTGTCGGCGTCGGCGTCGGCGTCGGCGTCGGGGTGGACGGTGCGGCGGTCACCTTGACGGTGACCACCAGGGAGCCGCCGCCGGGAGTGGTGAGCCGCAGGCGGTAGTCGGCGGGCTGCTCCCCGGCGTGCAGGTCGGGCAGCGTGACCCGTCCCTCCGCGTCGGTACGCACCTCGAGCGTGTGCAGCTCGGCCTCGCCCTCACTGGCGAAGTACGGGCCGGTGCCGGCCGGGAGGGGCTTGCCGGCGGCGTCGAGCACCGTCGCGGTGACGGCCACCCCGGCGGCGGCTTCGCCCTCGTACGTGGCCTGGAGCTGCACGGCCGGGCAGACCGCACCCGCCGGGGCCTGCACCGGGCCGCCCTCGCCGACGCGCTGCAGCGTGTCCGCCTCGGGTTCGGGCGCGGGCGCGACGGTCGTGGTGAACTCGGCGGCGCGCACGTCGCCGTGGCCGACCACCGTCGCGACGACCGTGAACGTCCCGGGGCGGTCGCCGGCCAGGAGGGCGGGCGCGGCCGCGGCGCCCTCCTCGTCCGTCCGCACCTCGATGATCCGGGCGCCGCGCGGGAAGCGGGCCGCGGTGTCGCCGACGATCTCGTAGCGCACCCGGGCCTGGGCGACGGGGTCGCCGTCCTCGGCCGTGACGCGCACCGGGTATCCACCGGTGTGCTGTCCGCCTGCGGTGACCGTGACCTCCGCCGCGCCGACGCGCTCCAGCGCGGCCGGCACGTCCTCGGCAGGTTCCGTCGGATCCGTCGGGTCCGTCGGATCCGACGGCTCGCCCGGGTCCGTGGGCTCGCCCGGTTCGGAGGGGTCGTCCGAGGGGTCGTCGCTCGGGTCCGGGTCCGGGGACTCCGATCCCCCGGAGGGGTCGGGGGACGGCTTGCCCGTCCCGGAGCCGCCCGAGGACGGGCCGTCGTCGCCGCCCGCGCCGGGCGACGTGGGCAGCGGGCCGGCGCCGTCGGGCACCTCGTGGACGCCGTCGCGGTAGAACTCCAGCCAGGACAGGACCGTGCGCAGGTAGGCGCTCGAGTCGTTGTAGCTGAGGATCGCCCGGTCCAGGTCGGCCTTGACGGCGAGGTCCCGTTCGCCGGCGCAGAGGTAACCGCCCGCGGCCAGCGCCGCATCGTAGATGTTGTTGGGGTCAAAGCGGCCGTCGCCGTTGCCGTCCGCGCGCCACTTCGCCCACGTGGAGGGGATGAACTGCATGGGGCCGACGGCCCGGTCGTAGGCCGCGTCGCCGTCGTGGACGCCGTTGTCGGTGTCGCGGATCTCCGCGAAGCCCTCGCCGTTGAGCTGGGGGCCGAGGATGGGGTCGAAGGTGGTGCCGGCCTCGTCGACCGCGCCACCGCGGGCCTGACCGGATTCCACCTTGCCTATCGCCGCGAGGAGTTGCCACGGCAGGTTGCAGGCGGGGTCGGAGCCGGATATCGCGCGCTCGGCCTTCTTGTACGCGGCGAGCACCGTCGCGGGGATGCCGGACTGGTCCGGGCCGACCTCGCCGCCCTCCTCGGGCGGCGCGGGAGTGGCGAGCGGCGGCAACTCCGTGTGGTACGAGTCGTCGCCGGGGCCGACGTCGGGTGCCGAGCCGGAGGGGACGTCGCCCTCGGTGCCGCCGCCCTGCGCGAGTCCGATGCCGGGCGCCTGGGAGGCGGTGAGCGCGGCCATGGCCGCAGCCGCGATCGCCGCGCTGCTCACCCCCCTGCGGAGACGCGCGGAGCCGAAGTCGGTCTGCTTGGCGGCTGCGTGCCTGCCCCGGTATCGCCCCATGCTCAGGACACCCCTCTCCCCCGGCGACTCACGTCGACAGGTGACCACATCGACACGTGACCCTACGGCATTCCGCTGTCCGCGTCAGCGGGCCCCGGCATCGAAACCGGGCCCGTCCGCCGCTACGGCCCCCGCCGTCCCGTGGCGCCTCAGTGCGCCGCGGACTCCCAGTCGGCGCCGGACCCGACGGACACCGCGAGCGGGGCGCGCAGCGAGACCGCGCCGGTCATCTCCCGGCGCACCAGCTCCTCGCACACCTCCCGCTCCCCCGGTGCCACTTCGAGGACGATCTCGTCGTGCACCTGGAGCAGCATCCGGGAGGACAGGCGCTCCGCGCGCAGCGCCTCGTCGACGCGCAGCATGGCGACCTTCACGATGTCGGCGGCGGTGCCCTGGATGGGCGCGTTGAGGGCCATGCGTTCGGCCATCTCCCGGCGCTGCCGGTTGTCGCTGGTGAGGTCGGGCAGGTAGCGGCGGCGGCCCATGATGGTCTCGGTGTAGCCCGTGGCGCGGGCCTCGTCGACGGTGCGGCGCAGGTAGTCGCGCACGCCGCCGAACCGTTCGAAGTAGTCGTCCATCAGCCTGCGGGCCTCGTCGGGGGCGATCCCGAGCTGCTGCGACAGGCCGAACGCGGACAGGCCGTACGCCAGGCCGTAGCTCATCGCCTTGATCTTGCGGCGCATCTCGGGGTCGACCTGACCGGTGGGGACGGCGAAGACGTGCGAGGCGACCGTGTCGTGCAGGTCCTCGCCGCCGGTGAACGCCTCGATCAGTCCCGCGTCCTCGGAGAGGTGCGCCATCACGCGCAGTTCGATCTGGCTGTAGTCGGCGGTGAGCAGCGAGGCGTACCCGTCGCCGACGCGGAAGCCCCGGCGGATCGCGCGGCCCTCGTCCGTGCGGACCGGGATGTTCTGGAGGTTGGGGTCCGTGGAGGACAGCCGCCCGGTCGCGGCGACCGTCTGGTTGTAGGTGGTGTGGATACGGCCGTCAGCGGAGACCGTCTTGATCAGACCCTCGACGGTGCTGCGCAGCTTCTGCTGCTCGCGGTAGCGCAGCATCTGCACCGGCAGCTCGTGCTCGGTCTGCCCGGCGAGCCAGGCCAGCGCGTCGGCGTCGGTGGTCCAGCCGGTCTTGGTCTTCTTCGTCTTGGGCAGGCCCAGCTCGCCGAAGAGAACCTCCTGGAGCTGCTTGGGGGAACCGAGGTTGAACTCGTGTCCCACCGAGGCGTGCGCGGCGGCCACGGCCTGCTCCACCGCGTCGGCGAACTGCCGCTCCATCTGCGACAGCCAGTCGCGGTCGGCGCAGATCCCGGCACGTTCCATCCGGGCCAGCAGTTCGGAGGTGGGCAGCTCCAGGTCCCGCATCAGCTCCGCGGCGCCGACCTCCTCCAGCCGGCGCCCGAGCGCCTCGCCGAGATCGAGGACGGTGCGGGCCTTGCTCATCAGGGCGTCGGCCTCGGCCTGCTCGTCGGTGCCGAAGGCGAGCTGCCCGCCGCCCTCGGCGGCCGCCGGAGCCAGCTCCCGGCCCAGGTACTCCACCGACAGGCCGTCCAGGGCGAACGAGCGGCGGCCGGGGGTGACCAGGTAGGCGGCGAGCGCGGTGTCGACCCGGACGCCGGCGATCCGCCAGCCGTGGTCGGCGAACACGCGCATCGCGGACTTCGCGTCGTGCAGGACCTTGGGGCGTTCCGCGTCGGCGATCCAGGCGGCGAACGCCTTCTCGTCGGCCTCGTCGAGCTGCGCGGGGTCGAACCAGGCGGCCGGGCCCTCCGCCGTCGCCAGGGCGACCTCGCTCACGCTGCCGGTGCCCTGCTTCCACGCCGCGACGACGGCCATGCCCAGCGGCCCGCCGGAGCCGTGCTCCGCAAGCCACCCGGCCAGCTCGCCGTCCCCGAGGACGGTGCCGTCGACGGTGATGCCCTCGGCCGGTTCGACCTCCTCCTCCACTGCTCCCGGGTCGACGGCGAACAGCCGCTCCCGGAAGTTGGGGTGGCGGAACTCCAGCGCGTCCAGCACGACCTGCAGGGCTTCGGTGTCGTAGGGCTGCCGCACGAGGCCGGCGGGGCCCTCGTCCAGCTCCACCTCCCGCTCCAGCTCCGTCAGCCGCCGGTTCAGCTTCACCGACTCCAGGTGGTCGCGGAGGTTCTGGCCGGCCTTGCCCTTGACCTCCTCGGCACGCTCCACCAGCTCGGCGAACGAGCCGAACTGGTTGATCCACTTCGCGGCCGTCTTCTCGCCCACCCCCGGGATGCCGGGCAGGTTGTCCGAGGGGTCGCCGCGCAGCGCGGCGAAGTCCGGGTACTGGCTCGGCGACAGGCCGTACTTCTCCTGCACCTTCGCCGGCGTGAAGCGGGTGAGCTCGGAGACGCCCTTCGTGGGGTAGAGGACGGTCACGTCGTCGGTGACGAGCTGGAGGCAGTCCCGGTCGCCGGTGACGATCGACACCGTGAAGCCGTCCGCCGCCGCACGCGTGGCCAGCGTGGCGATCACGTCGTCCGCCTCGAAACCCTCGACGGCGAACCGCTTGACCCGCATCGCGTCCAGCAGCTCCCCGAGCAGCTCCACCTGGCCGCGGAACTCGTCCGGCGTCTTGGAGCGGTTCGCCTTGTACTCCGCGTACTCCTCCGACCGCCACGTCTTCCGCGACACGTCGAACGCCACCGCGAAATGCGTCGGCGCCTCGTCACGCAGGGTGTTCGCCAGCATGGAGGTGAAGCCGTAGATCGCGTTCGTCTGCTGACCCGTGGTGGTGGAGAAATTCTCCGCGGGCAGCGCGAAGAACGCGCGGTAGGCGAGCGAGTGCCCGTCCATGAGGAGCAGGCGCGGTGCGGTGTCTTCAGGTGCTGTCTTGGCCACGCACCCGATACTCCCACGCCCCGCCGACAACGCCGTCCGGACGTGCCGGGGCCCATCGCCGGGGCGCTGTCGCACCGGCATGCGACGATCGTTACATGACGCGAGAACCGCCCGCCGAGGACCCGGTACAGGACGCCCCGCAGGCCGACGGCCCGCAGCGCGCCGCCGCCGGCCTGCCCGCCGTGGGCCACTCGCTGCGGCACGCCACGGAGCAGATGGGCGTGCGGCGCACCGCGCTCACCCTGCTCCGCGTCAACCAGCCCGACGGCTTCGACTGCCCCGGCTGCGCCTGGCCCGAGCCGGAGCGCACCCATCGCGCGGAGTTCTGCGAGAACGGCGCCAAGGCCGTCGCCGAAGAGGCCACGCTCCGCCGCGTCACCCCCGACTTCTTCGCCCGGCATCCCCTCGACGACCTCGCCGGCCGCTCCGGTTACTGGCTCGGCCAGCAGGGCCGGCTGACCACCCCGATGTACCTTCCCGAGGGCGCCGACAGGTACGAGCCGGTGTCCTGGGACCGCGCGTTCGACATCGTCGCGGGCGAACTGCGCGCCCTGGACTCCCCCGACGAGGCCGTGTTCTACACCTCCGGCCGCACCAGCAACGAGGCCGCGTTCCTCTACCAGCTCTTCGCCCGCGAGTTCGGCACCAACAACCTGCCCGACTGCTCCAACATGTGCCACGAGTCGTCCGGCTCCGCCCTCACCGAGACCCTCGGCGTCGGCAAGGGCAGCGTGCACCTGGAGGACCTGCACAAGGCCGAGCTGATCATCGTCGCCGGGCAGAACCCGGGCACCAACCACCCGCGCATGCTGTCCGCACTGGAGGAGGCCAAGCGGGCCGGGGCGCGGATCCTCACCGTCAACCCGCTGCCCGAGGCGGGCCTGGCCCGTTTCCGCAACCCGCAGACCGCCCGCGGCCTCGCCGGGCGGGGCACCCGGCTGACCGACCTCTTCCTCCAGATCCGCATCGGCGGCGACCAGGCCCTCTTCCGCGCCCTGGCCCGCCTGGTCCTCGAAGCCGGGGCGACCGACGACGCGTTCATCGCCGAGCACACCCATGGCTTCGACGCGTACGCGGCCACCGCCCGCGCCGCCTCCTGGGACGAGACGCTGCGGGCCACCGGCCTCACCCGCGAGGAGATCGAACGGGCCGGCCGCATGGTGCTGGCCTCCCGCCGCACCGTGGTGTGCTGGGCCATGGGCCTCACCCAGCACAAGCACGCGGTGCCCACCATCCGCGAGATCGTCAACCTGCTCCTGCTCCGCGGCGACGTGGGCCGCCCCGGCTCCGGCGTCTGCCCCGTCCGCGGCCACAGCAATGTGCAGGGCGACCGCACGATGGGCATCTTCGAACGCCCGGCGCCCGCCTTCCTCGACGCGCTGGAGGCCGAGTTCGGCTTCGCACCGCCCCGCCGGCACGGCTACGACGTGGTGCGCGCGATCCGCGCCCTGCGCGACGGGAACGCCAAGGTCTTCCTCGCCATGGGCGGCAACTTCGTCGCCGCGAGCCCCGACACCGCCGTCACCGAGGACGCCATGCGCCGCGCCCGCCTCACCGTGCACGTGTCGACCAAGCTCAACCGCTCCCACTGCGTCACCGGAGCCCGCGCCCTCATCCTGCCGACCCTGGGCCGCACCGAACGCGACACCCAGGCCGGCGGCGACCAGTTCGTCACCGTCGAGGACTCCATGGGGAAGGTGCACGCCTCACGCGGCCGCCTCGACCCCGCCGACCCCGCCCTGCTGTCCGAACCGGCCATCGTCTGCCGCCTCGCCCGCCGTGTACTGGGCGACGGATCGGCCACACCCTGGGAGGAGTTCGAGCGGGACTACGCCCGCATCCGGGACCGCATCGCCCGCGTCGTGCCCGGCTTCGAGGACTTCGACGCCCGCGCCGCCCGCCCCGGCGGTTTCACCCTCCCCCACGCCCCGCGGGACGAACGCCGCTTCCCCACCGCCACCGGCCGGGCCACCTTCACCTCCGCGCCGGTGGAGTACCCGCACGTGCCCGAAGGGCGGCTGCTGCTCCAGACCCTGCGCTCGCACGACCAGTACAACACCACCGTCTACGGCCTCGACGACCGCTACCGCGGCATCACCGGCGGCCGCCGCGTCGTCTTCCTGCACCCCGACGACGCCGCCGAACGCGGCCTGCCCGACGGCGCCTACGCCGACCTCACCAGCGAATGGCGCGACGGCGTCCGCCGCACCGCGCCCGGCTTCCGGGTCGTCCACTACCCCACCGCCCGCGGCTGCGCCGCCGCCTACTACCCCGAGACCAACGTGCTGGTGCCGCTGGACGCCACCGCCGACGTGAGCAACACCCCGGCCAGCAAGTCCGTGGTGGTCACGGTCACCCCCGCCGCCGGACGGTCCGGGGCCGATGATAGGAACGAGGCGGACACCCCACGGCCGGCCCGCGGCGGCCGGCGCAGCTGATCGGAGCCGTTGAGCATGGGCGAGCAGACCGCGACGAAGTTCCCGCCGGAGATCCTCGAACAGTGGACCGGCGTCGGCGTCGACCTCCCGTCGCTGTTCTCCGCAGGCCACCTCGGCGACCGCATGGGCGTCACCGTCGTCGAGGCCGCCCCCGACAGGGTCGTCGGCACCCTCCCCGTCGAGGGCAACACCCAGCCGTACGGGCTGCTGCACGGCGGCGCCTCCGCCGTCCTCGCCGAGACCCTCGGCTCCGTCGGCGCCATGCTGCACGGCGGCCCGACGAAGATCGCCGTCGGCGTCGACCTCAACTGCACCCACCACCGCGGCGTCCGCTCCGGCATCGTCACCGGCACCGCCACCCCGGTGCACCGAGGCCGCTCCACCGCCACCTACGAGGTCGTCATCACCGAGGAGAGCGGCAAGCGGGTGTGCAGCGCCCGCCTCACCTGCCTGCTCCGCGACGCCGGACCGGCCGCCGACGGCAGGTGAGGGGGCGGGTGACCCAGCGTCACCCGCCCGATCCCCGCCCCACAGCACCCGCGTCCGGGCCCCGGACCGGCGCCGCCCCTCTCCGCGGGCGGAACATCCCGGTACGTGCCCCTGCGGGCGGATCCTCACGCTCGCCCCGGATACCGCCCCCGCACTCACACAGCGTCACCTCACCCGCCGAGAGAACCGCCGGACGGAGTGACGTGTGCCACACCCGGCCCCCTCCCGCGCCGGGCGTGTACGGAATGCGGACTCCCCCTCGCCCCGCACCCGCGCGACACGCGAGGGAACTGCACCTTCGCCGTCCGCCGGGCGTACCTTCCGTGCGCAGGGCATCTATCTCGCGCGACAATGACGTCCGTCATGACGCGCGTCATAACAAGAAAGTCACATCCTTCTCGACACCTCTCCCCCGCCGCCAGCCCTCCCCTTAGAGTCACCGCCAGTCACCGCGCCGCCGGGCGCGAACTGTCAGAGCACGGATCCAGTACCACCCCCCAGTACGGCCCGGCGCGCTACACGGCCACTCACCTGAGTGCGCCGCGCCAGGGGAAAGGACTGATCGTGCGCCAGCGATCCCTCATCATGCTCACCACCGCCGTCACCACCGGAGCCCTCGTGCTGACCGCATGCGGCTCCCGCGACGACTCCAACGGCGGCGACAAGGGCGGCGAACGCGTCGTCCAGATCGGCCTCGACGCCCCGCTCACCGGCAACCTCTCCGCCATCGGCATCGGCATCAAGAACTCCGCCGAACTCGCGGTCAAGACCGCGAACAAGGAGAACACCGTCGACGGCGTCACCTTCAAGCTCGTGTCCAAAGACGACGTCGCCCAGACCACGCAGGGCCAGCAGAACGCCACCGAGTTCGTCGGCAACACCGACATGATCGGCGCCATCGGCCCGCTCAACTCCGACGTCGGCCAGTCCATGGCCCCCGTCTTCGCCAAGGCCGACATGGTCCAGGTGTCCCCCGCCAACACCAACCCCGCCCTCACCCAGGGCGTGGACTGGCAGAAGGGCGACAAGCAGCGCCCCCACGACACCTACTTCCGCACCTCCACCACCGACGCCATCCAGGGCCCGTACATGGCCGAGTACATGTACGAAGACCAGGACCTGAAGAACGTCTACGTCATCGACGACAAGAAGACCTACGGCGCCGGCCTCGCCGGCACCTTCGCCGACCACTTCAAGGAGATCGGCGGCAAGGTCGTCGGCACCGACCACGTCAACCCGGAGGACAAGGACTTCACGGCCATCGCCACGAAGGTCTCCAACTCCAAGGCCGACTTCGTCTACTACGGCGGCGAGTACCCCGCCGGCGCCCCCCTCGCCGACCAGATCAAGCGCGCCGGCGCCGACATCCCCGTCGTCGGCGGCGACGCCCTCTTCAGCGAGGAATACGTCAAGATCGCCGGCAAGAACGCCGAAGGCGACCTCGCCAGCTCCGTGGGCGCGCCCCTCGAGACGCTCGACACCGCCAAGGCCTTCATCGACAACTACAAGAAGGCCGGCTACGAGCAGACCTACGGCCCCTACGGCGGCTACGCCTACGACAGCACCTGGGCCGTCATCCTCGCCGTGAAGGAAGCCGCCGAGAAGAACGACGGCCAGCTCCCCGACGAGATCGACGACGCACGCGCCCAGGTCACCGAGGCCATGCAGAACACCACCTTCGACGGCGTCACCGGCGCCGTCGGCTTCGACGAGTTCGGCGACAACACCAACCGCCAGCTGTCCATCTACGAGGTGAAGGACGGGAAGCACGTGCCCGCCAAGACCGGCACGTTCGAGGGCTGAGCCCCGGCACACCACAGGCCCACGGGCCCGTAACCCACCACCCACAGGCTCCGCGGGGGCGTCTCGGCGCCCCCGCGAAGCCGTCTGAACTCCCATCCCCTCCGGAGGCTCCGCGGTGAACGATCTGCCGCAGCAACTCGCCAACGGCCTGCTACTCGGCGGGCTGTACGGACTCATCGCAGTCGGTTACACGATGGTCTACGGCATCATCCAGCTGCTCAACTTCGCCCACGGCGAGATATTCATGATCGGCGGCTTCGGCGCCCTCACCGCCTGGCTCTGGCTACCCGAAGGCACCAGCCTGCTGATCGCACTCCCCCTCATGCTCCTCCTCGCCATGGCGTTCTCCGTCATCGTCGGCGTCGGAGCAGAGCGGCTCGCCTACCGGCCCCTCCGCGGCGGCCCACGGCTCTCCTACCTCATCACCGCCATCGGCCTCTCCATCGCCCTTCAGCAGCTGGTCTGGGCCTTCTACCCCGACGGCCACAAGTCGCGCTCCTTCCCCCAGTTCTCCGGAGGCGGCTTCGACATCAGCGGCGTCAGCTTCGGCGGCGCCGACGTCTACATCCTCATCGCCGCCCCCGTCAGCATGATCGCCCTCGGCTTCTTCGTGTCCAAGACCCGCAGCGGCCGCGCCATGCAGGCCACCTCGCAGGACCCCGACACCGCCAAGCTGATGGGCATCAACACCGACCGCATCATCGTCACCGCCTTCGCCATCGGCTCCGCGTTCGCCGCCATCGCCGCCATCGCCCACGGCCTCAAGTACGGCGAAGTCAACTTCAAGATGGGCTTCATCGCCGGCCTCAAGGCCTTCACCGCAGCCGTCCTCGGAGGCATCGGCAACATCTACGGCGCCATGATCGGCGGTCTCGTCCTCGGCGTCGCCGAAGCCCTGGCCACCGCATACATCGAACTCCTCCCCGGCATGTCCTCCTTCGGCAGCGGCTGGAAGGACGTATGGGCCTTCGTCCTGCTCATCCTCGTCCTCCTCCTCCGCCCCCAGGGCCTGCTCGGCGAACGCGTCGCGGATCGGGCGTGATAACCATGACGACCACCACCACAACCACACCCGTGCCCGACAACGCGGGCACCGGCGCCCCCACCCCCGGCGCCCTCCCCCTGGGAGCGGCCCCCGCGCGGATCCTCACCGCCGCCGGCGCCACAGTCACCCTCGCCAGCACCTTCCTCGCCTGGACCTGGACCCAGGCCTTCCCCGGCAACCTCACCGTCTACGGCTACCCCGGCGGCCTCCAGGTCCTCACCCTCACCGGCGCACTCCTCACCCTCGCCTTCCTCCTCTCCGGACTCGGCGTCAAGGCACTGCGCTGGCTCACCCCCGGCGGCAGCAACAGCCCCGTGCTGCTGCTCGCCCTCGGTACCTTCGCCGTCACCTGGTACGCCGCCGGCGCCGTCGCCGTGACCCTCGGCGGCCTCGTCAACCTCGAGCCCGGCGGCATCATCGCCGCAGCGGCCTCCCTCATCACCCTCATCGGCGCCCTCGGCCTCCCCGCCGACACCCCGCACGACCCGCACAACCCGCCCACCACCGCGCTGCACCGGTTCCTCCACAGCCTCAAGGCACCCGTGCCCGCAGCGGCCAAGGCACTGCCCCCCTGGGTGGAGATCCTCATCATCAGCGCGGCCGTCGCCATCGGCCTCTGGGTCTTCTCCTACGGCATCGCCACCCCGTACGGCGAACTCTTCATCGGCTTCCTGCTGCTCAGCGCAGCAGCCATCGCCGCCATCGCCCGCGCCGGACTCAACCGCCGGCTCGCGGCCGTCACCGCGAAACACCGCAACATCACCGTCGCCGCGGCCTTCATCGCCGCCGTCGCCTTCCCCCTGACCCAGTCCAGCGAGGCCTACGCCAGCCTCGGCGCCTACATCCTCATCTTCGCCACCGTCGCGCTGGGCCTGAACATCGTCGTCGGACTCGCCGGACTCCTCGACCTCGGCTACGTCGCCTTCCTCGGCGTCGGCGCCTACGCCGCGGCCCTCGTCTCCGGCACCCCCTTCTCGCCCTTCGACATCCACTTCCCGTTCTGGCTCGCCGTCCTCACCGGCATCAGCGCCTCGCTGGTCTTCGGCGTCCTCATCGGCGCCCCCACCCTGCGACTCCGCGGCGACTACCTCGCCATCGTCACCCTCGGCTTCGGCGAGATCTTCCGCATCGGCATGCAGAACCTCGACGGCACCTCCGGACCCGACATCACCAACGGGCCCTCCGGCATCCCCGACATCCCCGACCTCGTCATCTTCGGCTTCAACCTCGGCGAAGAACACACCTTCCTCGGCTTCGAAATCGGCCGCTTCGCCAACTACTACCTGCTGATGCTCCTCTTCACGGCCATCGTCGTGATGGTCTTCAAGCGCTCCGACAACTCACGCATCGGCCGCGCCTGGGTCGCCATCCGCGAGGACGAGACCGCGGCACAGGCCATGGGCATCAACACCTTCCGCACCAAGCTGGTCGCCTTCGCGCTCGGCGCCGCACTCGCCGGCATGGCCGGCACCGTCCAGGCGCACGTGACCTACACCGTCAGCCCCACGCAGTACAAATTCGTCGAAGCCGTCCCACCCAACTCGGCCTTCCTCCTCGCCGCCGTCATCCTCGGCGGCATGGGAACCGTCAGCGGCCCCCTCATCGGCGCCGCACTGCTCTACCTCATCCCCGAGAAGCTCGAGTTCATGGCCGAATACCAGCTCCTGCTGTTCGGCCTGGCCCTCATCCTGCTCATGCGCTTCCGCCCCGAAGGCCTCGTCGCCGACCGGCGCAAGAAGCTCGAGTTCCACGAAACGGGCCAGCTCGACATCCCGAAACAGACCGGCCTCAGCAAGGCGGAGGCGTGACACCCATGACCACCACCACGAAGACCGCGCCCCCGCCCGCCGCACCCGGCACCGGCGGCAACGTGCTCCACGCCTCCGGCGTCACCATGCGCTTCGGCGGACTCACCGCCGTCCGCGACGTCGAACTCACCGTCGACAGCGGCGAGATCGTCGGCCTGATCGGCCCCAACGGCGCCGGCAAGACCACCTTCTTCAACTGCCTCACCGGGCTCTACGTCCCCACCGAGGGAACGGTCTCCTACAAGGGCAAGGTGCTGCCCCCCAAGTCGCACCTCGTCACCAAGGCCGGCGTCGCCCGCACCTTCCAGAACATCCGGCTCTTCGCCAACATGACCGTCCTGGAGAACGTCCTCGTCGGCCGCCACACCCGCACCAAGGAAGGCCTCTGGTCCGCCCTCCTGCGCGGACCCGGCTTCCGCAAGGCCGAAAGCGACTCCGAGGCCCGCGCCATGGAACTCCTCGAGTTCACCGGCCTCGCCGCCAAACGCGACCACCTCGCACGCAACCTCCCCTACGGCGAACAGCGCAAGCTCGAGATCGCCCGCGCACTCGCCTCCGAACCCGGCCTCCTGCTCCTCGACGAGCCCACCGCCGGCATGAACCCGCAGGAGACCCAGGCCACCCAGGAACTGGTCTTCGCCGTCCGCGACCAGGGCATCGCCGTACTCGTCATCGAGCACGACATGCGGTTCATCTTCAACCTGTGCGACCGCGTCGCCGTACTCGTCCAGGGCGAGAAGATCGTCGAAGGCACCCCCGAGGTCGTCCAGAGCGACGACCGCGTCGTCGCCGCCTACCTCGGCACCCCCTTCGAAGGCGAACCCGGCGAGGCGGAGGCCCAGGAGGTCGCCGCCGCCGAAGCCCACCACGACACGGACACCCCCGCCCCGGCCCCCGACGCCGACACGACCGGCGGCACCGACGAGACCGGCGGCACCGACAGCACCACCGGCACGGACGACGACACCGGCCCCGGCGGAGGCACCGAAAGGTCAGCCGCCGACCAGGCCGGAACCACCCGCGCCGGAGAAGAGGGTGAGAAGAAGTGACCGCACTCCTCGAAGTCGAAGACCTCCGCGTCGCCTACGGCAAGATCGAAGCCGTCAAGGGCATCTCGTTCACGGTCGAAGCAGGCCAGGTCGTCACCCTCATCGGCACCAACGGTGCCGGCAAGACCACCACCCTGCGCACCCTCTCCGGCCTCCTCAAGCCCGCAAGCGGCAAGATCATGTTCGACGGCGAAGCCCTCGACGGCGTCAGCGCACACAAGATCGTCGCCAAAGGCATCGCCCACTCCCCCGAAGGCCGCCGCCTCTTCCCGCGCCTCACCATCGCCGAGAACCTCCAACTGGGCGCCTTCCTGCGACGCGACGCAGCCGGCGTCGAAAAAGACGTCCAGCGCGTCTACGACCGCTTCCCCATCCTCGGCGAACGCCGCAAACAAGCCTCCGGAACACTCTCCGGCGGCGAACAGCAGATGCTCGCCATGGGCCGCGCCCTCATGTCCCGGCCCAAACTGCTCATGCTCGACGAACCCTCCATGGGCCTCTCCCCGATCATGATGCAGAAGATCATGGAGACCATCAACGAACTCAAGAACTCCGGCACCACCATCCTGCTCGTCGAACAGAACGCCCAGGCCGCGCTCTCCCTCGCCGACCAGGGCCACGTCATGGAGGTCGGCTCCATCGTCCTCTCCGGCACCGGACAGGAACTCATGCACGACGAATCCGTCCGCAAGGCCTACCTCGGCGAAGACTGAACCCCCGCACACGGCGAAGGCGCCCACCCCCGGAAAGGGGGCGGGCGCCTTCGCCGTACCGGAAACCCGACGCCTACTGCTGCCGCTTCTTCTCCTCCGCGTCCTCGATCACGGCCTCCGCCACCTGCCGCATCGAGAGCCGCCGGTCCATCGACGTCTTCTGAACCCACCGGAACGCCGCCGGCTCCGACAACCCGTACTGCGTCTGCAGCACACTCTTCGCCCGGTCCACCAGCTTCCGCGTCTCCAGCCGCTGCTCCAGGTCCACGACCTCCTGCGACAGCACCCGCAACTCCGTGAACCGCGACACCGCCATCTCGATCGCCGGCACGATGTCGCTCTTGCTGAACGGCTTCACCAGGTACGCCATCGCACCCGCGTCCCGCGCCCGCTCCACCAGCTCCCGCTGCGAGAACGCCGTCAGCATCAGCACCGGCGCGATCGCCTCCTCCGCGATCCGCTCCGCGGCGGAGATGCCGTCCAGCACCGGCATCTTCACATCCAGGATGCACAGGTCCGGACGGTGCTCGCGGGCCAGATCGATCGCCGACTGCCCGTCGCCGGCCTCGCCGACGACGGAGTACCCCTCCTCCTCCAGCATCTCCTTGAGATCCATCCGGATCAGCGCCTCGTCCTCCGCGATGACGACACGCGTCGTCTCCGGCGGCACGTGGGCGCTCGCCGCTTCGGCGTCGGCGGGTTCGGTGGGCTCGGGGGCGTCCGCGGTGCTCACTGGGCTCCTCGTTTCCGCACGGTGGGACCTCCGACCCTATCGGTGTCCTGTAAGGTGGTGACACAAGGGTGGTTGCCCCCCTTGCATTTGAAGGAGGCCCCGGTAGCCCAGCGGTAGAGGCCATGGATTCAAAACCCATTCAGCGTCGGTTCGAATCCGACCCGGGGCACTTTCCTTCAATTCCAAGGTCACCGGAACTCAATCGCGGCTCACTCGATCGAGTAAGCGATGACGGGCTCGCCGACGCAGTCACCAGCCGCTCCTCACGCTGGCTCACATGTACGACGACACCGCCACACGGGATGGGGCACTGACACCGCCCGAGCCAGCCCTCGGCCGCAATGCCGCCTGCCCGAGATGCTCAGGAAAGCGGGCACACCCCGAGAAATCCGACAGCTGCGCATACCTCCTGGGCGAGCCGCCTGGGTCGAACCTTCTCTCTTCGCATCGCGTGCGCGGACTCTTGGCCCGGACTCATCGACGAATGCGCTCGGGCGGTCAAGGCGCTCCGCCCCCCAAACGGCGTTCAGCGAGTGCGACTCACCGGTCACACATCGGTCGGCGCCTACAGCAATCACTGGCCGTGCCTCTTTCGCCAGCACGGGCCGGGCAAGAAGCACGACCGGCGGATAGCCCTGGAGCCGTGGCAGCAGGAGATCGTGGACGCGCATCCCTGGGAGCTGATCCGGGGGCTGATCCACTCCGACGGGTGCCGCGTCACGAACTGGACGACGCGCATGGTCGGCGGGCAGAGGAAGCGGTACGAGTACCCCCGGTACTTCGTCACCAACAAGTCCGACGACATCAGGCGCATCTTCACCGACACGTTGCGGAGCGTCGGCGTGGAGCGGACGGTACTGGCCCGCGGCCACGACCCGTTCAACGTGTCGATCGCCCGCAGGGCGTCCGTGGCGTTGATGGACGCGCACGTCGGGCCGAAGTACTGACCTGGTCGAAAGGTCCGTGCGGTGGGGACGGTGCGTGCGGCAGCATGGGCGCATGTCCCCTTTGACGCGCGACGAGGCGCAGCAGCGAGCCGGGTTCCTGGACGTCCACGAGTACGTGATCGATCTTGATGTGACGGGTGGGGAGGAGAGTTTCGGGTCCACGTCGACGGTGCGGTTCGCGGCGAGATCGGGGGGCCGGACGTTTCTGGACGTGCGGCCGGTGGTGTTGCGGCGGGTGGTGCTGGACGGTGTGGAGCTGGATGCGGGGCTGTTGTCGGAGGGCCGGTTTCCGCTGGAGCTGGGTGCGGGTGAGCACGAGCTGCGGGTGGAGGCGGAGATGCCGTATTCGCGGACGGGTGAGGGCATGCACCGGTTCACGGATCCGGCGGACGGGCTGACGTATCTGTATTCGCAGTGCTTCCTGGATGATGCGCCGCGTGTGTTCGGGTGTTTCGACCAGCCGGATCTGAAGGCGACGTTCGCGGTGTCGGTGTCGGCACCGCCGGAGTGGACGGTGCTGGGGAACGGGGTGGCCGAGCGGGTCGGTGAGGGTCGCTGGGTGTGTGCGGTGACGCCGCGGATTTCGACGTATCTGGTGGCGGTGGTGGCGGGTCCGTACCACTCGGTGCGGACGGAGCATGCGGGGTTGCCGTTCGGGTTGCATGTGCGGGCTTCGCTGGCGGAGTTCCTGGAGCGGGATGCGGAGGAGTTGCTGGAGGTCACGCGGCGGTGCTTCGACCGGTATCACGAGATCTTCGAGGAGCCGTATCCGTTCGACTCCTATGACCAGGCGTTCGTGCCGGAGTTCAATGCGGGGGCGATGGAGAACCCGGGTCTGGTGACGTTCCGGGACGAGAAGATCTTCCGTGCTGCGGCGACGGAGACGGAGGTGCAGGATCGTGCGGTGACGGTGGCGCACGAGATGGCGCACATGTGGTTCGGGGATCTGGTGACGTTGCGGTGGTGGGACGACGTCTGGCTGAACGAGTCGTTCGCGGACTACATGGGGTATCAGGTGCTGGCGGATGCGACGCGGTACCGGGAGGTGTGGACGGATTTCGGTGCGGCGCGGAAGGGCTGGGGGTACGACGCGGATCAGCGGGGGTCGACGCATCCGGTGGCGCCGGAGCCGGAGTCGGTGCCGGACACGGCGACGGCGTTGCTGAACTTCGACGGGATCAGTTATGCGAAGGGCGCGAGTGCGCTGCGGCAGCTGGTGGCGTGGCTGGGTGAGAAGGCGTTTCTGGCGGGGGTGAACGAGCACTTCGCGCGGCATCGGTTCGGGAACGCGACGCTGGCGGATTTCGTGGATTCGATGGCGCGGGCGTCGGCGGACCGGGATGTGCATGCGTGGGCGGATGCGTGGCTGCGGACGACGGGTGTGGACACGTTGACGCCGGTGGTGTCGGAGGGGGCCGGCGGGTGGCGGGCGGAGGTGGGGCATGTGGGGATGCGGCCGCACCGGTTGGCGGTGGGGTTGTACGACCGTGTGGCGGGTGACCGTGCGCGGCTGGTGCTGCGGGAGCGTGTGGAGCGTGATGTGTCGGGGGACGGTGTGGGGTTCTCGGTGTCGGGTGAGGGGCCTCGGCCGGATCTGCTGTTGCTGAACGACGGCGACTTGTCGTACGCGAAGGTGCGGCTGGACGAGGGTTCGTGGGAGGCGGTGCGGACGTCGTTGTCGGGGTTGCCGGAGGGGTTGTCGCGTGCGGTGGTGTGGAACGCGGCGCGGGACATGGTGCGGGACGGTCAGCTGGCTCCGGAGGTGTATCTGGAGGCGGTGCGGGCGCATCTGCCGCTGGAGGCGGACGAGTCGGTGGTGCAGGCGGTGCTGGCGTTCTCGCGGGGGGCGGTGGCGGATCGTTTCCTGGTGGGGCGGGAGCGTGCGGGGGCGTTGGAGCTGCTGGTGGGTGTGTGTCGTGCGCTGTTGGAGCGGACGGAGGCCGGTGGGGAGCCGGGGGTGCGGTTGACGGCGGTGCGGTGTCTGCTGCGGAGTTCGTCGGATGTGGCGGAGTTGCTGGGGTGGCGGTCGGCGGGTTCGGTTCCGGGTGGTCCGGAGCTGGATGCGGAGTTGAGGTGGTTGTTGCTGCAGCGGTTGTCGGTGCTGGGTGCGGTGGGTGAGCGGGAGATCGCGGCGGCGCTGGCTGAGGACCGGAGTGCGTCGGGTGAGCAGGGGGCGGCGTGGTGCCGGGCGGCGTTGCCGGAGGCGGGGGCGAAGGCGGCTGCCTGGGAGGCGTTGTTCGGTGGTGGGGATGCGTTGTCGAACCGGTTGTTCCGGGCGACGGCGGAGGGGTTCTGGCAGCCGGAGCCGGAGCAGGTGGAGTTGCTGGAGCCGTATGCGCCGGGGTTCTTCGATGCGGCGGTGGCGGTGTCGGAGCGGCGGGGTGCGGAGATCGCGCGGGTGACGGGGTTGGCGGCGTTTCCGCATGCGGTGGCGGGTGACGAGGTGTTGCGGCTGGGTGAGGAGTTGTTGCGGTCGCGGGAGGTGATTCCGGCGTTGGGTCGGGTGCTGGCGGATCAGCTGGATGATCTGCGGCGGGTGCTGGCGGTGCGTGGGGCGGGGTGATCGGGGGTTTCGTGAGGAGGCCGGGGCTCGGTTCCGCATGGCGGGGCCGGGCCCCGGCTGGTGCTGTGTGTACCCCCTTCGGGGGAACGTTCGCTGTGTGCGGTGGCGGGGTGGCGTTCCGCGCATAGGTTAGGTCGGCCTTACCTCTTTGTGGTGTCGATTGCGAGAGAGTTCTGCCGATGTCTGTTTCTGCCGCGTCTGTCGTTGTTTCTGCGCGGGGTGCCGTGCGGGATGCCGGGTTGCTCGCGGGTGGGTCCGGTGGGCCTGCCGCGTTGCGTCCGTTGGTCGGGACGGTGCTGGACGCGTTGGCGGTGGGGGCGGGTGAGCGGTGCGGGCCGTTGCCGCGTGGGGGTCCGGAGGCGGTGGCGGGGCGGCTGCGTGCGGCGGTGGGTGAGGTGCTGCCGGAGTACGGGGTGGGTTCGGGGGCGGCGTTGGGTGTGTTGGTGCGGGCGTTGGCCCAGGGGGCGGCGGATCCGGCGGATCCGCTGTGTGCGGCGCATCTGCACTGTCCGCCGTTGGCGGTGGCGGCTGCGGCGGATCTGGCGGCGAGTGCGTTGAATCCGTCGCTGGATTCGTGGGATCAGGCGCCGGCGGCTTCGGAGTTGGAGGCGCTGGTGTGCGGGGAGTTGGCGGGGCTGGTGTTCGGTGGCCGGGTGCCGTCGCGGGCCGGGGGGCGGCCGGATGCGCTGGTGACGACGGGTGGTACGGAGTCGAACCAGTTGGGTGTGCTGATGGCGCGGGAGCGGTTCGGGCCGGGGGTGCGGGTGGTGTGCGGGGAGAACGCGCATCACAGTGTGCACCGGTCGGCGTGGTTGCTGGGGCTTGGGGAGCCGGTCACGGTGGCGGCGCCGCGGGGGGTGCTGGATCCGGCGGCGGTGGAGGAGGCGCTGGCGGGTGTGGGGGGTCGTGCGCTGGTGGTGGCGACGGCGGGGACGACGGATGCGGGGGTGGTGGATCCGTTGCCGGAGGTGGCGGAGGTGGTGGCGCGGTGCGGGGCGCGGCTGCATGTCGATGCGGCGTACGGGGGTCCGTTGTTGTTCAGTGAGGGGCTGCGGGGCCGGTTGGCGGGGTTGGAGCGGGCGGATTCGGTGTCGGTGGATCTGCACAAGCTGGGGTGGCAGCCGGTGGCGGCGGGGTTGTTCGTGGTGCCGGATGCTGCGGAGCTGGGTGTACTGGATCACCGGGCGGATTATCTGAACGCGGACGATGATGCGGCGGCGGGTCTGCCGGATCTTCTGGGGCGGTCGCTGCGGACGACGCGGCGGCCGGATGTGCTGAAGGTGGCGGTGACGTTGCGGGCGCTGGGGCGTCGGGGGCTGGCGGAGTTGGTGGAGCACGCGTGTGCGGCGGCGGGTGTGCTGGCGGGGCTGGTGCGGGAGGAGCGGGGGTTGGAGCTGCGTGGGTGGCCGGAGTTGTCGACGGTGCTGTTCCGTCCGGTGGGGGCGTCGGACGAGGTGGTGGCCGAGGTGCGGCGGCGGCTGCTGGAGGAGGGGCGGGCGGTGCTGGGGCGGGCGTCCCTGGACGGCCGGTTGTGGTGGAAGGTGACGGTGCTGCATCCGCGGGTGGAGCGGGGGGAGCTGGCGGCGTTGGTGAAGCTGGTGCGGGATGCGGCGGCGGACGTGGCGGCGGGTGCCGGGGTGGCGTGCGGCGCGGAGGTGGGCGCGTGAGCTGCGGGGTGCGGGAGTCGGAGGGGCCGCTGGACGTCGCGGGTGTGGGGTGCGGGCCGTTCAACCTGTCGCTGGGGGCGCTGGCTGACGGGGTTCCGGGGTTGCGGTGGGCGGTGTTCGAGCAGCGGCGGTCGTTCTCGTGGCATCCGGGTCTGCTGGTGGACGGTGCGACGTTGCAGGTGCCGTTCCTGGCGGATCTGGTGTCGTTGGCCGATCCGTCGAGCCGCTGGTCGTTCCTGAGTCATCTGCGGGCGCGGGAGCGGTTGTTCCCGTTCTACTTCGCGGAGCGCTTCCACATCGAGCGGGTGGAGTACGACGCGTACTGCCGGTGGGTGTGCGACGGTCTGGCGGCGGACGGTCCGGGCGGAGAGGGCGTGGGGAGCGGGCTGCGTTTCGGGCATCAGGTGGACGCGGTGCGGTGGAACGGCGAGCGGGCGTTGTTCGAGGTGGATTTCACCCGGCTGGACGAGGCGGGCGAGGCGGAGGCGCTGGGGCGGGCGTATGCGCGGAACGTGGTCCTGGGTATCGGCACGGCTCCGCATGTCCCGGAGCAGTTGCGGCCGTTGGCGGGTGCGCCGTCGCTGCCGGTGGTGCATGCGGCGGACTATCTGGCGCACCGGGACAGGCTGGTGGCCGCGGGGCACGTGACGGTGGTGGGTTCGGGGCAGTCCGGGGCGGAGGTGTTCCTGGATCTGCTGCGGGCGCGGCCGGTGGGGGGTGAGGGGCTGCGGTGGCTGACGCGGAGTCCTGCGTTCGCGCCGATGGAGTACAGCAAGCTGGGGCTGGAGCATTTCACGCCGGACTACACGCGGTACTTCCACGGTCTGCCGGAGCGGGTGCGGGACGGGCTGGTGCCGCGGCAGTGGCAGCTGCACAAGGCGGTGGATCACGAGACGCTGGCGGCGGTGCACGACGAGTTGTACCGGCGGGCGGTGCGCTGCGGCTGGCCGGATGTGGTGCTGACGCCGGGTGTGGCGGTGCGGACGGCGGGGCGGCTGGGGTCGTCGCAGCTGGAGTTGCATCTGGAGCACGCGGAGCAGGGTGAGCGGTCGCGGCTGGTGACGGACGCGCTGGTGCTGGCGACGGGGTACCGGGAGCGGCCGGCGGAGCGGTTGCTTGCGGCGCTGGCGCCGCTGGTGCGGCGGGACGCGGCGGGTCGCCCGCTGATCGACGGCGGGTTCCGGATGGTGCTGGATCCGTCGGTGACGGGTGGGGTGTTCGTGCAGAACGGTGAGCGGCATTCGCACGGGGTGGGGGCGCCGGATCTGGGGCTGGGGGCGTATCGCAGTGCGGTGATCCTGAACGGGGTGTCGGGGAAGGAGCTGTTTCCGTTGCCGGGGCGGACGGCGTTCACGTCGTTCGGTCTGCGGGGTGGGCCGTCGGGCTCGTCCGGGTCGTCGGGGCCGCTCATCGGAGCGGGGCGGCGCGCAGATTCGGGAGTTGTCAACGGGGTGTTTCCCTCGGGGGGTTGAGCCGGCGCCGGAGGGCCGCTCGCTACCCTCCGGTAGGTCGTAGGCTCGATGCATGCGCCGCGCGAAGATCGTCAGCACTCTGGGTTCCGCCTCCGACTCGTATGAGGTGATCAGGGCACTCGTCGAGGCGGGCACGGACATGGTGCGGCTGTCTCCGGGCGACGGTTCGCACGTCGAGTTGGAGGGCCGGTACGCGCGGCTGCGGAGGGCGTCGGCGGACGTCGGGAGGAGCGTCGGCGTACTGGCGGACCTTCAGGGTCCGAAGGTCCGACTGGGCCGTTTCCGCGAGGGGCCTGTGCTTCTTGAACGCGGGGACGTGTTCCGGCTGTTCTCGGCGGAGGCCGAGGGGGACCACGAGGGGTGCGGCACCACGCACGAGGGGCTGGCCGACGACGTGCGGCCGGGCTCGGAGGTCCTGGTCGACGAGGGCCGGGTGGTGCTGCGGGTGTCCGGCGTGTCGGGCCGGGTGGTGACGACGCGGGTGGTGCGCGGCGGCCTGGTCTCCGACCACAAGGGCGTGAACCTGCCGGGGGTGCCGTCGCCGGGCTCGGCGCTGGGCGGGAAGGTCGTCGAGGATCTGCGGTGGGCGCTGCGGCTGGGTGTCGACGTGGTCGCGCTGTCGTCGGTGCGCGGCGCGGAGGACGCGGTGGAGGCACGGCGGGTGATGGCCGAGGAGGGTCACCGGGTGCCGGTGATCGCGAAGATCGAGAAGCCGCATGCGGTGGAGGCGCTGGAGGCCCTGGTCGACGCGTTCGACGGCATCATGGTGGCGCGTGGCGAGCTGGGCGTGGAGATGGCGCTGGAGTCGGTTCCGCTGGTGCAGAAGCGGGCGGTGAAGCTGGCGAGGCGGATGGCGAAGCCGGCGATCGTGACGACGCAGATGCTCGATTCGATGGTGGAGGCGTCGCGTCCGACGCGTGCGGAGGCCTCGGACGTCGCGAACGCCGTGATGGACGGCGCGGACGCGCTGATGCTGTCGGAGGAGACGAGCGTGGGCTCGCATCCGGTGGAGGCGGTGCGCACCATGGGCCGGATCGTGGCGGCCGCGGAGGAGGACCTGCTGGCGGAGGGGCTGCGTCCGCTGGCGGAGGAGGACAAGCCGCGGACGCAGGGCGGTTCGGTGGCGCGGGCGGCGGCGGAGATCGGCGATTTCCTGGGCGCCCGCGGTCTGGTGGCGTTCACGCAGTCCGGGGACACGGTGCGGCGGCTGTCGCGGTACCGGTCGCCGATTCCGGTGCTGGCGTTCACCCCGGAGCCGGCGACGCGGGCGCAGCTCGGCCTGTCGTGGGGGGTGGAGGCGTTCTGCGTGCCGGTGGTGCGCACCACGGACGAGATGGTGGCGCAGGTCGACGAGGAGCTGCTGCGGCTGGGGCGCTGTTCCCGCGGCGATCTGGTGGTGATCACGGCCGGTTCTCCGCCGGGTGTGCCGGGGACGACGAACCTGGTCCGGGTGCACCGCATCGGCGAGGCCGGGTAGCGGGCCTCCCCCGTGCGGGGCGCGGCAGGCCGGGCCGGGGGCGGGTGCGTCCCGGTGCGGGTCAGGTCTTGTTGCCGCCGGGGGTGCTTCCGGGGGTGCCGCCGGCGATGGTCTCGTGGTGGCGGATCACCTCGGCGATGACGAAGTTGAGGAGTTTCTCCGCGAAGGCCGGGTCCAGTTTCGCGCTCTCGGCGAGCTCGCGGAGGCGGGCGATCTGGCGGGACTCCCGGTCGGGGTCGGCGGGCGGCAGGTGGTGGTCGGCCTTGAGGCGGCCGACGCGCTGGGTGCATTTGAAGCGCTCGGCGAGCATGTGCACCACGGCCGCGTCGATGTTGTCGATGCTGTCCCGCAGCTCGAGGAGCTGGGCGGCGGCGGACTCGTCGATCCGGTCGGTCTCGTTCATGATCCCTCCAGCCTATGGGGGCGCGGGCCGGCGGCGCAGCGGGTGCCCGCATGCCGGTCAGGCGTGGCGTGGTGGCGGGGTGGGTCCGGCGTGCGGTGGGACCATGGCGGGTGGGGGTGATGTGGTGATGAGCACGGTGGCGGGCCGGGCGGCGGACCCGGTGGAGCGCGGCTTTCCCCACCTGCCGACGGTGCGGTCGGCGGTCACGGCGCTGTACCGGCGGCTGTCGGCGGACACGGTGGACCAGTTCGGGGTGAGCGTGGCGCCGGCGGACGTGGCGTTCGGGGACGGGAACGACCTGCATCTGGGGGCGCAGCGGGTGGCGGGAGCGCTGGTGCGGCATCTGCGGCTGCCGCAGGCGCGGATCATCGTGTCGTTCCGGTCGATGGATCACGCGGCGAGCGTGGAGCTGGCTGCGGGCCCGGAGTACTTCGTGGAGCTGAACGAGCGGTTCCGCACGCATCGGCGGGACGTGGGGGCGGCGCTCGCGCACGAGGTGATGCACGTGTACCTGCACCGTCTGGACCTGGCCTTCCGCGGGGTGCCGGCGAACGAGATCCTCACCGACACGGCCGCGGCGTTCCTGGGGTCGGGCTGGCTGCTGCTGGACGCGTTCCGGCAGGACGGGGTGTCGTCGCAGAAGCTGGGCTACCTGACCCCCGAGGAGTTCGGTTACGTGCTGGCGAAGCGCGCGGCGGTGTTCGGGGAGGATCCGTCGCCGTGGTTCACCAGTCCGCAGGCGTACGAGGCGTACGTGGCGGGCCGGGCCAGGGCGCGGCGGGACGTGGAGCGGCCGCCGCTGGCGGGCGCGGGCCGGGTGGCGCGCCGGGCGTACGTGCGGGACCGGCGCTGGGCTCGGCGCTGGGGCCGGCCGGCGGGGCGGGGCGCGCTGTCCGACGGTGAGGGGTACGTGTTCGAGCCGGGCGGGACGGGTGAGCCGGGTGGTCCACCTGCGGCGGGCGCGCAGGCCGGGGCGGACGGCGGGGCCGGGGCGGACGGGATGCGGGTGGCGTTCGCCTGCCCGACGTGCTTCCAGCGCCTCCGTGTGCCGGTGCGGGGCCCGGTGCGGGCACGCTGCGGGCTGTGCCGGTCGGTACTGGACTGCGACACCTGAGCGGTGCGCCGCCGCGGGCGTGGGGAGTGCCGGTGGTCGTGCGCGGGGCGGCTTTGCGCATAGGCTCCGCGGCATGAGTCCTTCGATCGCGACGAACACCACGGTGAGCCGGGCCGACCTGCTGGACTTCGTGCGTCCACGGCACCGGTCCCTTCTGATCACGCGGCGTTCCGACGGTTCGGTGCAGGCGTCGCCGGTGACGTGCGGTGTGGACGGGGCGGGCCGGATCGTGGTGTCGAGCTATCCGGAGCGCGCCAAGGTGCACAACGCCCGCCGGGAGCCGGCGGTGAGCGTGGTGGTGCTGTCGGACGAGTGGGACGGCCCGTGGGTGCAGGTGGACGGCGACGCAGAGGTGGTCGACGCGCCGGACTCGGTGGAGCCGCTGGTGGAGTACTTCCGCTGCATCTCCGGTGAGCATCCGGACTGGGACGAGTACCGGGCGGCGATGCTGCGGCAGGGCAAGTCGATCGTGCGGGTCACGCCGCGGCGCTGGGGGCCGGTGGCGACCGGCGGTTTCCCGGCGCGGCTGGCGGACGCCTCGGAGTAGTCCCCTCCGGGGGCTGCGTACGCCGGCGGCGTGGGGGTGAAGCGGCTGCGGGGGCAGGACCGGGCGGCGGCGGGGCTCGCTGCGGCGGGTGTGCTGTGCGTGGTGACGGGGCTGCTGGACGTGGGCGCGGCGGAGGCGGCGCTGGTGCGGCTGGCGCCGCTGCTGGCGTTCCTGGCGTCGGTGATCGTGCTGGCGGAGCTGACCGGTGCGGCCGGTGTGTTCGACGCGGTGGCGGCAGGGGTGGCGCGGGCCGCGCGGGGCCGGTACGCGGTGCTGTTCGTGCTGTGCTCGGTGTTCGTGTCGGTGACGACGATCGCGCTGAACCTGGACACCACGGCGGTGCTGCTGACGCCGGTGATGCTGGCGCTGGCCGGCCGGGTGGGCGTCGCCGCGCTGCCGCCGGCCATGACGACGATCTGGCTGGCGAACACCGCGAGTCTGCTGCTGCCGGTGTCGAACCTGACGAACCTGCTGGCCGCCGACCGGCTGGGCCTGTCGCCGCAGGGCATGGCGGTGCTGATGTGGGCGCCGCAGCTCGCGGCGGTCGCGGTGACGATGCTGTGCCTGTGGGTGTTCTATTGGCGGCCGGCGCGGCCGGAGGGGGGTGTGCTCGCCTCGCCGGAGCCGTTCCGGGCCGCGGACCGGGTGCTGTTCGCCGTGTCGGCGGTGGCGACGGCGGGGTTCCTGGCGGCGATCCTGGGGGCGGAGGTGCCGCTGTGGGCGGCGTCGGGCGCGGCGGCGCTGCTGGTGGTGGGGGCGTTCGCGGTGCGGCGGCCGGGTGTGCTGCGGCCGTCGCTGGTCCCGTGGCGGCTGCTGGTGCTGGTGCCGGGGCTTTTTCTGGTGGTCGAGACGGTCACGGTGCACGGCCTGCACGGGTGGCTGGTGACGGCGATGGGCGCGGACGGCGGCGTGGTGGGGATGTTCCGTTCCGCGGCCGTCGGCGCGGGGCTGTCGAACGTGCTGAACAACCTGCCGGTGTACCTGGCGGGTGAGGGCGCGGTGCCGGTGGACCAGCCGCAGCGCCTTGCGGCGCTGCTGATCGGCACGAACGTGGGGGCGCTGGTGGTGCCGTGGGCGTCGCTGGCGACGCTGTTGTGCCTGGAGCGGTGCCGGCGGCACGGGACGCGGGTGCCCGCGGGCCGGTTCGTGGTGACCGGGCTGGTGCTGTCGGTGGCCGCGACGGCGGCGGCGACGGGGGCGCTGGCGCTCGGGCGGTGATCCGGCGGCGACGGGACGCCCCGGGGGTCCGGCGGGCTGTGCACAGGTCGGCGCCCGCCTCCCGGTCGGGGGTGGGAGACGGGCGCCACGGGACCTGTTGCGTCCCGCGTCCGCACGACGTTGTGCGGGACGGGTGGGGACGGCCGCTACACGGTGAGCGCGCGGTCCGTCGGCTTGATGGGGGCGTGCAGCGTGCTGGCCGCGCCGGTGAGGTAGCGGTCCACACCGCGGGCTGCGGAGCGGCCCTCGGCGATGGCCCACACGATGAGGGACTGGCCGCGGCCGGCGTCGCCGGCGACGAACACGCCGTCGACGTTGGTGGCGTAGTCGGCGTCGCGGGCGACGTTGCCGCGTTCGTCGAGTTCCACGCCGAACTGCTCGACCAGGCCGTTCTCCCGGTCGACGCCGGTGAAGCCCATGGCGAGGGTGACCAGCTGCGCCGGGATCTTCTTCTCGGTGCCCGGCTTCTGTTCGAGCTTGCCGTCCTTCATCTCCACCTCGATGAGGTGGAGCCACTGGACGTCGCCGTTCTCGTCGCCCTCGAAGTGGGTGGTGGAGACCGAGTACACGCGGTCGCCGCCCTCCTCGTGCGCGCTGGTGACCTTGTACAGCATGGGGAACGTCGGCCACGGCTGGTGTGAGGGGCGCTCCTCGCCCGGCCGGGGCATGATCTCGAGCTGGGTGACGGACGCGGCGCCCTGGCGGTGGGCGGTGCCGACACAGTCGGCACCGGTGTCGCCGCCGCCGATGACGACGACGTGCTTGCCCTCGGCGGAGATCGGGGAGACCGTCAGGTCGCCCTCCTGCACCTTGTTGGACAGCGGCAGGTACTCCATCGCCTGGTGCACGCCGTTCAGCTCGCGCCCGGGGACGGGCAGGTCGCGGGCGGTGGTGGCGCCGGCGGCGATGACGACCGCGTCGTAGCGCTTGCGCAGCTTCTTCGCGTCGATGTCCACGCCGATCTCGGTCTCGGTGCGGAACTTGGTGCCCTCGGCCCGCATCTGCTCGATCCGGCGGTTGATGTGCCGCTTCTCCATCTTGAACTCGGGGATGCCGTACCGCAGCAGGCCGCCGATGCGGTCGGCGCGCTCGTAGACGGCGACGGTGTGGCCGGCGCGGGTGAGCTGCTGCGCGGCGGCGAGCCCGGCCGGTCCGGAGCCGATGACGGCGACGGTCTTGCCGGACAGCCGCTCCGGGGGCTGCGGGGTGACGTCGCCGGCCTCCCACGCCTTGTCGATGATGGTGACCTCGACGTTCTTGATGGTCACCGCCGGCTGGTTGATGCCCAGCACGCAGGCCGACTCGCACGGCGCGGGGCAGAGCCGGCCGGTGAACTCGGGGAAGTTGTTGGTGGCGTGCAGCCGCTCGCTGGCGGCGGCCCAGTCCTCGCGGTAGGCGTAGTCGTTCCACTCGGGGATGAGGTTCCCGAGCGGGCAGCCGTTGTGGCAGAACGGGATGCCGCAGTCCATGCAGCGGCCGGCCTGCTTGCCGATGATGGGGAGCAGCGAACCGGGGACGTAGACCTCGTTCCAGTCCTGCACGCGTTCGGAGACCGGCCGGGTCTCGGCGACCTCGCGGCCGGTGGTCAGGAAGCCCTTGGGGTCAGCCATTGAGCGCCGCCTCCATCATCTTCTCGTGGGTCTCGGACTCGGGGAGTCCGGCTCGCTCGGCGGCTTCCTTGGCGGCGAGCACTGCCTGGTACTGCGGGGGAACGATCTTGGTGAAGCGGTCGGCTGCGGCGTCCCAGTCGGCGAGGAGCTTCTCGGCGACGGTGGAGCCGGTCTCCTCCTGGTGGCGGCGCACCACGTCGTGCAGCCACTGCCGGTCGGTGGCGTCCAGGGGGTTGAGCGCGGGGCGGAGCGCGACGTTGACGTTCGCCGGGTCGAGGTCGACGACGTAGGCGAAGCCGCCGGACATGCCGGCGCCGAAGTTCCGTCCGGTGTCGCCGAGGACGACGGCCGAGCCGCCGGTCATGTACTCGCAGCCGTGGTCGCCGACGCCTTCGGAGACCACGGTGGCGCCGGAGTTGCGGACGCAGAAGCGTTCGCCGACGCGGCCTCGGAGGTACATCTCGCCGCCGGTGGCGCCGTAGGCGAGGGTGTTGCCGGCGATGGTGGAGTACTCGGCCAGGTGGTCGGCGCCCCGTTCGGGGCGCACGACGACGCGGCCGCCGGACAGGCCCTTGCCGACGTAGTCGTTGGCGTCGCCCTCCAGGCGCAGCGTGATGCCGCGCGGCAGGAACGCGCCGAAGGACTGGCCGGCGGAGCCGGTGAAGGTGACGTCGATGGTGTCGTCGGGCAGCCCGGCACCGCCGAACCGCTTGGTGACCTCGTGGCCGAGCATGGTGCCGACCGTGCGGTTGATGTTGCGGATGTCGAGGTGGGCGCGGACCGGCTGGGCGGCCTCGACGGACTCGGCGCTCAGCGCGTCCGCGGACAGCTTGATGAGCTGGTTGTCCAGCGCCTTGGCCAGTCCGTGGTCCTGTTCGACGACCTGGTGCCGGACGGCGCCCTCGGGCAGGTCGGGCACGTGCAGCAGCGGCCCGAGGTCGAGGCCGGCGGCCTTCCAGTGGTCCACGGCGCGGCTGACGTCGAGGAGTTCGGCGTGGCCGACGGCCTCGTCCATGCTGCGGAAGCCCAGTTCGGCGAGGAGTTCGCGGACCTCCTCGGCGATGAACTCGAAGAAGTTGACGACGTGGTCGGCCTTGCCGGCGTAGCGCTCGCGCAGCACCGGGTTCTGGGTGGCGATGCCGACCGGGCAGGTGTCCAGGTGGCACACGCGCATCATCACGCAGCCGGACACGACCAGCGGCGCGGTGGCGAAGCCGAACTCCTCGGCGCCGAGGAGCGCGGCGATCAGCACGTCGCGGCCGGTCTTGAGCTGGCCGTCGGTCTGCACCACGATGCGGTCGCGCAGACCGTTGAGCAGCAGCGTCTGCTGGGTCTCGGCCAGGCCCAGTTCCCAGGGGCCGCCTGCGTGCTTGAGGGAGGTCAGCGGCGAGGCGCCGGTGCCGCCGTCGTGGCCGGAGATGAGCACCACGTCGGCGTGCGCCTTGGACACGCCCGCGGCGACGGTGCCGACGCCGACCTCGGAGACCAGCTTCACGTGGATGCGGGCCGCCGGGTTGGCGTTCTTCAGGTCGTGGATGAGCTGGGCGAGGTCCTCGATGGAGTAGATGTCGTGGTGCGGGGGCGGCGAGATGAGGCCGACGCCGGGCGTGGAGTGCCGGGTCTTCGCCACCCACGGGTACACCTTGTGGCCGGGCAGCTGGCCGCCCTCGCCGGGCTTGGCGCCCTGCGCCATCTTGATCTGGATGTCGTCGGAGTTGACCAGGTACTCGCTGGTCACGCCGAACCGGCCGGAGGCGACCTGCTTGATCGCGGAGCGGCGCTGCGGGTCGTACAGCCGCTCCGGGTCCTCGCCGCCCTCACCGGTGTTGGACTTGCCGCCGAGGCGGTTCATGGCGATGGCCAGGGTCTCGTGCGCCTCCTGGGAGATGGAGCCGTAGGACATGGCGCCGGTGGAGAACCGCTTGACGATCTCGGACACCGGCTCGACCTCGTCGATGGGCACCGGCTGCCGCTCGCCCTCCTTCATGCGGAACAGGCCGCGCAGCGTCATCAGGCGCTCGGCCTGCTCGTCGACGCGCCGGGTGTACTGCTTGAAGATGTCGTAGCGGCGCTCACGGGTGGAGTGCTGGAGCCGGAAGACGGTGTCCGGGTCGAAGAGGTGCGGTTCGCCCTCGCGGCGCCACTGGTACTCGCCGCCGATGTCGAGGGCGCGGTGCGCGGGGGCGATGCCGGTGGCCGGGTACGCCTTGGCGTGCCGGGCTCCGACCTCCTTGGCGACGACGTCCAGGCCGGCGCCGCCGATCTTGGTGGTGGTGCCGTGGAAGTAGGTGTCGACGAACGACTCGTCGAGGCCGACGGCCTCGAAGACCTGCGCGCCGCGGTAGGAGGCGACGGTGGAGATGCCCATCTTGGACATCACCTTCAGGACGCCCTTGCCGAGGGCTTTGATGAGGTTGCCGATGGCGTCCTCGGGGGCCATCTCGTCGGCGCCGGGCAGGAAGGTGCCGGCCCGGACCAGGTCCTCCACGGACTCCATGGCCAGGTACGGGTTGACGGCGGCGGCGCCGTAGCCGATGAGCAGGGCGACGTGGTGCACCTCGCGCACGTCGCCGGCCTCGATCAGCAGTCCCACCTGGGTGCGCTGCTTGGTGCGGATCAGGTGGTGGTGCACGGCCGAGGTCAGCAGCAGCGACGGGATGGGCGCGTGCTCGGCGTCGGAGTGCCGGTCGGAGAGCACGACGAGGCGGGCGCCGGCCGCTATGGCGGCGTCGGCCTCCTTGCAGATCTCCTTGATGCGGGCGGCCAGGCCCTCTCCCCCGTCGTGCACCCGGTACAGGCCGGACAGGGTCGTGGACTTGAAGCCGGGCAGGTCGCCGTCGGCGTTGATGTGGATGAGCTTGGCCAGCTCGTCGTTGTCGATCACCGGGAACGGCAGGGTGACGCTGCGGCAGGACGCCGAGGACGGGTCCAGGAGGTTGCCCTGCGGGCCGAGCGGCGAGATCAGCGAGGTGACGAGTTCCTCGCGGATGGCGTCCAGCGGGGGGTTGGTGACCTGCGCGAACAGCTGGGTGAAGTAGTCGAAGATGAGCCGGGGCCGGGTGGACAGCGCGGCGATCGGGGAGTCGGTGCCCATGGAGCCGATCGGTTCGGCGCCGGTCTGTGCCATCGGCGCGAGGATGACGCGGAGCTCCTCCTCGGTGTAGCCGAAGGTCTGCTGACGCCGGGTCACCGAGCGGTGGGTGTGCACGATGTGCTCGCGCTCGGGCAGGTCGGCCAGTTCGATCAGACCGGCCTCCAGCCACTCCTCGTAGGGGTGTTCGGCGGCCAGCGTGGCCTTGACCTCGTCGTCCTCGATGATGCGGTGCTCCGCGGTGTCCACGAGGAACATCCGGCCGGGCTGGAGCCGGCCCTTGCGCACCACCCTGGACGGGTCGATGTCGAGGACGCCGACCTCCGAGCCGAGAACGACCAGGCCGTCGTCGGTGACCCAGTAGCGGCCGGGGCGCAGGCCGTTGCGGTCGAGCACGGCGCCGACCTGGGTGCCGTCGGTGAAGGTGACGCACGCCGGGCCGTCCCAGGGCTCCATCATCGTGGAGTGGTACTGGTAGAAGGCGCGCCGGGCCGGGTCCATGGATTCGCCGGAAGCAGAGTTCTCCCACGCCTCGGGGACCATCATCAGCACCGAGTGCGGCAGCGAGCGCCCGCCCAGGTGGAGGAGTTCCAGCACCTCGTCGAAGGTCGCGGAGTCCGACGCGCCGGGCGTGCAGACGGGGAAGATCCGGTCCAGCTTCGCGTCGTCGCCGAACAGGTCCGAGACCAGCTGCGATTCGCGGGCGCGCATCCAGTTGCGGTTGCCCTGCACCGTGTTGATCTCGCCGTTGTGCGCGACGAAGCGGTAGGGGTGGGCCAGCGGCCAGGAGGGGAAGGTGTTGGTGGAGAACCGGGAGTGGACCAGGGCGACGGCGCTGGTGAGCCGCCGGTCCGACAGGTCGGGGAAGAACGGCTCCAGCTGCCCGGTGGTCAGCATGCCCTTGTAGACCAGGGTGCGGGCGGACAGTGAGGGGAAGTAGGTGCCGGCCTCGCGCTCGGCCCGCTTGCGGGCGACGAACGCGATCCGGTCCAGGGCGACGCCGGTGCGCTCGCCCGCCGCGTCGGCGAGGAACAGCTGCCGGAAGGTGGGCATGGTCTCGCGGGCGCCCTCGCCCAGCAGCTGCGGGGCGACCGGCACCTCACGCCAGCCGAGGACGCTCAGGCCCTCCTCCGCCGCGATCTCATCGATCCGCGCGACGGCCTCCTCCTCGGCGGCCGGCTCGGCGGGGAGGAACGCCAGGCCGACGGCGTAGCCGCCGGCGGCGGGCAGGTCGAAGGGGACCTCGTCGCGCAGGAAGGCGTCGGGGACCTGGAGGAGGATTCCGGCGCCGTCGCCGGTGTCCGGGTCGGAACCGGTGGCACCGCGGTGCTCGAGGTTGCGCAGGACCGTCAGCGCCTGCTGCACCAGCTCGTGGCTGGGAACGCCGGTGAGTGTGGCCACGAAGCCGACGCCGCAGGCGTCGTGCTCGTACCGGGGGTCGTACATCCCCTGCTTGGCAGGGTGGGCCGCCTCGAATGCCGCACGCATCGGCTCTCCCGTCGTCGTCATGGCATGTGCTTTCGCCGAGGGACGACGTCGGCCCTGGCTGAACAGATTTTCGTGCAGGTTACAGGATGACGCATCTTCCCAGCAGGCGGATTCCTCGTTCCAGCATGCGGACGGCTCGCTGTGCGGCCGCAGCGCGGCGAAGGCCCCTGAGGCCGGAAACATGCAGGCCGACGCGGGCATCGTTGCTCGCGGGCTTTCCAGCTTGTGCCCCGGAAGGCGGACGCTGAAACCGTCCGGTAACACGTGGATCATGCCCCGTCCGGAGCGTCACACACCGTGTCCCGGGCCACACCGGCCACAGCGGGCCCCGCCGGCGTCGCGCAGGGGTCTCAGCCCACGGCCACGCCGAAGACGGCGCCCAGCGCGTAGGTCACCGCGGCCGCCGCGCCGCCCAGCAGCATCTGCCGCAGGCCGCTGTACCACCAGGACCGTGCGGTCACCCTCGCCACCACCGCGCCGCACAGGAACAGCCCGAGCAGCGCCACGACGACGGCCGGCCACAGAGCTCCGGCGCCGAAGAGGTACGGCAGCACGGGCACGGCCGCACCGACGGAGAAGGAGCCGAACGACGACACGGCGGCGACCGTCGGCGAGGGGAGGTCGCCGGGGTCGACGCCCAGTTCCTCGCGGGCGTGCACGTCCAGCGCCTGCTCGGGGTCGCGGGACAGCTGCTCGGCGACCTGCGCGGCCAGTTGCGGTTCCACGCCGCGGGCCTCGTAGGCGGCCGCCAGCTCCCGCATCTCGTCCCGCGGGTTGCGCCGCAGTTCGCGCCGCTCCACGTCCAGCTCGGCCTGCACCAGCTCGCGCTGCGAGGCGACGGAGGTGTACTCCCCGGCCGCCATGGAGAAGGCTCCGGCGGCGAGACCGGCCAGGCCGGCGATGACCACGGTCTGCTGGGAGGCCGAGGAGCCGGCGACGCCGCTCATCAGGCCGAGGTTGGAGACGAGGCCGTCCATCGCGCCGAACACCGCGGGACGCAGCCAGCCGCCGTTGACGTCGCGGTGACCGTGCGGTTCCGCGTCCGCGCCGGGGTCCGGCGTCTCTTCCAGGGCGCTGGTCATGGGGCGCGCCGTCCTTCCTTCGCGACCGTCGGGTGCTTCGACCGTAGGCACGCATGCGCGCTCCGCGCCAGCAAGGAAGGCCGTACTTACCCCTCTGACCAGGGCTTTTCCCGCGCCCCCTGTCCTGATGGGGCTCCGGGGCGCGGCCCCGGAGCCCGGCGAGACGCCCGGCCCCGGGACGCGCGGGGAGAGGGGGGCGGTTCAGGTGCGGCGGCCCGGCTGCTCGCTGGGGGCCGCCGGAGCGTCGTCGGCGGCCGGGCCGGGGGCCGGGGGCTCGGCGCCCTCGTCGCCGCCCGCGCTCTGCGCTGCCGCGTCGCTCTGCGCGTCCGCCTCGCTCTTCACACCGTCGTCGCTCTGCGCCGACGCCGGCGGCGAGCCGTCGCCGTCGGCGGCGCCCGGTTCGACGACCTCCTCGCGCCCGGGCGACACCCGGTGGGAGATCACGATGTAGGCCACCGCGAGCAGGAACACCCCGAGCGCCGTCCAGTTGTTCAGCCGCAGACCCAGTACCTGGTGGGCGTCGTCGATGCGCAGGTACTCGATCCAGAAGCGCCCCGCGGTGTACGCGGCGACGTACAGCGCGAACGCCCGCCCGTGGCCCATGCGGAAGCGCCGGTCGGCCCAGATGACCAGGAAGGCCACGCCGATGCACCACAGGGACTCGTACAGGAAGGTCGGGTGGTAGGTGGCGACGTCGAGGGATTCGACGGGCCGGTGGGCGCGGTCGATCTCCACGGCCCACGGAAGGTCGGTGGGGCGCCCGTACAGCTCCTGGTTGAACCAGTTCCCCCAGCGCCCGACGGCCTGGGCCAGCGCGATGCCGGGTGCGACGGCGTCCGCGTAGGCGGGCAGCGGAATGCCGCGGCGGCGGCAGCCGATCCACGCACCGACGGCACCCAGCGCGATCGCGCCCCAGATACCCAGGCCGCCGTCCCAGATGCGGAAGGCGTCCACCCAGTTGCGGCCCTCGCCGAAGTACAGCTGGTAGTCGGTGATCACGTGGTAGAGCCGGCCGCCCACCAGCCCGAACGGCACCGCCCAGACGGCGATGTCGGCGACCGTCCCGGTGCGGCCGCCACGGGCGATCCATCGCCGGTTGCCGAGCCAGACGGCGAGGAAGACGCCGATGATGATGCAGAACGCGTAGCCGCGCAGCGGGACCGGACCGAGATGGATCTCTCCGGTCGAGGGGCTGGGAATGAAGGCAAGGGTGTTCATGGCTCCACCGACGCTACCGTGCCCGGCCGCCGGGGGCCGCCGCCCGGCACAACGGCTGGATAACGCTGCCCGGGACGCACCGGGGAAACGTCGCGCAAAGGCACCGGAAAGGGCATCGGAGAGGCGCGGCCGCCGGCGTCCGCGGACGTGCCCGTCGCCGGCGTCCGGACCGCTGGAAGGGCCCGGGCGCCGGCGGCGGGTACGGAACGGTCCACGGCCGCGGTCAGTTCTTCTTCTCCACGATCTGCCGCAGCTTCTGCGGCGTCAGCGGGTCGGCCGGATCGGCACCGGCCGGCTTGCCGTCGATGAGGACGGTGGGGGTCTGGTTGATGCCCGCATCGAGGAATGCGTTGTTCGTACGGGCGACGCGGTCGGCGTTGCGACCGTCCTGCACGCACGTCTCGAACTCGGCGGTCGACAGCCCTTCGACCTGGCGGGCGAGCCGCAGCAGGTACGTCCTGTCGCCGAAGGCGTCCTTCTGCTCCGGCGGCTGGTTCGTGTACAGCAGGTCGTGGTAGGGAACGAACTTCCCGGCGTCGTTCGCGCACATCGCCGCCTCGGCGGCGTACTGGGAGCCCTGGCCCCCGAGGTTGTCGTCGATGAGGGTGACGAGGTGGTACTCCACCCGCAGCTTGCCCGCGTCGCGCAGGTCGTTGATCGTCTCCCGGTACTGCGCCTCGAACGCCTCGCAGCCGGGGCAGCGGAAGTCCTCGTACACCGTCATGGTCACCGGCGCCCCGGCCGCACCCGTGGTCACGGGGCGGGCCTCCCCCGACGCGCCGTCCTCCTTGCCGGTCACGGACACCGCCACGGCGACCAGCGCCGCGACCGCGAGCACCAGGACGACCAGGCCGGCCATCTTCACCGTGCGCAGCCGCTTGGCTGACTGGCGCTCGCGTTCCCGCTCCACGCGCAGGCGCTCGCGGGCGCTCGCGGCTCCCGGGCGCTTGTCGTCGGTCATCACACTGTCGCGATCCATCTGACTCGTCACGTCCTGCTGCAACGAGCCGGGGGCGTCGCGGCATGCGCCCCGGAGCGGGAGTTCCCCCGAAAGAGGTCCCCGCACACGGCGCGCTCCGGTGCGGGGACCCCTCACGGGGCGGGTCGCCGTCCCCTCAGGCTCCCGCCGCCCGGCGCACGCCGGAGGCGAGTTCGCCGGCCAGGGTCCGCACGTCGGCCAGGCCGGCCTCCGGGTCGTCCGCGGCGGCCAGCAGGCGCTTGACGAAGGCCGAGCCGACGATCACGCCGTCGGCGAAGGTCGCGACCTCTGCCGCGTGCGCCGCGCTGGACACGCCGAGACCGACGCAGACCGGCAGCTCGGTGGTCGCCCGGGTGCGGGCGACCAGGTCCTTCGCCTCCAGCCCGACGGATTCCCGGGTGCCGGTGACGCCCATCAGGGACGCCGCGTAGACGAAGCCGCTGCCCGCCGCGGTGATCCTGGCCAGCCGCTCGTCCCGGCTGGAGGGCGCGACGACGTAGACCGTGGCCAGGGAGTGCTGCTCGGCGGCCTTCGTCCACGCGCCGGCCTCCTCGACCGGGAGGTCGGGGAGGATGCAGCCGGCCCCGCCGGCGTCGGCGAGCTCGGCGGCGAAACGCTCCACGCCGTAACGGTCGACCGGGTTCCAGTACGTCATGACCAGGACCGGCGCACCCGTCGCGGCGTGCGCCTCCCGGACGGTGCGGAGCACGTCGGCGATGCGGACGCCGCCGCGCAGGGCGATGTCGTCGGCGGTCTGGATGACGGGACCGTCCAGGACCGGGTCGCTGTGGGGCAGACCGACCTCGACGACGTCGCAGCCGCCCTCCAGCAGGGCGGTGCAGGCGCGGATGCCGCCGTCCACGGTGGGGAAGCCGGCCGGGAGGTAGCCGATCAGCGCGGCCCGGTTCTCGTTCCGGGCGCGGGCCAGGGTGGCGTTCAGGAGGTCGATGTTGCCGCTCACTGGTCGCTCCCCGGGGTCTCGGTGTCGCCCTGCTGCCCGCCCGGCCGGTCGTCGTAGAGCCCGAAGTAGCGGGCGGCGGTGTCCATGTCCTTGTCGCCGCGTCCGGACAGGTTGACCAGGATCAGCCCGTCGGTGCCGAGTTCGCGGCCGAGGTCGAGGGCGCCGGCCAGGGCGTGGGCGCTCTCGATCGCCGGGATGATGCCCTCCGTCTCGGAGAGCAGGCGCAGCGCGCGCATCGCCTCGTCGTCGGTGACGGGCCGGTACTCGCCGCGCCCGCTGTCCTTGAGGTAGGCGTGCTCGGGGCCGATGCCGGGGTAGTCCAGGCCGGCCGAGATCGAGTAGGGCTCGGTGATCTGGCCCTCGTCGTCCTGGAGGAGGTAGCTGCGGGAGCCGTGCAGGATGCCCGGCTCCCCCGCCGTGAGGGTCGCCGCGTGCTCGCCGGAGGCGACGCCGTGGCCCGCGGCCTCGCAGCCGACCAGCCGGACGCCGGGGTCGTCGAGGAAGGCGTGGAACAGGCCGATCGCGTTGGAGCCGCCACCCACGCAGGCCACGGCGGCGTCCGGCAGCCGGTCGGTGCGCTCCTGGATCTGGCGCCGTGCCTCGACGCCGATCACCCGGTGGAAGTCCCGCACCAGTGCCGGGAAGGGGTGCGGGCCGGCCGCGGTGCCGAAGAGGTAGTGGGTGCGGTCGACGTTCGCGACCCAGTCGCGGAACGCCTCGTTGATCGCGTCCTTGAGCGTGCGGCTGCCGGAGGTCACCGGTACCACCTCGGCTCCGAGCATGCGCATCCGGGCCACGTTCAGCGCCTGCCGCTCGGTGTCGACCTCGCCCATGTAGACGGTGCACTCGAGGCCGAAGAGCGCACAGGCCGTCGCGGTGGCGACGCCGTGCTGGCCGGCGCCGGTCTCCGCGATGACCCGGGTCTTGCCCATGCGGCGGGTGAGCAGGGCCTGCCCCAGCACGTTGTTGATCTTGTGCGAGCCGGTGTGGTTGAGGTCCTCGCGCTTGAGGAAGACGCGGGCGCCGCCGGCGTGTTCCGCGAAGCGCGGCACCTCGGTGAGGGCGCTGGGGCGTCCGGTGTAGTGGACCAGCAGGTCCTCGAGCTCCGCGGTGAAGGCGGGATCCGCCTTGGCCTTGTCGTACTCGATGGCGACCTCGTCGACGGCGGCGACGAGGGCCTCCGGGATGAACTTGCCGCCGAAGGCTCCGAAGTAGCCCTGGGGTGTGGGCACCCGGCCCTCCGGGTCGGGGATGAAGAAGCGGGACATGTGCGTGGTGCTCCTTGCGGGTTCGTCGTCTGAAGGGGGGCGCCGTGTGGGCGCGGGGCCGGCTCCAGCCTCCTGCGGGGCCCGGTCGGCACGGCGGGGACGCGCCGACGGCAGGCCACGGCCCGCCTGCTCGGCCGTGCGGGGCGTGGACGGCGCCGGACGGAGCGCGGGCCGCACGTGCGGCGCCGTGGCAGGGCGGCGGAGGTCCCGCCGGCGGCGGTGCCCCTCGTCCCGGGTGCCGTCGGCGTCCCACCGTCGTGCGGGACGGGACGGCGCCCGTGGCGGGCAGAGCCCCGGGCGGCGCGGTGCCACGCGGCGTCACGGCCGGCCGGGCGGGCAGGACCGGGAGCAGGTACGGGTGCGGTCAGGCCGTCGCCGCGGTGGCGGGCCATCGCCGGCCGTTGACCTGGCCGGGCTCGCAGCCGATGTGGTAGCGGACGCGACGCCCGTGCACCCGCCGCGCCGGGGCGCGGCACCCGCGAGGCCGGCAGCCGCGGCGCAGGCGCGCGTACCGGTCGCGCGGCGCGGCGGCGTGGTGCGGTCGCCGGTCCACCGGGGTCAGCCCTTCCCGTGGCGCAGCGCGGGGTGCGCGCCCGCGGCGACGAGGTCGGCGACGGCGCTCTTGGGGTCCTTGCCGGTGACCAGGGACTCGCCGACGAGGACGGCGTCGGCGCCCTCGTTGGCGTAGGCGATCAGGTCGTGCGGGCCGCGTACGCCCGATTCGGCGACCTTGACGATGTGGTCGGGGATCTCGGGTGCGACGCGCTCGAAGGTGCCGCGGTCGACCTCGAGGGTCTTCAGGTTGCGGGCGTTGACGCCGATGATGCGCGCGCCGGCGTCGACGGCGCGGGCGGTCTCCTCCTCGTCGTGGACCTCGACGAGCGGGGTGAGGCCGAGGGACTCGGCGCGTTCGACGAGGGAGACGAGAGCCTGCTGTTCCAGGGCGGCGACGATGAGCAGCACGACGTCGGCGCCGTAGGCTCTGGCCTCCCAGAGCTGGTAGGACGTGACGACGAAGTCCTTGCGGAGCACGGGGATGTCGACCTTGGCGCGGACGGCCTCGAGGTCGGCGAGGGAGCCGCCGAAGCGGCGCTGCTCGGTGAGGACGGAGATGAGGGACGCGCCCCCGGCCTCGTAGTCGGCGGCGAGGCCGGCGGGGTCGGCGATGGCGGCGAGCGCGCCCTTGGACGGGCTGGACCGCTTGACCTCGCAGATGACCCGGACGCTGTCGCCCTTGAGTGCCGCGACCCCGTCCTTGGCCTGGGGGGCGGCCGCGGCGCGCTGCTTGAGGTCGTCGAGGCTGATCCGCGCCTGCCGTTCGGCGAGGTCTTCGCGGACGCCGTCGATGATCTCGTCAAGCACACTCACGCGAGCGGCCCCCTTCGTGGCTGGGTTCGTGGCTGAGGGATGTCGATGGTCGGGCACTGCGATGGTATCCGGCCACGAACGGAGGGCCCGCATCCGGTTACCCCAAATCCCACATTGCGGACAGTTCCCGCGAAACTCAGGGGGCGAGCGCCGCTCCGAAGGGGAGGTTGCGGACCACCGTGAAGACCAGGACCAGCCCGGTACCGAGCCACAGGTGCACGGGTCGCACGGGCACGGTGACGGGCCGGGCCCGGATCACCCTGACGCACCAGTGGAGCAGGAAGAGGACGGCCAGGGCCATGCCGGCCAGCGCGAGCGCGTTGGCGCCGAGGGCCGCGGCCAGGTCGCCGTGGGCGACGGCGTGGGCGGTGCGCAGACCGCCGCAGCCGGGGCAGAGGATGCCGGTGAGCTGCAGCAGCGGGCAGGCCGGATAGTGGCCGGGCGCGTTGGGGTCGTGAGCGGCGACGTACGCGAAGGCTCCTGCTACGGCGGCCAGCGCGCTCAGCGGGGCGGCGAGCCGGGTGAGGGTGCCTTGAGTGCGGGCGCCGGCGGGGGTGGGGGCGTGGGTCACCGTCCCAGCCTGTCCGGTGCGGGCGGGCGGCGCCAGCGCCTTTCCGGCGGAGTGTCCCGGCCGGGCGGACGCCGGAGCGGTCCCGGCGTGCCGCGCGCGGCGCACGGGGTGTGCGCCGCGCGGGCGGGGACGTCGCTGAGTGGCAGCCGTCGTGGAGGTCAGTGGGGGGCGTTCGGGTTCGGGTCGTGGCCGAGTCCCATGGAGCGCATCACCAGGCCGGCCACGCCGCCGAGGCCCACCACGACCAGGCCGGCCACCACGCCGATCGGCTGGGCCGTCACGGTGAAGGCACCGCCGATGCAGAAGCCGATGAAGGCGATGATGACGCCGGTCCAGGCCGCCGGGCTGTTTCCGTGGTGGTAGTGCTTCGCCATGGGTTGCTGCTCCTCGTCGTTTCCCTCGGTGGGCGGGCGCGCCGCCCGCCCCATTGTGTCCGTTCGCCGTTCGCGGTGGATCAGGGGGTGCCGTGCGTGGGGTCCTCGCCGCGGTCGAGGGCCTTCCACAGGTCCTCGGGCCGGTCGGGGTCGACGGGCGGGGGAGCGTCGCGGCGGGCGGCGCGGGTGCCGCGCTCGTACCGGCCGGTGCCTGCCATGGAGGGCCAGCGCCGCCCGTACACCAGGGCCAGCAGTCCGGCGAGGAGCAGCAGGGCTCCGCCCGCGGTGGAGATCCACGGCCAGGCGCTGACCTGCACGGCGTCGATGGCGCCGTCGGTGAGGCCGCTGGCCCGGGCGGCCTTCTCGGTGAGCGCGGCGTGGTCGCGGGCACCGGCCACGGCAGCGGCGACGGTGCCGGCGCCGCTGAGGGCGAGCAGGCCGGCGACGACGACGCGGATCGCGCGGCGGACGGCGAAGACGGCGACCAGGGCCGCGAGGCCGGCGAGGGCGAAGGCGCTGGGCAGGCCGGTGATGTCGCTGCCGGTGGCGGTCACCGGAAGGGTGCCGCCGGCGAACGTGGTGGTGGTCTCGCTCCACACCTGCCCGGCGGCGATCAGTGCCAGTGCCGCGCCCAGCGGGCCGCTCAGCAGCGCCGCCGCGAGGGCGCGCCGGGGTGTGCGGGAGGTGCGGGGCGGTGGTGCGGAAGTCACGGGCCCACGCTACCGCCGGGGCCCGGGGCCCGGCTGGCGCCCCCGAGGTGTGCGGCGGTGTGCACGGCCCGCAGCACGGCGGCGGCCTTGTTCTGGCACTCGGTGTCCTCGGCGGCGGGGTCGGAGTCGGCGACGACGCCGGCCCCGGCCTGCACGTAGGCGGTGCCGTCGCGGAGGACGGCGGTCCGGATGGCGATGGCGGTGTCGGCGTCGCCGGCGAAGTCGAGGTAGCCGACGCAGCCGCCGTAGACGCCGCGGCGGGTGGTCTCGAGTTCCTCGATGATCTGGAGCGCGCGGGGCTTGGGGGCGCCGGAGAGGGTGCCGGCGGGGAAGCAGGCGGTGAGGGCGTCGAAGGCGGTGCGGTCGGGGGCGAGGCGGCCGGTGACGGTGGACACGATGTGCATCACGTGGCTGTACCGCTCGATGGACATGAAGTCGACGACCTCGACGCTGCCCGGTCGGCAGACGCGGCCGAGGTCGTTGCGGCCGAGGTCGACGAGCATGAGGTGTTCGGCGCGTTCCTTGGGGTCGGCGAGGAGTTCGTCGGCGAGGGCGGTGTCGCGCTGCGGGGTGGCGCCGCGGGGCCGGGTGCCGGCGATGGGGTGCATCAGGGCCTGCCCGTCCTCGACCTTGACCAGCGCCTCCGGACTGGAGCCGACGACGTCGAAGCCGCCCGCGCCCCCGTCGTCCGCCTCCCCGGCGAAGCGGAACAGGTACATGTACGGGCTGGGGTTGGTGGTGCGCAGGGCGCGGTAGACGTCGAGGGCGGGGGCCTGGCAGGGGGTCTCGAAGCGCTGCGAGGGGACGACCTGGAAGGCCTCCCCGGCGCGAATGCGTTCCTTGATGTCCTCCACGGCCGCGCGGTAGGCGGCGCCTCCGCCGGTGCGGGAGACCTGCTCGGGAAGGGCGGAGGGCGGCAGGGTCGCGGCGCCCGCGGGCGTGGGGCGGTCGAGGTCGGCGGCCATCGCGTCGAGGCGGGCGACGGCGTCGTGGTAGGCCTCGTCGACGCCGGTGTCGAGGTCGTTGTGGTTGATGGCGTTGGCGATGAGCAGCACGGTGCCGTCGCGGTGGTCGAGCACGGCGAGGTCGGAGGCGAGCTGCATGGTGAGCTCGGGGAGGCGCAGGTCGTCGCGCGTGCTGTCGCCGATCCGCTCCAGGCGGCGTACGACGTCGTAGCCGAGGTAGCCGACCATGCCGCCGGTGAACGGCGGGAGTTCGCCGCTCTCGTGGAGGTCGCGCGGGGTGTGCAGGGCCTCGACGGTGGCGCGCAGCGCGTGCAGCGGGTCGCCGTCGGTGGGGACGCCGGCGGGCGGGTCGCCGAGCCAGTGGGCGCGGCCGTCGCGGACGGTGAGGGTGGCCGCGCTGCGGACGCCGACGAAGGAGTACCGGGACCAGGTCCGGCCGTTCTCGGCGGACTCCAGGAGGAAGGTGCCGGCGCGTTCACCGGCGAGCTTGCGGTACAGGCCGACGGGCGTGTCGCCGTCGGCGAGGAGCCGGCGCGTGACGGGGATGACGCGGCGGTCCTTGGCGAGCCGGCGGAAGGTGTCGAGGTCCGGAGTGGTCATGTGGGCCTTGGGTCCTGTTCCTGGGGTCCGTGACGGGTGCGTGGCGGCGGTGCCGGGTGCGTGCCGGCGGGGTCAGCCGTCGGCGGTGACGGGCAGAGGCGCGGCGTCGAAGCAGGTGCGGTCGCCGGTGTGGCAGGCGGCGCCGGTCTGGTCGACCCTGACCAGGACGGTATCGCCGTCGCAGTCCAGGGCCACGGACTTGACGTGCTGGACGTGGCCCGAGGTGTCGCCCTTGACCCAGTATTCTCCGCGGCTGCGCGACCAGTAGGTGCAGCGGCCGGTGGTGAGGGTGCGGTGCAGCGCCTCGTCGTCCATCCAGCCGAGCATCAGCACCTCACCGGTGTCGTACTGCTGGGCGATGGCGGGGACCAGCCCGTCGGCGTTGCGGCGGAGGCGGGCGGCCACGGCGGGGTCGAGTGCGGAGGAGTCGGCGGGGACGCGGGTCATGGGTCCATTCTGCCGCCGCGTGCGGTGCGGTGCGCAACGCCGTTCGGGGTGCCGGTGTGGCGTGCGGGGCGGGCGTGATCGGGCATGTACCGGACATTCTCCCCCGCGGTCCCGGATGTCCGTGCGATGCGGCATCCTTGCCGCCATGAGTCTTCCTCCGCCGCCGCAGGACCCGCAGGCGCACGGCAGTTCAGGATCGTCGGGCTTCGGGCCGCCGCAGGAATTCGGGCCCGCGCCCGGCGGACCGGCTCCCCAGGGGCAGCCCGCCGGCGGCGGCTTCGGCCCGCCCGGCAGCGGAGCGGGGACGGGTCCGGGCGGCGGGTTCCCGCCCCCGCCGGGGTACGGCGCACCGCACGGGCAGCCCGGCTTTCCCGGCCCGCCGTACGGGATACCCCCGCAGCCGCCCGGCGGCGGCAATCGCGGCGCCCAGGTCGCGGCGATCGTGGTGGGCTCGGTGCTGGCGGCGGCGGTCGCGGTCGGCGGCGTGGTGCTGCTGGTCGGGGGCGACGGCGGCAGCAGCAGGGCCGAGGCCACCGGAGAGAGTTCACCCGGCGCGGAGGAGGAGCCCGGCGCAGGCGCCGCCGACCCCTCCAGTGCCCCGGACGTTCCGGCACCGGGCGCCTCGCAGGAGCCGGAGTCCTCCCTGCCGACGTCCCCGGGGCAGGACCTGGTGCCGTTCGTCGTGCTGGAGCCCGGTCAGTGCTTCGACCACCCGGCGCTGAGCAGCGACGTCTCCCTGGTGGAGACGCGGTCGTGCGACGAGTCGCACGACGGCGAGGTCATCACCAACGACACGCTCACCGGCACCTTCGCGGACGAGCAGGCGCTGCGCACGAAGGTGATGGAGCTGTGCCACTCCGACGTGAACACCCGGCTGAACTCGATGCCCAAGGACGGCCGGATGTACTACTACTACGCGATCTACCCGGCGCTGCCGACGTACCAGCTGGGCGACGACGACACGATCTCCTGCGCGATCACCCTGAGCGACACGCTGGACGGCCCGAAACTCACCGCTCCGCTCCCGGACTGAGGAACCGCACGGGCGTACGCTGACGGCATGTCGACTCATGCCAGGCGGGAACGTCTGCTTCTCGCCGACCTGCTGGAGAGTGCCGGGCCGGAGGCCGAGACGCTGTGCGGCGGCTGGCGGACACGTGATCTCGCCGCGCACCTGGTAGTACGCGAGCGGCGCGCCGACGCCGCGGGCGGGATCGTCCTCAAGCCGCTCGCCGCGCGCCTGGAGAGGGTGCAGGCCGAGTTCCGGGACAAGCCGTACGAGGAGCTGATCCAGCTCATCCGCACCGGGCCGCCGAAGTTCTCCCCGTTCTCGCTGAAGCAGGTGGACGAGGCGGCGAACGTGGTGGAGTTCTTCGTGCACGCGGAGGACGTCCGCCGGGCGCAGCCGGACTGGACGCCGCGCGAGATCGATCCGGTGTTCGCGGACGCGCTGTGGCGCCGGCTGGAGACCGTCGCCCGGCTGTCCGGGCGCCGCTCGCCGGTCGGCCTGGTCCTGCGCCGCCGCAACGGCCAGACCGTGGTGGCGCACAAGGGCACCCCTGTGGTCACGGTGAGCGGTGAGCCGGCGGAGCTGCTGCTGTTCGCCTACGGGCGGCAGCGGGTGGCCCGGGTCGAGACGGAGGGCGACAAGGACGCCGTGGCCCGGGTGCTGGGGGCGGAGCTGGGCCTGGGAGACTCCCAGGCATGAGCGATCCTGCGGGGATACCCCGTGTGCTGGTGGTACAGAACGGCCCGGACGGCGGTCCGGGCCGTTTCGGCGCGTGGCTGACCGAGGCGGGGCTGGCCCTGGACGTGGCGCACGGCTACCGGGCCGAGGGTCCGCCGGTGCCGGAGGGCCTTTCCCAGCAGGCGGTGGTGGTGCTGGGCGGTGGCTATCTGCCGGACGCCGACGACCGCGCGCCCTGGCTGGCGCGGACACGTGCGCTGGTGACGCGGGCGCTCGAACGGGAGGTGCCGGTGTTCGGCATCTGCCTCGGCGGTCAGCTGCTGGCGCAGGTCGCGGGCGGCACGGTCCGCGGGGAGCACGGGGCGCCGGAGGTCGGCAGCACCGCGTTGACGCTTCGCGCGGAGGCCGGTGAGGACGTGCTGTTCCGCGGCCTGCCCGAACGTTTCACCGCGATCGAGAACCACGTGGACGCCATCACCGCGCTGCCGCCGGGTGCGCCGTGGCTGGTGGAGAGCGAGCGCTGCCCGTACCAGGCGTTCCGGGTCGGCGAGCGGGCCTGGGGCGTGCAGTTCCACCCTGAGGCGAGCGCCGCGCAGACCCGCCGCTGGGAGCCGGAGCGGCTGCGCCGGCTGGGGTTCGACCCGGAGGAGGTCCCGGCACGGGCGGAGCGTGACGAGGCGGCGGCGACACCGGTGTGGCGCGAGGTCGCGCGGCGGTTCGCCGGCGTGGTGCACGCGGCGGCTTAGCACGGACGCGTCCGGGCGCCGGAAGGGCTCGCGCGGTCGGCCGGTCGGCGGGTCGCCCGTCAGCCGGTGACGATCCGGGAGGCGAATGCGGCGCCGGGGCTGCCGTCGCCCAGCGCTTCGACCAGCGCCTCACCGGCGGCGTGCAGCGCGTCGTCGGTCATGGCGCCGAGCGCGTCGAGCACGAAGAAGGCGCGGGTCGTCTCGTGCGTGAGGCGGGTGCGGGCGCACTGGCGCCAGTTCCACCGGCGGCACGTGACGCCGGCGTCGTCCCGCCACACCACCTCGCCCGCGCGGGGGTGTTCGACGGCCGGCTCGCCGCCGACGACGACCTCGAACGGCTCGCTGCCGTCCGCCCGGACCAGCCGGGCCGGGCCGCGGTAGTGGTCGAGGTCCTCGCCACCGAGCGGCACCAGGTGCGCCACCGAGACGGCGTTGTACACGTCGGTGAGCCGGTCGATGCGGGGCAGGCCGTCGTCCAGCCGGCGCAGCAGCGCCTCCGCGCTGGGGCGGGTGCGCCGGGGCTTGGCCCCGAAGGCGCGGAACGCCTCCTGCCAGGCGGCGAGGTGCGGGTGCTCCTCGGGCGGGAGGCCGCCCAGCAGGTCGCGGGCCCGCTTCTCGGCCGCCGCCAGATGCCGTTCACCGGTCGCGTCGCTCGGTCCGGGCCGCAGGCCCTCGGCGACCACGACGAGCGCGCGGTAGTCGGGGCGCAGTGCGGAGACGGCCGCGTCGATGCGGACGGCGTCGAGCCATTGCTGTGCGTCGGCGGTCACGGTTCTCGGTTCTCCCTGCGGGACGCGTGCGACGGAGGTCATCATGCTGCACTTTGCGGTACACCGTACTGCATCGTCGCCGGTGCCGGTTGTCTGCACCGCAACCACCCTTGCGACCAGCGCCGACGGCCCGGTAGAACGCGCCCCCAGGGCGGGGAGAGACCCCGGGCCGGACAGCGGAGAGGGGTGATCCGCCGTGCGGATCGCACTGGCGCAGACCGACTGCGCGCTCGGGGACGTGACGGACAACCTCGAGCGCGCCCACCGGATCGTCCGGCGCGCGGCGGCGGAGGGCGCCGATCTGGTCGTCTTCCCCGAACTGAGCCTGCACGGCTACGCGTTGGGCCGCGTGCCGGACGACACCTCGCTGGCCGCCGACGACGCGCGGCTGGCGGCGCTGGCCGCGCACGGCCCCGACGTGCTGGTCGGCCTGCACGAGGACGGGCGCCTGCGCCGCTACAACGCGGCCAGCTACCTCTCCGAAGGCTCCGTGCTGCACACGCACCGCAAGCTCTACCTGCCGAACTACCTGGAGTGGGAGGAGCGCAAGCACTTCAGCCCGGGGCACGCGCTGCGCGCGTTCGACACGGCGCACGCCCGGGTCGCCACACTCATCTGCAACGACGCCTGGCAGCCCATGCTGCCGTGGCTGGCCGCGCAGGACGGCGCGGAGGTGCTGCTCGTGCCGACCAACAGTGCCGACGGGCTCGCGCCCGGCGCCGTCGACACCGCGGTGTACTGGGAGGACCTGCTGCTCAACATCGCCCGGCTGCAGCAGTGCTGGGTGGTCTTCGTCAACCGGGTCGGACAGGAGGGCAAGGCGTCCTTCTGGGGCGGCTCGCGGGTGCTGGACCCGTGGGGCGGCATCGCGGCCGAGGCCCCCCGCTGGGAGGAGTCGCTGACCCTGGTGGACCTCGACGTGCGCGCGGCGCGCCGCAGGCGCCGGGAGATGCCGCTGCTGGAGGAGGCCCGTTTCGGCCTGGTCCAGCGCGAGGTGCGCCGCCTCATGCAGGAGGGCGTCGACTGACGTCCATGGGGAGCAGCGCGCCCCGCCGCCCGCCGGGCCGTTGCCCCTCGGGCAACTCCCGTTGCGCGGCGGCGGCGAGGGGAGCAGCCTGTGCGGGTGTTCGACCTCCATGTGCACGCGGCCCCCGACGTCGTCCCGCGCCGCGCCGACGACCACGACACGGTCGCCGCCTACGCCGCGGCCGGGTTCTCCGGCTGCGTGCTCAAGGCGCACTACGAGTCGACGGTCGGCCGCGCGGCCGCCGCGGCCCGCGCGCACGACCTGCCCGTGTACGGCGGCATCGCGCTCAACCAGCACACGGACGGCGTCAACCCGTCGGCGGTGGCCGCCTGCCTCGACGCGGGCGGCCGGGTGGTGTGGATGCCCACCGCCGACGCCCACACCCAGCGCGCGGCGGGCCTGCCCCGCCTGTGCGGCGCGCGGCCCGGCCTGTCGTCGCACGCCTACGGCGTCCCGCCGCAGAACCCCCTCGCCGCGCAGGCCGCACGGCAGGTGTGCGCGCTGGTCGCGGAGGCGGACGCGGTGCTGGCGACCGGTCACCTGAGCACAGCGGAGGTGCGGTGGCTGCTCCCGGAAGCGCACGCGGCCGGCGTACGGCGGCTGCTGCTCACCCACCCCGGATACACCGTGCCGGGCATGCGCGCCGAGGAGGCCGCCGAACTCACCGCGGCCTACGGCGCGTTCGCCGAGGTCACCACGTTTCAGCTGCTGCACCAGCCGGGCATGACGGCCGCACGGCTGGCGGCGTACGTCTCCCGGGTCGGGCCGGAGCGCGTGGTGCTCTCCTCCGACGCGGGCCAGCCGGACTCCCCCACGCCGCCGGAGGCGCTGGCCCTGCTGGTCGACGCCCTGGCCGGCGAGGGACTGGACGGGGGCGCGCTGCTCGCCTCCGCGTCCGAGCGCCCCGAGACGCTGGTCGTCCCGTGAGGCGGACCGCCCGCGGCGGCATCATGACGTCCGTCACGCGGTAGTTGCCGAACGGGCAACGACGGTTGTCCGCACCGCTCCCCCGCCCCCATCCTCGGGGCCATGTCGAGCGAGGGTTCCTCCAGCCTTGACCGGACGCTGGCCATCCTGCAGGCGCTCGGTTCCGACGACGCGGCCGAACGCGGCGGGCTGGGCGTCGTCGAAGTCGCGCGGCGCGTGGGCCGGGAGAAGACACAGGTGTCCCGGGCTCTGAAGGCGCTGGACCGGGTGGGCATGGTGGAACGGGACGCCGGTACCCGCTGCTACCGGCTCGGCTGGCAGGTGTTCACCCTCGCCTCCAACGCGGGGCGTCCGCGGCTCGTCGCCGAGGCGCCGCCGGTGCTGCGCAGCGTGGTGAACGTGCTCCAGGAGCGTGTCCACCTGACGGTGCTCACCGACGGCGGCGCCCTGACCGTGCTCTCGGAGCGCCCCTGCCGGGCGGTTCAGGCCACCGGCTGGATCGGCCGGGTGGTGCCGCTGCACACCACCTCCTCGGGCCGTGCGCTGCTCTTCGACCACTCCGAGGACGAGGTGCGGCGGCTGCTGGCCGGGACGTCCTTCCCCGCGCCCGAGCCGAACGGGCCGCGGGACGTGCCGGACTTCCTGGGGCGGCTCGCACGGGCCCGCGAGGCGGGACACGCGCGGGTCGAGGAGGAGTTCGAGGCCGGGCTGGTCGCCGTCGCCGCGCCGGTGCGGGACTTCCGCGGCAGGGTGACGGCCGCGCTGAACGTCTCCGGCCCGGCCTGGCGGATGGGCCAGGAACTCGACCGTGCCGCCCGCGTCACCTGCGCGGCGGCCCACCGCATCTCCCGCGCGATGGCCGGTCTGCCGGCCACGCCGCCCTCAACGGACGCGCACAGCGACAGGAGGACCGACCGATGAACTCTCACCCGTTCCCGTTCTTCAGCAGCGGGTTGCGGCTCGACGCGGACCTGCACCTGCCCGACGACGACGGAGCCGGAGCGCCGTACCCGGTGGTGGTCCCGGCCTCCGGCTACCAGGGCCTGAAGGTCATCCACCCGGAACGGTTCGCCCGGGCGCTGACCGCACGCGGCTACGCGGTCGTCGCGTTCGACTACCGCGGCTTCGGCGCCAGCGAGGGCGAGCGCGGCCGTCTGGTGCCGCAGGAGTGGGCGGAGGACGTGCGGGCGGCGGTGGACCGGGCGTCCGCCGACGACCTGCTCGACGCGGGGCGCATCGGGCTGCTCGGCTGGGGCATGGGCGGCGGCGTGGCCGTCGCCGAAGCGGCGGAGGACCCGCGGGTGCGGGCGGTCGCGGCCGTCAACTGCATCAGCGACGGCACCCGTTCGACGCGCAACATGCACGACGACGCGAGCTGGCGGAGCCTGCTGGACCGGGTGGCCCGGGACCGCGGGCAGCGGGCCGCGAACGGCCGCAGCGAGATCACCTCCCCCTGGGACATCGTCCGCCTGGACCTGGACGACCGGACCGACGGGTACGTCGGCGAGGAGCTGTACAAGGCGCCCGGCTTCGGCTCCGGGGTGAGCCTGGAGTCGGCGGACATGCTGCTGCGGTTCTCGCCCCAGGAGGTCGTGCACCGGCTGGCGCCGCGCCCGCTGCTGGTGGTGCACGGCGCGGAGAACCGGCTGCACCGCCCCGAGGAGGCCCGCGCCCTGTACGACCACGCGCGGGATCCGAAACGGCTGCGGCTGATCGAGGGGGCGGGACACACGGAGTGGATGTTCGACGAACACCCCACGTTCCGGGAGTTGGTGGAGGAGCTGGACGGGTTCTTCGCCGAGGCGTTCCCGGCGGCCCGGCACGTGGCCGCCGGCGCCGGGTGCGCAGGGGCAGGCGGGTGAGATGACGTTCCCTCAGTTCTTCGCTGACAACTGGCCCACCGTGCTGGACGCCACCCTGGCGCACGCCCTGCTGGTGCTCCAGGGGCTCGGGCTGGCCGTCCTCATCGGCGTGCCGGTCGCGGTGCTCACCTACCGCACGGGCACTCCGCGCGCGGTCGCCCTGGGAGTCGCCGGGGTCTTCCTGACCATCCCGTCCTACGCCCTCTTCGGGCTGCTCATCACCCCGCTGGGCCTGGGCAGCGGCCCGTCGATCGTCGCGTTGACGCTGTACGCGCTGCTGCCGGTCATCCGCAACACCGTGGTCGGCCTGCGCGCGCTCGACCCGGCGGTGGTCGAGTCGGCGCGGGCCATGGGCATGGGGCGGCTGCGGGTGCTGGCCACCGTCGAACTGCCACTGGCCTGGCCGGTGCTGCTCACCGGGCTGCGGATCGCGACCCAGCTGCTGCTGGGCATCGCCGCCATCGCGGCGGCCGTCAACGGCCCCGGGCTCGGCAACCTCATCCTCGACGGCCTCGCCACGGCGGGCACGCCGTTCGCCGTCTACCTGACGCTGGAGGGCGCGCTGGGCATCGTCGTGCTCGCCGTCCTCTTCGACCTGATGTACGCGGCCGTGAACCGGCTGACCACACCCAGAGGGCTCGGTGCTTGAGAAGATGACCAACGGCAGCAAGCGCGGCGACGGCGGCCGGACCGCCGGGGAGCAGCAGGACGAGGACCGCGCGATGATCCGCCTGGAGGCGTTGACCAAGCGCTACCCGGGCCAGCGGCAGGCCGCGGTCGAGGAGCTGGACCTGGAGATACCGGCGGGCCGGATCGTCACCTTCGTGGGGCCGTCCGGCTGCGGCAAGACCACCACCATGAAGCTGATCAACCGGCTGATCGAACCGACCTCCGGCCGCATCCACCTGGACGGCAGGGACGTCACCGAGGTCGCCCCGCACGTGCTGCGGCGCAACATCGGCTACACCATCCAGCAGGGCGGACTGTTCCCGCACCGCACGGTCGCCGACAACATCGCCACCGTGCCGAAGCTCCTCGGCTGGGACCGGGAGCGGATCGCCGCCCGGGTCGACGAGCTGCTGGACCTGGTCGGGCTGGCGCCACAGACGTACCGCAGGCGCTATCCCAAGCAGCTCTCCGGCGGCCAGCAGCAGCGCGTGGGCGTGGCGCGGGCCCTGGGCGGCGACCCGCAGGTGATGCTGATGGACGAGCCGTTCGGCGCGATCGACCCGCTCAACCGGGAGGCGCTGCAGAACGAGTTCCTGCGCATCCAGGCGGAGGTGCGCAAGACCATCGTCTTCGTCACCCACGACATCGACGAGGCCGTGAAGATGGGCGACCGCATCGCGATCTTCGGCGACGGCGGAGTGGTGCACCAGTACGACACCCCCGAGCGCATCCTCGCCGATCCCGCCGACGACTTCGTGTCCGACTTCATCGGGGCCGGCGCGTCGGTGCGGCGGCTGTCGCTGACCCCGCTCGGCGCGCTGCCGGTGCCCGGCTGGCCGACGGTTCGCGACTCCGCCGGCGGCGAGGAGCAGGCCGCGGCGGCGCGACGCACCGGACACGACCACCTGATGGTGCTGGACGACGACGGCCGCCCGGCGGGATGGCTGCGCGTCGAAGACGGCGCCCCCGGAGAGCGGCTTCCGCTGCTCACCCCGCTCGGGCCGGACGCCACGCTCTTCGACGCCCTCGACCGCATGCTGGCCGCCAACTCCTCGGCGCTGGCCGTCGTCGACGGGGACGGCGGCTACCGGGGCGTGGTGACCATGGACGCGGTCCGCGAGCTGATCAACAGCACCGCCGCGCACGCTCCCCGGCCGCACGGTTCCGGCGGCTCCGACGCGCTGCAGGAGGTGTGAGCCGGTGCGTGCCCTCGTCCGCTACGGCGCCACGCCCGTCGCCCTCGCCCTGGTACTGACGCTGCTGGCGTGGTACGTGTCCGCGCAGCCGCACGACCTGATCGAGCAGCGCAGCCTCAACTCCGCCTACCTGCTGAGCCGGACGGTCAAGCATCTGGAACTGCTCGCCGTGGTCACGGTGCTGATCCTGCTCGTCGCGATCCCGACCGGTGTGCTGCTCACGCGCGGCCGGGCACGGCGCCTCTCCGGACCGGTGCTGGCCGTGGCCAACGTGGGGCAGGCGCTGCCGTCGCTGGGGCTGATCGTGCTGCTGGCGGTGGCCTTCGTGAGCCTGGGCGTGAACGAGATCGCCGTCATCGCCTTCGTGGCATACGGCATCCTCCCGGTGCTGCGCAACACCATCGCCGGGCTCCAGCAGGTCGACCGGTCGGTGATCGAGTCGGCGCTCGGGATGGGCATGACGCGGCGGGCGGTGCTGTGGCGCATCGAACTGCCCCTGGCCGTTCCGGTGATGCTCGCCGGCGTGCGGACGGCGCTGGTCATCACGGTCGGCACGGTCGCGCTGGCGACGTTCATCGGCGCGGGCGGGCTGGGCGACGTCATCTCCAACGGCATCGCCTCCCACCGCAACCTGGTCCTGGTCACCGGCAGTGTGCTGGTCGCGGTGCTCGCACTGGCCGTGGACTGGCTGGCGGGCATCGCCGAGGACCTGCTGCGGCCGCGCGGGCTGTGACGGGGCCGACGAGAGGAGTGAGGAAGGTGAGAGACGTGCTGCGACGTGCGCGCAAGACCGTCCGGCGGGCCGTCCGGCGGGCCGTCGGGGGGAGCCACCGGCGCGATCACCGGTGCCTGGCCGCGGTGCTCGCCCTGACCGCACTCGCGGTCACCGGCTGCGGCGGGTCGGCGGCGCAGGGCGCCGACGTCACCGCGAAGGAGCTGCGCGGCGGCTCGCTGGCCGAGGACTTCGACCTGTCCGGAGCCCGCTTCACGGTGGGATCGAAGGAGTTCACCGAGCAGAAGATCCTCGGCAGCATCACGCAGTACGCGCTGCGCGCGGCGGGCGCCCGGACGAAGGACCAGACCGGGCTGAGCGGTTCGACCATCGTGCGCGGCGCGCTGGAGAACCGCGAGATCGACATGTACTGGGAGTACTCCGGCACCGGCTGGACGCAGTACCTCGGCCACGACCGGCCCGTGGAGGGCGCCCGGGAGCAGTTCCGCCGCACCGCGACGGAGGACCGGGAGAAGAACGGCGTGGTGTGGCTCGGGCCGACCCGGTTCGGCAACCAGTACGCGATCGCGCGGGCGAGCGACGTCACCGGCGACCTCGCGGACGTCGACGAGCTGAGCGACCTGCGACGGTACGGTGCCGCACACCCGGAGGAGATGACGCTGTGCGGGGCGGCGGAGTTCCTGGACCGCGAGCTGCGGGCGATACAGAAGACGTACGACGTCGGCTTCCCGGCGCCGCAGGTCTACCAGAACGCGCTGGCGCTCAACTACGTCAACGTCGCGAAGGGCAGCCCGTGCACCTTCGCGGAGGTCTTCACCACCGACGCGCGCATCGAGTCGCTGGACCTGACGGTGGTGAAGGACGACCGGTACCACTTCACGACGGAGCTGGCCGCGCTGACGGTGCGTGAGGAGACGCTGAAGAAGCACCCGGAGCTGGAGCAGCTCGCGCAGCGGCTGGGCGAGAAGCTGACCGAGGACACGATGATCGAGCTCAACGGCATGGTGGACCTGGAGGGCCGCTCCCCCGACGAGGCGGCGCTGCACTTCCTGCGGGAGCACGGCTTCATCGGCGGGCGGTGACCGCCTGAGCACTCGCGCGGGCGGCGGAGGGTTTCAGGCCCTCGCGCGGGCGGCTTCGACGCGCTGCTGCTCCTGTTCGGCGGCGGCCATGCGGTCCAGGTACGCGTCGGCCGCGTCGTCGATCAGGTCGGCGGCCTCGGTGAGCGTGATCTTGACGGGGAACGGCGGCATGGACAGGCCGGTGCGCTCCTCGATGAGCACGCTCAGCTCGGTGAGCGACAGCGAGTCCATCTCGAGCTCGGCGAAGGTGGCGTCGGGGTGCAGGTTCTGCTTGGGGAGGCCGAAGGTCTCCATGAGGATCTGCATCAGCAGGTTGAAGGCCACGGTCATGGCATCCTCCCGGTGGCGTGGACGGCCGCGCATCTCCCACAGTGCCGCCGCACCCCTGGGCCCCGGCGTATCCGCGGGGCGGAGGCCGCCGCGCTTCACCCACGTGGGCCATGGCTCGCTCCGCGGTGTGGGCTGGTGGGGGCGGTGGGCGGGGTGGGAGGGTGACGGGGTGACGCTGCCTTTCGACGCCGTGCTGTGCGACATCGACAACGTAATCCGGTACTACGACCACACCGAACTGGCGCGGCTGGAGGAGGCCGAAGGGCTGGAACCGGGGACGACGGCGAAGGTCGCTTTCTCCGACGGGGTCGACGGGCCCCTGCTGCGCGGCGAGATCACCAAGAGCCGGTGGCGGGAGTCGATCGTGCGGGGGCTGACCGGGCAGGTGCCGGAGGATGCGGCACGGAGGCTCGTCCGGGCGTTCGGGCGGACGCCGACACGGGCGGACGAGACGGTCGTGGAGCTGCTGCGCCGGGCGCAGCGGCACGTGCCGGTGGTGCTGGTGACCAACGCGACGCGCGAGCTGGCGCAGGAGCTGGAGCCGTTGGGGCTGCTGGCGCACTTCGGTGACCGGATCGTCAACAGCGCGCTGGTGGGGGTGGCGAAGCCCGACCGGCGGATCTACCTGCGCGCGGCGGAGCTGGCGGGGGTGCCCCCGGAGCGGTGTGTGTTCGTCGACGACCGGGCGGAGAACGTCGAGGCGGCGGCCGCGCTGGGGATGACCGGTGTGCATTTCCGCGGTGTGGAGGACCTGGCGCGGGTACTGGAAGGGCTGCCGGGGTGAAGGCCGAGCCGTGCCGCACGGTCCGGAGCGGGGCTACGTGCGGCTGTGGCCGTGCTCGGTGAGGATCCGCTGGAGTTCGCGGGCGGCGCGAGGCGGTGAGACGTCGCTGCGGTGGGCGACGGAGACGGTGCGGTGCAGGCCGGGCGGGGCGAGCGGGGTGCGGCGCAGGCCGGAGCGGGCGGCGACCATGCCGGGGACGACGGCGACGCCGAGGCCGGCGCGGACGAAGCCGAGGACGGCGTCCATCTCTCCGCCCTCCACGGCGAACACCGGGTCGAAGCCGGCGGCACGGCACGCGGAGACGGTGAGGTCGCGCAGGTCGTAGCCGCGGCGGAACATCACCAGGGGCCGGTCGCGCAGGTCGTCGATGCGCAGGCGGCGCCGGTGGGGGAAGCCGGTGCCGGGTGCGGAGACGACGACGAGTTCCTCGGTGAGGAGTTCGGTGGTCGTCAGCGCCGGGGCGGGTCCGGCGAGCGGGGTGATGACGAGGGCGAGGTCGAGCTCTCCGGCGGCCAGGACGCGCACCAGGTCCTGCGAGCCGCTTTCGTGGACGACGAGGTCGACACCCGGGTAGCGGGCGCGGAAGGTGCTGAGCACGTCCGGGACGAAGCCGGCGCACAGGCTGGGCGGGGCGCCGAGGCGGACGCGGCCGCGGCGGAGCCGGGCGACCTCCTGGACCTCGCGGCGGGCGGTCTCGGTGTCGGCGAGGATGCGGCGGGCCAGCGGGAGCAGTGCCTCGCCCGCGTCGGTGAGCGAGATGTGGCCGCGGGCGCGGTGGAACAGGTCGGCGCCGAGTTCCTTCTCCAGCGCGCGGATCTGCTGGGAGAGGGAGGGCTGGGCGACGAGTTCGCGGGCGGCGGCGCGGGTGAAGTGCCGGGTCTCCGCGACGGCGGTGAAGTAGCGGAGCTGCTGGAGCTGCATACGACCAGCATAGGTGTTCTCTATGGAAGCCAGCGTTTTCATGTCTTGGACGGATGAGCGCGGTGCTTCCTACCGTCGGGACATGGCACTGGTGACGCGGGAGCGAAGGCCCTCCCTGGCGGGGATGCTGTGGCGTTCGACCGTCGGGAAGAAGGCCGTGATGGCCGTGACCGGCCTGGCGATGCTGCTGTACCTGGTCGCGCACATGCTGGGGAACCTCAAGGTGTTCTTCGGTCCCGGGGACATGAACGGCTACGCGCACTGGCTGCGGACGATCGGGGAGCCGTTCCTGGGGCCCGAGTGGTTCCTGTGGCTGGCGCGGGTGGCGCTGCTGGCCGCGGTCGTCGCGCACGGGGTGGCCGCGTACCAGCTCAGCCGCCGGGACCTGGCCGCGAGGCCGGTGGGGTACGCGCACCGGCGACGCCGGGCGAGCTACGCGACGAGGACGATGCGCTGGGGCGGGATCATCCTGGCGCTGTTCGTGGTGTGGCACGTACTGGACCTGATGACGGGGACGGTGCACCCCGGGTTCGAGCAGGGCCGTCCCTACCAGAACGTCGTGGACACCTTCTCCACCTGGTACGGCAACGCCGTCTACGGCGTGGCGATGCTCGCGGTGGGGCTGCACGTGCGGCACGGCTTCTGGAGCGCCGCGCAGACGCTGGGGGCCAACCGGCCGCACCTGGACCGTGCGCTCAGGCGTGCCGCGGACGTGCTCGCGGTGGCGCTGACCGCCGGGTTCCTCGCCGTACCGATCGGTGTGATGACGGGAGTCGTGAGCTGACATGAGCACGGACAGCACGGGTTTCCGGGTGGGTGAGCCGCTGACGGACGCGGCGGCCCCGGACGGCCCGATCGCGGAACGCTGGCGACGCCGGCGCTTCGAGGCGAGGCTGGTCAACCCGGCGAACCGCCGCCGGCACACCGTCATCGTCGTCGGCACCGGCCTGGCCGGCGGGGCAGCGGGCGCGACGCTGGCCGAACAGGGGTACCGCGTCGTGCAGTTCTGCTTCCAGGACTCGCCGCGCCGCGCCCACTCGGTCGCCGCGCAGGGCGGCATCAACGCCGCCAAGGACTACCGCAACGACGGCGACTCCGTGCAGCGCCTGTTCTACGACACGGTCAAGGGCGGCGACTTCCGGTCCCGCGAGTCGAACGTGCACCGGCTGGCGGAAGTGTCGGTGGAGATCATCGACCAGTGCGTGGCGCAGGGCGTGCCGTTCGCCCGCGAGTACGGCGGGCTGCTGGACACCCGCTCGTTCGGCGGGGTGCAGGTCGCCCGCACCTTCTACGCGCGCGGGCAGACGGGGCAGCAACTGCTGCTCGGCGCGTACCAGGCACTGTCCCGGCAGATCGCCGCCGGGCGGGTGGAGATGCACCCGCGCACCGAGATGCTGGACCTGATCGTGGTGGACGGCAGGGCGCGCGGCATCGTGGCCCGCGACCTGGTGACCGGCAGGGTGGACCCGTACTTCGCGGACGCGGTGGTGCTGGCCAGCGGCGGGTACGGCAACGTCTTCCACCTGTCGACGAACGCGAAGAACTCCAACGCGACCGCCGTGTGGCGCGCGCACCGGCGCGGGGCGTACTTCGCCAACCCCTGCTTCACCCAGATCCACCCCACCTGCATCCCGCGCTCCGGCGCGCACCAGTCGAAGCTGACGCTGATGAGCGAGTCGCTGCGCAACGACGGCCGCATCTGGGTGCCGCGGAGGGCCGGGGACGGACGGGCGCCCGGTGACGTCCCGGAGGAGGAGCGGGACTACTACCTGGAGCGGCTGTACCCGTCGTACGGGAACCTGGTGCCGCGCGACATCGCGTCCCGGGCGGCGAAGAACGTGTGCGACGAGGGCCGCGGCGTCGGACCGGGCGGGCAGGGCGTGTACCTGGACTTCGCCGACGCGCTGGCCCGGCTGGGGCGGGACGCGGTGGCGGAGCGGTACGGGAACCTGTTCGAGATGTACGAGCGGATCACGGCGGAGGACCCGTACCGGGTCCCGATGCGGATCTACCCCGCGATCCACTACACGATGGGCGGGCTGTGGGTCGACTACGACCTGCAGACCACCGTGCCCGGACTGTTCGCGATCGGCGAGGCGAACTTCTCCGACCACGGTGCCAACCGGCTCGGTGCCTCCGCGTTGATGCAGGGTCTCGCGGACGGCTACTTCGTGCTGCCGGCGACGCTGGGCGACTATCTCGCCCGCGGGGCCGCGGCGGGAACCCTGGGCGAGGTCCGGCACGACCACCCGGCCGTGCACGAGGCGGTGTTCGCCGTCTCCGACCGGCTGTACGCGCTGCTGTCCAACAACGGCGACCGCACCCCGGAGTCGTTCCACCGGGAGCTGGGCGCGCTGCTGTGGGACGCGTGCGGCATGTCCCGGACGGAGGAAGGGCTGCGGCGCGCGCGGGAGCGGATCCTGGAACTGCACGCCGAGTTCTGGGAGCGCGTGCGGGTGCCGGGTGGCGGCGAGCAGCTCAACCAGTCGCTGGAGCAGGCCAACCGGGTCGCGGACTACTTCGAACTGGCGGACCTGATGTGCCGGGACGCGCTGCACCGAGAGGAGTCGTGCGGCGGCCACTTCCGGGAGGAGAGCCGCACCCCGGAGGGCGAGGCGCAGCGCGACGACGAGCGGTTCGGCTACGTGGCGGCCTGGGAGTTCACCGGCCCGGGCGAGCCGCCGGTACTCCACCGCGAGCAGCTCGCTTTCGCGTACGTCCACCCCACCCAGCGGAGCTACCAGTGAGCACGACACCGACGACGATGACGCTGACCCTGCGGATCTGGCGCCAGCCCGGCCCGGACGCGCCCGGGCGGATGACGCCGTACCGGGTGCCGGGCGTCAGCCCGGACATGTCGTTCCTGGAGGTGCTCGACACCCTCAACGAACGGCTCGCCGAGGACGGCGAGGAGCCGGTGGCGTTCGACCACGACTGCCGCGAGGGCATCTGCGGCGCCTGCGGCGTGGTGATCGACGGGCAGGCGCACGGGCCGGAGCGCACCACCGCGTGCCAGCTGCACATGCGGCACTTCGAGGACGGCGCGACCATCGACGTCGAGCCGTGGCGCGCGGGCGCGTTCCCGGTGGTGCGGGATCTGGTGGTGGACCGTTCGGCGCTGGACCGGGTGATCGGCGCGGGCGGGTACGTGACGGCGCGGACCGGCAGCGCACCCGACGCCCACGCGGTGCCGGTGCCGAAACCGGCGGCGGACACGGCGTTCGACAACGCCGAGTGCATCGGCTGCGGAGCCTGTGTGGCCGCCTGCCCGAACGGCTCCGCGACGCTGTTCACGGCGGCCAAGGTCGTGCACCTGAACGCGCTGCCGCAGGGGGCGCCGGAGCGGGAGTCGCGGGTGCTGGACATGGTCGGGCGGATGGACGACGAGGGGTTCGGCGGCTGCACCAACACCGGCGAGTGCGCCACGGCCTGCCCGAAGGGCATCCCGCTGACCAGCATCGCCGCCATGAACCGCGAGTACCTCCGCGCCGCCCGCCGGCGCCCCGGGAGGTAGGCCGGAGCGGCGCCGCCCGGCGGGCCGCGGCCTCCGGGGCGCCGTCGGGCCCGCTCAGCCCAGGCGCCGGGCGAGTTCGACGCGGGAGCGGACACCGAGCGTGGCGAACGTGTTGCGGAGGTGGTGCTCGACGGTCCGGGTGCTGACGGAGAGCCGTTCGGCGATCTCCCGGTTGGTGGCTCCCTCCGCCACGCAGCGCGCGATCCGCAACTGCTGGGGCGTCAGCGCCCGCAGGGCGTCGCCCGGTTCGGGATCCGGGCCCTCCACCGCCGCTCCCGTGGCGCGCAGTTCGGCGCGGGTGCGCGCGGACCAGTGGACGGCTCCACACCGCTCGAAGCCCGCGAGCGCGGACCGCAACCGGTCACGCGCTTCGAGCAGCCTGCGAGCCCGCCGCAGCGCCGTGCCCCAGAGCAGTTCGGTGCGGGAGCGTTCGAAGTCGGCACCGGCGTCGTCGTGCAGGGCGAGCGCACGGACGTAGTGGCTGCCCGCGCGGCCGGGGTCGGCGGCCAGCAGGGCCCGGCAGCGGGCCAGTTGGCCCGGCGCCTGCGGGTCTGCCGTCCACGCGGTCCACGCGGCGAACTCCGCGACCGCCTCCGCCGTGCCCTCCGTCCGGCCCGCCAGGACAGCCGCCTCCACGAAGCAGGGCACGGCGAGCATGCGCAGGGCCCAGTGGCCGACCGGCGCGGGGGGCCGCACGAGCGGGGCGAGGCGGCCCACCGCCTCGCGGGGGCGCCCGGCGGCCAGGTCGGCGCGGGCGAGCGCCCAGGCGGCGAGGGCCCGCGTCATGCCGAGTCCGTGCGCGGCCGCGGTCTCGGTGGCGGCACCGGCGTGGGCGAGGCAGCCCGGAGTGTCGCCGGTCACGAACGCCGTCATGGCGAGCAGGGCGTGGTGGTGGGCTGCGGCGTTGCGCTGCCCGGTCCTCTCGGCGAGGCGGAGACCCTGGGTGGCGTGCGCGTGGGCCCGTGCGTGGTGTCCGGCGCGCAGCTCCGCGTACGCGAGGTACTCGGTGATCTGCGGCAGGAGGGTGCCGCGGTCCTCCGTGCGGGCGAGCGCCAGCGCGCGGGTCGCGGCGTCGAGGGCGGCGGTGATGTCGCCGACGACCAGGGCCACGACGCAGATCCGCAGCAGTTCGGCGGGCGTGGAGCTCGGAAGGCCGCGGGCCAGGGCTCGCGCGAGGAGGGACGCGCCCTCGGCGAAGCGGCCGTGGAGCACGGCGGTCATGCCGGTCAGGTAGGCGTCGGGCGGCGCGGACTCCGGATGCAGAGCGAGTCCCCGGGCGAGGGCGTCGCGGAAGGTGTCGAGGTCACCGTCCAGCCATGCGGCCTCGGTCGCTGCGTGGACGGCCTCCAGGGCGAGCCTGCGGTCGTGCGGGGCGAGCAGGCGGGCCGCGAGCAGGAGGAGTTCGCGGGCGTCTCCCACCGGGCCGCCGCGGAGGTCGAGCAGGCCGCGGGCCAGAGCGGCACGGCCACGACGCACGTCGGAGTCGGGTGACGGCGGCCCGGGGACGCGTCCGAGGAGTGCTTCGGTGCGGCCCGGATCGTCGGCGAGCCGGTCGAGGAGGGCTTCGATCGCGGCCAGTTCGGGCGTGCGGGGGCGCGGGCGGAGCGGACTGGTGCTGATCGGCATACCGGTCACCCCGTCGAGGTTACGGAAAGGCGGGGACGGGTGGAACGGTGCGGGCGACGCCGCCCTCCCCAACCGGAGGGCGGCGTCGCCGGGCACTGCGCGGGGACGGCGCGGGGTCACCCGCCGTGCGGGCAGTTGCCGCGGTACTCCTCGATCTCCGTGCTGGGGCCGGGGATCGGGCAGAGGAACTGCTCGTACCGGGTGTCGTCGTCGATGAAGCGCTTCAGCCAGGAGATGCTGTACTTCGCGATCGTGGTGTCCGGCGAGTTGGGCGCGAAATGGTTGGCCCTGTTGAGTTCGAGGTAGGCCCGGTCCAGGGAGCCGGGCAGGCTCTCGTAGAAGGGCTCCGCGTGCGAGGAGACGGGGGCGATGGAGTCGCCGTCGGCGCCCACGATCAGCGTCGGGACGCCGACGTCCCGCCAGGTCTTGTCGAGATTCCACGGGGTGAGCGGAATCGCCGCCTCCAGCGAGGGCCGGTCGACGGCGGCCTCGAGGCTGCCGCCGCCTCCCATGGAGTGGCCCATCACGCCGAGCCGGGAGGCGTCGATGCGGTCCCTGACGGAGCTCCGCTCCGTCAGGTAGTCGAGTGCGGCGAGGAGTTGGCGGCCGCGGGAGGCGGGCTGGTCGAGCCGGGTGAGGGTGTCGATGGTGAAGACGACGAACCCGCGGGAGGCCAGCCGCGGCCCGTACCAGGCCATGCTGGACTGGTCGGCCGTGTAGCCGGGGGCCACGGCGACGGCGCCGAACGTGCCGTCGGAGGTCTCCGTCGGGTAGTAGACGGTGCCGCCGCCGAACCCGGAGACCTCCAGGGAGGACACCCGGTCCTCGGCGACGTCGTAGTGGCCCCGGGGCGCCTCGACGCTGTCCTCGGTGGGGTCGGGACCGCGCTCGTAGGGGTTGTCGGCGGCGGGCGCGGTCGCCGGGGCGGGAGCGGGGGCCGCCTGGGCGCCGGGGGCCGGCCCGGTCAGGGTGGCGAGGCCGAGGGCCAGGACGGCGGTGAGCCCGGTGCCGGCGGCGCGGACCCTGCCGCCGCGCGCGGGGCTTCTGCGGGGGGTGGTGCCGGGGTGCTGACGCATGGGGGGAGCACATCCTTCCGGTCGCGGATGCCCTCACGGTGCCCTCGGGCGCTGCTCCGCGCATCGGTGGAATCACCGGTCTCCCCTGCGGCGGTCCCCCCTGGCCGTGGGGTGCGTTCAGCGCACGGCGTGGCCCGCGTCGCGGAGGGTGTCCTTGACCTGGCCGATGCGCAGATCACCGAAGTGGAAGACGGAGGCGGCGAGTACGGCGTCGGCGCCCGCGTCGATGGCGGGCGGGAAGTGGTCCAGGTGCCCGGCGCCCCCGCTGGCGACGACGGGGACGGTGACACAGCCGCGGACGGCCGCGATCATCTCGGTGTCGTAGCCGTCCCTGGTGCCGTCGGCGTCCATGGAGTTGAGCAGGATCTCCCCGGCGCCGAGTTCGGCGGCCCGCTGCGCCCACTCGACGGCGTCCGTACCCGTGCCCCGACGGCCGCCGTGAGTGGTGACCTCGTAGCCGGACGGCGTCCCGGCGTCGCTGCGGCGGGCGTCGACGGACAGCACGAGGACCTGGCGGCCGAACCGTTCGGCGATCTCCCGGATGAGTTCCGGCCGGGCGAGGGCGGCGGTGTTGACGCCGACCTTGTCCGCTCCGGCGCGCAGCAGCCGGTCCACGTCGGCGGCGGTGCGGACGCCGCCGCCGACGGTGAGCGGGATGAAAACCTGCTCGGCGGTGCGCCGCACCACGTCGTAGGTGGTCTCGCGGTCGCCGGAGGAGGCGGTGATGTCGAGGAAGGTCAGCTCGTCGGCGCCCTCGGCGTCGTAGACCTTGGCCATCTCGACCGGGTCGCCGGCGTCGCGCAGGTTCTGGAAGTTGACGCCCTTGACGACCCGGCCGCCGTCCACGTCCAGGCAGGGGATGACTCGTACGGCCAGCGTCATGCGGTCTGGTGCTCCATCGTCGTTCAGGGGGTGCGCAGGGCTTCGACCTCGACCTCGACCAGCACCCGGGAGTCGACGAAGCCGGAGACCACGACCAGGGTGGCGGCCGGGCGTACGGCGTCGAAGATCTCCTTGTGGGCGCGGCCGACGTCCTCGACGTCGCGGGCGTGGGTGAGGTACATCCGGGTGCGGAGGACCGCGTGCTTGTCGAGGCCGAACCGCTCCAGTGCGGCGAGGGCGTTGCCGAAGGCGGCCTTGGCCTGCTGGTAGGGGTCTCCCTCGCCCTGGAGGACGCCGTGCACCAGCGGCATGGTGCCGGAGACGAGGACCCGGTCGCCGGCGGCGACCGCGCGCGCGAAGCCGATGGACTCCTCCCACGGGCTGTCGGTCTGCACGCGCTCCACGCGCCGGTCGGTCGTCATGACGAAACCGCCTCCAGGGCCTCTTCCAGGGTGAACGCCTTGGCGTAGAGGGCCTTCCCGACGATCGCGCCCTCGACTCCTTCGGGAACGAGACCGGCGAGAGCGCGCAGGTCGTCCAGGGAGGAGACGCCGCCGGAGGCCACGACCGGACGGTCGGTGGCGCCGCACACCGTGCGCAGCAGCTCGAGGTTGGGGCCCTGGAGGGTGCCGTCCTTGTTGATGTCGGTGACGACGTAGCGTGCGCAGCCCTCGGAGTTCAGCCGCTCCAGGGTCTCGTACAGGTCGCCGCCGTCGCGGGTCCAGCCGCGACCGCGCAGCGTGGTGCCGCGTACGTCGAGGCCGACGGCGATGCGGTCGCCGTGCTCGGCGATGACCTTGGCGACCCATTCGGGGGTCTCCAGGGCCGCCGTGCCGAGGTTGACACGGGTGCAGCCGGTGGCCAGCGCCGCGGCGAGCGTGTCGTCGTCGCGGATGCCGCCGGACAGCTCGACCTTGATGTCCATGCGCCCGGTGACCTCGGCGATGCGGTCCCGGTTGTCGCCGGTGCCGAAGGCGGCGTCCAGGTCGACCAGGTGCAGCCACTCGGCGCCGGCCTGCTGCCAGGCCAGGGCGGCCTGCAGCGGGTCGCCGTAGGAGGTCTCGGAGCCGGACTCGCCGTGCACCAGCCGGACGGCCTGGCCGTCGCGGACGTCGACGGCGGGGAGGAGTTCGAGCGTCGGCGCGTCGGGCGTCACGTCGGGCATCACAGGGTCTCGATCCAGTTGCTGAGGAGTTGGGCTCCGGCGTCGCCGGACTTCTCGGGGTGGAACTGGGTGGCCCACAACGGGCCGTTCTCGACGGCGGCGACGAACGGGCCGCCGTGCGTGGTCCAGCTGACGGTGGGCGCGGTCATCGCGGCGTGGGTGGCCCGGAACTCCCAGTCGTGCACGGCGTAGGAGTGCACGAAGTAGTAGCGGGCGTCGGCGGGCAGGCCGGCGAACAGCCGCGACCCCTCCCCCGCCTCGACGGTGTTCCAGCCCATGTGCGGGACGGCGTGTTCGGCGTCGGCCTTGAGCGGGCCGACGGTACCGGGCCACTCGTCGAGGCCGTCGGCCTCCACGCCGTGCTCGATGCCGCGGCTGAAGAGGACCTGCATGCCGACGCAGATGCCCAGCACGGGGCGTCCGCCGGCCAGACGCCGTTCGACGATCCAGTCGCCGCGGGCCTCGCGCAGTCCGGTCATGCAGGCGGCGAACGCGCCGACGCCGGGGACGAGGAGCCCGTCGGCGTTCATCGCGGCGTCGTAGTCGCGGGTGATCTCCACCTCGGCTCCGGCGCGGGCGACGGCGCGTTCGGCGGACCGCACGTTGCCGAAGCCGTAGTCGAGGACGACGACCTTCACGACCACACCTCCAGCCGGAGGATGCCGGCGACGAGCGCCAGCACGGCGCCGATGCCGAGCACGGCGATGACGCCCTTCGGCATCTTCTGCTTCCAGAACGAGACCGCTCCGCCGAGCAGGAACAGCCCCACGAAGATCAGCAGCGTCGACAGCCCGGTCACAGCATCCCTCCGTGAGCTTCTCCGCCCGCGCGGCGCAGAAGCGCGCGCCTCGTCGTCGCCTGCGGCCCGGCGGCCGCACGTCCGTCGCTCACAGCATCCCTCCGTGAGCTTCTCCGCCCGCGCGGCGCAGAAGCGCGCGCCTCGTCGTCGCCTGCGGCCCGGCGGCCGCACGTCCGTCGCTCACAGCGCGCCCTTCGTCGAGGGGATGCCGGTCTGCCGCGGGTCGATCTCGGACGCGTACCGCAGGGCCCGGGCGAGGGCCTTGAACTGGCATTCCACGATGTGGTGGGCGTTGCGCCCGTAGGGCACGTGGACGTGCAGGGCGATCTGCGCCTGGGCGACGAAGGACTCCAGGATGTGCCGCGTCATGGTGGTGTCGTAGTCCGGGCCGATCATCTGGGCCATGCCCTCGGGCTCCGTGTGCACGAGGTACGGCCGGCCGGACAGGTCGACGGTGACCTGCGCCAGCGACTCGTCCAGCGGCACGGAGGCGTTCGCGAACCGCACGATGCCCCGCTTGTCGCCGAGCGCCTGCCGGAACGCGGCGCCCAGCGCGAGGGAGGTGTCCTCCATCGTGTGGTGGCTGTCGATGTGCAGGTCGCCCTCGGTCTTGACGCTGAGGTCGAACAGCCCGTGGCGGCCGAGCTGGTCGAGCATGTGGTCGTAGAAGCCGACGCCCGTGGTGACGTCCACCCGGCCGGTGCCGTCGAGGTCGATCTCGACGACGACGGAGGTCTCCTTCGTGGTGCGCTCCACGCGCCCGGTGCGGCTGGGGCGGGTCATGTCGCGTTCTCCTTCATGAGCTTGCGTACCGCGTCGAGGAACGCGTCGTTCTCTGCGGGGGTGCCCGCGGTGACCCGCAGGCGGCCGGGAACACCGTTGTCGCGGACGAGGACGCCTTCGTCGAGCAGCCGCCGCCAGAAGGCGTGCGCGTCGTCGAAGACGCCGAACTGGACGAAGTTGGCGTCCGAGTCGGTCACCTCGCAGCCGGCCGCCCGCAGCTCGTCGACCAGCCGGTCGCGTTCGGACTTGAGCTGTGCGACGTACCCCAGCAGCGTATCGGTGTGCTCCAGGGCGGCGAGCGCGGTGGCCTGGGTGACGGCGGAGAGGTGGTACGGCAGCCGCACCAGCTGCACGGCGTCCACCACGGCCGGGGCGGCGGCCAGGTAGCCCAGGCGCAGCCCGGCGGCGCCGAACGCCTTGGACATGGTGCGGGACACGACCAGGTGCGGGCGGCCCTCGATCAGCGGCAGCAGCGAGGGCCGGTGGCTGAACTCGCCGTACGCCTCGTCGACGATCACCATCGACGGCTTCGCGGCCTGCGCCGCCTCGAACAGGGCGAGGACGGTCTCCGTGTCGACGGCGGTGCCGGTGGGGTTGTTGGGCGAGCAGACGAACACCACGTCCGGCCGGTGCGCGGCGATGGCGTCCACCGCGGCGTCCACGTCGATGCGGAAGTCCTCGGTGCGGGGCCCGGCCAGCCAGCCGGTGCCGGTGCCGCGCGCGATGAGGGCGTGCATCGAGTAGGACGGCTCGAAGCCGAGCGCGGTGCGGCCCGGCCCGCCGAACGTCTGGAGGAGCTGCTGGAGCACCTCGTTGGAGCCGTTGGCCGCCCACACCTGGTCGGCGGTGACGCGGCGGCCGCAGGTGCGGCTGAGGTAGGCGGCCAGGCCGGTGCGCAGCTCGACCGCGTCGCGGTCGGGGTAGCGGTTCAGCGCGCGGGCCGCGTCGGCGACACGCTCGGCGATCCGGGCGACCAGGGGTTCGGGCAGCGGGTAGGGGTTCTCGTTGGTGTTGAGCCGCACCGGCACGTCGAGCTGCGGCGCGCCGTACGGGGACTTGCCCCGCAGTTCCTCGCGCACGGGCAGCTCGACGTCCCGGGGGCGGTCAGGGGTCGGGCCGGTCACTGCGGCAGGTACCTTCCCGTCTCTGCGGTCTGCTCCTCGTCTCCGGCGAACCGGTGCTTGAGGGCGTCTCCGTGCGCGGGCAGGTCCTCGGCCTCCGCGAGGGCCACCACGTGGTGGGTGACCTCGGCGAGGGCGTCGCGGGTGTAGTCCACGACGTGGATGCCGCGCAGGAAGGACTGGACGGACAGGCCGGAGGAGTGGCAGGCGCAGCCGCCGGTGGGGAGCACGTGGTTGGACCCGGCGCAGTAGTCGCCGAGGGACACCGGGGCGTAGGGACCGACGAAGATCGCGCCGGCGTTGCGGACCCGGGCGGCCCAGCCGGCGGCGTCGGCGGTCTGGATCTCCAGGTGCTCGGCCGCGTAGGCGTCGACCACGGCGAGTCCGTGTTCCAGGTCGTCCACCAGCACGATGCCGGACTGCCGGCCTGCCAGCGCCTCGGTGATGCGCTCGCGGTGCCTGGTCGCGGCGACCTGGGTCTTCAGCTCCCGCTCGACCGACTCCGCCAGCGCCTCGGACGGGGTGACCAGCACGGCGGCGGCGACCACGTCGTGCTCGGCCTGCGAGATCAGGTCGGCGGCGACGTGCGACGGCTCGGCGGTGTCGTCGGCGAGGATCGCGATCTCGGTCGGCCCGGCCTCCGAGTCGATGCCGATACGGCCCTTGAGCAGGCGCTTCGCGGCGGCGACGTAGATGTTTCCGGGGCCGGTCACGAGCTGGACGGCGGGGCACTCCTCCGTGCCGTAGGCGAACATCGCGACGGCCTGGGCGCCCCCGGCCGCGTACACCTCGTCGACGCCGAGCAGGGCGCAGGCGGCGAGGATGGTCGGGTGCGGCAGTCCGCCGAAGCCCGCCTGCGGCGGCGACGCGACGGCGAGCGAACCGACTCCGGCCTCCTGCGCGGGCACCACGTTCATCACCACGGACGACGGGTAGACGGCGCGGCCGCCGGGCACGTACAGGCCGACCCGTTCGACCGGCACCCAGCGTTCGGTGACGGTGCCGCCGGGCACGACCTGGACGGTGGAGTCGGTGCGCCGCTGCGCGCGGTGCACGACGCGGGCGCGGCGGACGGACTCCTCCAGAGCCGCCCGTACCTTCGGGTCCAGCTCCTCCAGCGCACGGGCGAGTTCGCCCTGCGGGACGCGGATGCGCTCCAGCGTGCAGCCGTCGAACCGCTGCGCGTAGTCGATCAGCGCCGCGCTGCCGCGATGGTGCACGTCGTCGCAGATGGGCCGCACCGTCTCCAGGGCGGCTTCCACGTCGAGTTCGGCACGGGGCAGCAGGTCGGGGTCGATCCCGGCGCCGGAGGAGCCGGCGGAGAACGTCCCACGCAGATCGATTCGGGAGATCACGGACCCATTCTCGCAGACCGCTCCCGAGGGGCGGACAGCCGTATCGAGGCGTGATACACACCCGGAGTGATGATCGTCGCAGGCGGCGTCCACACGGTCACACAGGGCACATCGGGGGTAGGGGACCGTATGACCAGGGGGAAGGGGAAGGGCAGATGAGTCAGCCTTCGAACGAGGGCGAGCCGCCCGGCGACCTGACCGCCGCCGAGGTGTGGGTGTGGCAGGCGTTCCGCAACGGCAGCAGTCTCGACCTGCGCAGCGGCGAGCCGGAGCTGGACGACCCGGACGGCGAGCACGAGTGGGGGCCGGAGCGGACCGTGCGGGCGCGGGTGCTCGCCCGCCTGCTGCTGGACGACGAGGCGACGTCGCTGCCCGGGCGGGTGGCGTCGCTGCACCTGACCGGCGCGTACGTCACGGGCTCGCTGACACTGTCCGGCGGCGAGATCGACAAGTTCGTGGAGCTGCGGCACTGCCGGTTCGAGGAGGAGGTGCGGCTCACCGAGGCGCACCTGCGCACCGCTCGGCTGATCGGGTGCCGGATACCGCGGCTGGAGGCGGCTCGCGTGAAGGTGGAGGGCGACCTGCACCTGGCGCGGTGCGTCATACCGGACGGCATACGGCTCACCGACGCGAACATCGGCACGGACCTGCTGCTCAACGAGGCCCGGGTGGGCAGCGGCGACCGGACGCGGGCCATCGCCGCGGACGGCCTGTCGGTCTCCCAGGAGGTGCAGGCCAGCCTGCTCACGGTGGACGGCGAGCTGGGCCTGCGCGGCGCGACGATCGGCGGCTCGCTCTTCATGTACGGCAGCGTGCTGCGCAACACCCAGGGCCGGTACGCGCTGCACGCGCCGCAGCTGACCGTCGAGCAGTCGGCGCACTTCGCCGACCCGAAGCGGGAGAACGCCCGCCTGATCCAGGGCAGCACGCCCCCGGCCGGCACCTACGGGCCGTTCGGCGCGGCCGGTGCCCGGCCGCCGCGGTCGCAGCACTTCGAGTGCACGGGCGGGGTGAAGCTGGACGACAGCCGCTTCGGCGGGTCGCTGGTGCTGGACAACGCGCGCTTCACCCTGGAGCGCGACCAGGAGATCTCGCTGCGCCGGCTCAGCACTCCCGAGCTGTGCTTCACCTCGCCGGCGCCGGAACGGGGCCTGATCGTGCTGTCCGGTGCGACGGTGGAGAACCTCGTCGACAAGGTCAGCAGCTGGCCGCGCGACGAACGGCTGTGGATGGCCGGGTTCACCTACCAGCGGCTGATCCACCGCGGTCACTTCTCGCTCCAGCAGCGGCTGGACTGGCTCGCCGCGGCGACGCCCGAGTACTCCCCGGGCCCGTACGAGCAGCTGGCGGCCGTCTACCGGGCGGGCGGCGAGGACGCCGACGCGCGGGCGGTGCTGCTGGAGAAGCAGCGCCGCCGCCGGGAGACGCTTCCGGTGGCCGGCAAGCTGTGGGGGCTCATCCAGGACTGGACGGTCGCCTACGGGTACCGGCCGGGGCAGGCCGCGCTGTGGATGGTGCTGCTCTGGCTGGCGGGATTCGCGGTCTTCTCCCGGCACGAGCCGCCGCCGGTGAAGCTGAACGAGTCTCCGCAGTGGAACGCCGCCCTCTACACGCTGGACCTGCTGCTCCCGGTGATCAGTTTCGGCCAGGACCAGGCGTGGGCTCCCGAGGGCGGCTACCAGTGGCTGGCCGCGGTGATGATCCTGCTCGGCTGGATCCTGGCCACGACCGTCGCGGCGGGCGCGACCCGGCTGCTGCGCCGGCAGTGACGGGTGGGGCAGCGGGACGGCGCCGGACGGGCAGGGGGACGGCGCCCGGCCGGTGACAGGCCGTAGGCTTACCAGTCGTGACGACCGCACTTCCCCTGTTCCCGCTGAACTCGGTGCTGTTCCCCGGCCTGGTGCTGCCGCTGAACATCTTCGAGGCGCGGTACCGCGCGCTGATGCGCGACCTGCTGGCCGTACCGGAGGACGAGCCGCGGCGTTTCGGCGTGGTCGCGATCCGCGACGGCCGCGAGGTGGCGCCCACGGCGGTCGGCCTGCCCGAGGACGTGACCGGCGCGGCCGGCACCGATCCGGCCGGCGGCTTCGGTCCCGACCTGATGTCCTCCTTCCACACGATCGGGTGCGTCGCGGACGCCACCACGATCCGCAAGCGGCCCCCGCGGGGGTCGGCGCCCACCGGGGGCGCCGAGGAGGGCCCGGAGAACGGCGACGACAGCGCCGGCTACGAGGCCCTGGCCACCGGCACCACCCGTTTCCGGCTGCTCTCCGTCGATGCGGGCGGACCGTACCTGACCGCCGAGGTGGAGGAGCTGCCCGAGGAGGAGGGCGAGGGCGCCGGAGCGCTCGCCGCCGGAGTGCTGCGGGCCTTCCAGACCTACCAGAAGCGGCTGGCCGGGGCGCGGGAGCGGACGCTGGCGGCCGGCCAGGAGCTGCCGGACGACCCGTCGGTGGTGTCGTACCTGGTCGCGGCGGCGACCGTGCTGGACACCCCCGCGAAGCAGCGACTGCTCCAGGCGCCGGACACCGCGTCCCGGCTCGCGGAGGAACTGCGGGTGCTGCGCCGCGAGTCCGCGGTCATCGGGCAGCTGCCGTCGCTCCCGGCGGTGGAGCTGACGCGGAAGCCGACGAGCTTCAACTGACGGACGGCGGACGGCGGACACGAACAGCGGGCGGCGGGAGCATGGCGAAGAAGCAGAAGCGCAAGCAGGAGCAGGCCGGTGCGACACCGGCGACGGTCGCGGCGACGCGCGCCGGCGTCTCCTTCTCCACACACGCCTACGCGCACGACCCGGCGGCGCCCTCCTACGGTGAGGAGGCCGCCGAGGCGATGGGCGTGGAGCCGGAGCGGGTGTTCAAGACGCTGGTCGCGGACGTCGACGGTGTGCTGACGGTGGCGGTGGTGCCGGTGTCCGGATCGCTCGACCTCAAGGCGCTGGCCGCGGCGGTCGGCGGCAAGCGCGCCACGATGGCCGACCCGGCGGCGGCCGAGCGGACCACCGGGTACGTACGGGGCGGGATCTCGCCGCTGGGACAGCGCAAGCAGCTGCCCACGGTCGTCGACGCCTCGGCGGCCGGGCATGCGACGGTGTGCGTCTCGGCGGGACGCCGGGGGCTGGAGATCGAGCTGGCGCCCGGTGACCTGGTCACCCTGACGGACGCGGTGACGGCTCCCGTCGCGCGGTGACCGTCTACGCCTCCCGGCGCCCGGCGGGGCCGCGCCCGATCCGCATGCCCGGCCGGCGGGCGTGCACGGTCACGTAGGACAGCCCCTGCGGCCCGGCCGCCAGCCGCCGGCTGGACGCGCGCGGCAGCCAGCACAGGGCGCCCGGCGCGAGCGGCTCGGTGGTGTCGCCGGAGGACAGTTCGCCCTCCCCGGCGACCACCAGTACCAGGACGTCCAGTTCGGGTTCTGTGTGCGTGTCGACCACCGCGCCCGGCGGCAGCCCGACCACGTTCGCGTCGAGCTGGCGTCCGGGCTCGGCGAGCTTCCACCGCACTCCGGCGGTCTGCCGCTCCGTGCCGGCGGAGGCGTCGTCCACGTCGCACAGCACGCGTGCCGCGCCCGGCGCGGGTTGTTCGGAGAATGCGGGCACCACGGTCTCCTTCCTCACCGCGCGGGCGGGGGCGGCGGCGGTCCCCAGGGCGCCGGGCCGACCGTTTCCGGATCACGCCTTCCGAACAACGCGGTGCACGCGAGGTGGGCCAGGAGCGCCCCGAAGGGGTACGCCAGGAGGGCGCCCTTGGCCTTCAGCTCCAGCGGACCGTCGAAGACCGTGCCCTTGCCCACGGCCCGCGCGTGGGCGACCAGATCCTCCGTGGGGCCGAGCCACACGCCCAGCCGCCAGGCGATCACCGAGCCCAGAACGCCCCCCACGGCGAGGCCGACGACCAGCCCGACGCCGCCGGCCCGCCGCAGCAGGAAGACCACGGCTCCGGCGACCGCGCCGACCGCGACGCCGAGCAGCACGAAGGTGCCGTCGGCGCCGATGGCGTCCTCGCCCTCGGGACGTTCCAGGAAGACGGCGCTGCCGTCGGAGACGAGCGGCACCCGGGGGGCCAGCCACAGCCACAGGAGCCCGAGTACGACGCCGAAGACGGCCACTCCGAGACCGGCCAGCACGCCTTCGCGTGCCGCGCGGGCCGGGTCCGCGGCGGGCGCTTCGCCGGGCCCGCCGCGCGGACCGGGTCCGAACGGCACGCTCCCGTGCCCGGACGCGCCGCCGGGCGGAGGCGCGTCCCCGTCTCGGCCGCCGGCTCCGTTCGGCGGGCCCGCCGGGGGGCGGGAACCGGTGGACGGATGCTTCGCCCACGGGTCGTAGCGGGGGCCGTCGCTGCCGGAAGAGGGTGTCGGTGCCGTCACTCGGCCATCGTGCCAGGTGCCGGCGCCCGATCCGGCACGGGGCCGCGTCTTGCGGGGTGTCCCCGCGGCCGCGCCGGGCGGACGGGTGAGGGGGTCAGCGCACCGCGGCGCGCCGGTAGGCCCAGGTGGCGACGGCGAGGGACAGCACCCCGACGGCCGCGCAGACGCCCAGGTCCAGCACCACGTGCCCCCAGTCGGGGCGGGCCGCGAACGTGCGGCCGAGCGCCTCCACCCCGTAGGTGGAGGGCAGCAGGTCGCGCAGCCACTGCACGGGTTCGGGAAGCCGCCCGCCCGGCAGGACGCCGAGCAGCAGCGCTGCCGACATGCCCAGCTGCCCGCACACGGTGGCGAGTTCCGCGCGGGGCGCGAGCAGGCCCAGCGCGGCGCCGAGCCCCGCCAGCGCCGCACCGGTCAGCGGGATCACGGCGAGCAGGACCCAGAGGCCGCCGAGCGGCAGGGAGTACAGCAGGCACCCCACGACGGCGGTGACGACCACGCCCGGCACGGTGAACGACGCGTATGCCCCGGCCGCGCCCAGCACCACCGCGGCGGCGGGCACCGGCAGCGTGGCGTAGTGGTCGAGGCCGCCGCTGGCTCGGAGCTGGCCGAAGTACTGCGCGAGCAGGTTCAGCGCCACGAACGCCACGACGAGCACGCTGGAGCCCGCGACGACCGCGTGCGCCTCCGCGCCGCCGTCGACCACGCCGCGCATCAGCACCATGATCCCCAGTGACTGGAAGGTGGCGACGAACAGCAGCGGGATGCGGGCGACGCGGGCACGGGAGAGCTGGGCGCGGTAGACGGCGACCAGCGCCGGCCCGGTGGCGGCGCGCGGGGCGAGCGGCGCGGGTCCGGCGGCGGACGGCACGGTCCCGCGGGGCGGCGCGTGGGGCCCGGAGCGGTCCGCGGTGGCGGGCACACGGTCCGCCGTCATCGTCGCGGTCGCGCGGGCCACGGCGGCGCGGTCCCGGCGTGGCGGCCCGGCGAGACGGCCCGGCGCGGTGCCTGCTCCGGTGGCCTGGGCCGTGACGACGTCGTCGCGGGCTGCTGTGGTGCTCACCTGGCGCTGCTCCTCGGGTCGTGGTTCACGCTTTCACCAGTCCCTCCGTGCGGCCCCCGAGTGCAAGGTAGACATCCTCCAGGCTCGGGGTGGCGAGCGTGAAATCGTCCAGCGCGGCGAAGGCGGGTCCGCAGGTGACGGCGGTGACGGCCGCCCGCGCGGCCGCGGGCGTCATCCGCAGCGTCCAGCGCCGCCCGGACACGGCGGCGTCCGCGCGCAGCGCGGCGATCTCGGGCACGTCGAGCGGCGGGCCCTCCCGCCACACCAGCTCCAGCCGCACGTCCTCGCCCACCAGCGCCTTCAGCCCGCCCGGGGTGTCGCAGGCCACGACCCGGCCGCGGTCCAGCACGGCCACCCGGTCCAGCACCGTCTCCGCCTCGATGACGTTGTGGGTCACCAGCACCACCGTGGTGCCGTGCTCGGCGCGGCGGCGGTCCACCGCGGCCCACACGGCGCGGCGGGCCAGAGGGTCCATGCCGGTCGTCGGCTCGTCCAGTACCAGCAGCGCGCGGTCGCCGGCCAGCGCGGCGGCGACACACGCCAGGCGACGCTGGCCGCCGGAGAGCTTGCTCAGCGGGCGCCCGGCGAGCGGGCCGAGCTCCAGCTCCTCCAGCACGGCGTCCCGGCTGCGGCGCGCCTCGTGGGCGCCCATGCCTCGCAGCCGTCCGGTGGTCTCCACGGCGAGGGCGACGGTCAGCTCGTCGAGGGCGGTCGAGTGCTGGCTCAGGTACGCCAGCAGCCGCGCCGCCCGCTCCGGGTGACGCACGAGGTCGTGGCCCAGCACCTCGACGGCGCCCTCGTCCGGGCGCAGCAGCCCGGTGAGCTGCCGCACCAGGGTGGACTTTCCGGCTCCGTTGGGGCCGAGCAGCCCGAAGATCTCGCCGCGCCCGACGGTGAGGGTCACGCCGTCCGAGGCGCGGACGGCGGGGGTCGCGGGCGCGCCGCGCCGCGCGCGGGCCGCGGGGTAGGTCTTGACCAGGCCGGTCGTCCGCACGGCGGGCCGCGGGGGTGTCTCCACGCCGCTCACCGCCTGCTCCGTGCCCGTCTCCACGAGCTACGAGGGTACGCGCCTCCGCGCCCACCTCTCCCCGCGGGTGGCCTCGGCGGCGCCCTCCCGCGAAGCCGGCCGCTCCGCTTTCCCGCCGCACCGGCGCGCGCGGGCGCCGCCGCCCCGGGGGCAACGGCCGGCCGCGACCCGGCATCCCCACGGTGAGCGCCACCCCGAACCCGGGGGCCGGGGCCGCCCTTCCCGGCGTACGCCCGGAGGGAGCCCGCCACCGTGTGTCCCGGCTGTGCGTAGCGGCTGTGCGTGTACCGGCCCCCTGCCGGCACGGGCGCGGGCACGGCGGCGTCCGTCCCCCGCTTAGTCCGGGCGCCCCGGAGAACCGGGCCGCCCGACCCGGCGCCGCCGCTGCGGCCGTGGAGGGGGGAACGGACCTGCGGCCGGAGTGCGGCGGGCGGAGGGGAACCCACGGTCGGGGTGGGACCCTCCCCGCCCTCATCGGGAACCCCTCGTCGGTGGACGCGCGTCCCGGAGGGCTACGCGTCGGGGTGGGGCCGTTCCGTGCCCGTCCGCGTGTCGACCTCGCGCCAGAACCCGGCCCGGATCGCGTACCGGTCGTGCTCGTCGATCTGGTCGTCCTTGTGCGCGAGCAGCCCGAAACGGGCGGCGTAGCGCAGGAGTTCGCCGTCGATGCGGTGCGGGATGCGCGGATACTCCCCGGAGAGGTGCTGCAGGTGGACCGGCGTGCCCAGGCGTTCCGTCCAGCGGCGGGCGAAGACCTGGCCGACCTCGAAGGGGTCGCCGCCGACGGCGGTGATGTCCTCCTCGCGGTCGGCCCAGCGCTGTTCGGCCGTGGTGAGCTGCGCCAGCATCGGCAGGGCGGCGACCTCGGCGCTCTCCGGAGGGACGCTGGCGCGTTCGACCCAACCGCGGTCGGAGGACCAGCGCAGCGTCGCGCTCTGGGCCGCCGCGTGTCCGGGGGTGGGGGCGGGGCGGCCGAGTCCCGCAAGGTCCTTCGGCGTGGGCACGCCCTTGGTCGCCGGTGCCTCGGGGCCGGGAACGGCTCCGCCCCCGGCGGCCGGCTTACCGGCGGCCCCCTCGCCGCCCTCGGCGGAGCGGGGCCGCGTGCCGCCGCCGTTCTTGGCGGCGTCGGGCAGCGGCGCGGCGAGGATCGCCGCGATCTCGGGCCGGGTGACGGGCTGGGGCGGACAGACTCCGGCCGCTTCCCGCGCGCGGACCGCCCGGGTGATCCAGGTGCGGTCCAGTACGCGTCGTTCGTCGGCCTCGGCGACCAGGTCCTCGGACTGGTTGTAGTCGCCGTCGGCGGCCTGGACGGCCCACAGGTGGACGGCGACGCCGTGTTCCTTCGCGGACATCAGGCCGGGCAGCAGATCCCCGTCACCGGTGACCAGGACGATGTCGGAGCAGGCGCGGTTGCGGGCGAGTTCGGTCAGCTCCGCGTGCATCGCGGCGTCGACGCCCTTCTGCGCCCAGCGTCCCTCGCTGCGGGTCAGCGCGCCCAGCCGCACGGTGACGCGCGGCATGACCCGGAGCCGGCGGTGTTCGGGCTGGGGCACCCGGTCGGGCGCCCCGTCGAACCAGTAGATGCGCAGCAGCGGCTGATCGGTCTCGCTCTCGGCACGCTCCCGCAGCGCCTGGATGAGGGCGGCGTGGTCGACGCTGATCCGGGAGCGGGTGGGTTCTCCGGCGAGCAGGCTGGCGGCGGCGCCCAGCAGGTAGCCGGCGTCCACCAGGACGACGCAGCGGTCCACGTTCCACCTTCTTCCCCAGCACGGTCCCCTTGAGTCTGCCCGACGGCGCGGTGGTTGACAGCCCCGCCCCGATCATCGGCGTGGCGGAGGACACGGATCAGCCTCACTCATGGTGATTGCCCGAAATGCGGCTTCTGTAGCGACATGCAACTCTGATTCCGGCCTTACCCCACGGATCACCTGGAGGCGATCATGGCCAAGCAGAAGAAGCAGGACCGGAGTCGGGCGCAGAAGCAGGGTGCGGAGCGCGCCCCGGAGCAGGGCCAGAAGGGCTCCGACGCGCGGGAGCAGACGGGTTCGCCGGCGGACATCGCGCGGAAGGGCAAGAAGCCCTCGTTCGGCCACAACTGACGGAACCCGCTCCGCTGCGTGGACCAGCGGGTGGACGGGAGGGAGGGCGCACTCCGGGGTGCGCCCTCCCTCCCGTGCGTGCCCGGCACTCCCCGTACTACGAGCACTCCCGGCAATCCCGGTCACCGGCCGCGCCGGGACGCTCGCACCGCCTCGCGGGGGCGCGCCACGCGGACACCGGACGGCCGTCAGTCCGGCTCGACCGGGATCCAGAGTTCCGCGTCGGCGTGGGTGCCGTCCGGGGAGAGGCGGGTGGCGCTGATCTCCGGGCCGGGGCGGCTCCGGTAGGGGTTGGACGGGAACCACTGGGTGAAGACGTCCCGCCACAGGTGCTGGAGCGCCTTCGGGAACTCGCCCGAGCTCTCGAAAACCGCCCACGTGCCCGCGGGGACCTCCAGGGCGTCCACGCCCCGAGGCGGCTCGGCGGTGGTCACCACTCCGTGGTGGTAGTCGAGTTCGCCGCCCTCCCGGCGTCCTTCGGGCACGTTGTGGCTCGCGGAGACGATGCCGCGGGGCTCCTGGTCGGACAGGCCCGCCAGGCTTTCCAGGACCGCCGGGTCGATGCCCCGGACGAACTCCACGATGGCCGGGTTCATCCCCTCGTGCACCAGCGGGACCCGGGTGCCGGGGCCCACCAAACGGAAGGCGGGCTTGTCCACGATCCGGTACCGCATGCTGCTGCTCCCTTCGACGACGAGGCGGAAGGTCATCCGGGGCTGTGCCTCGAGTGCGGCGCCGCGCCGGCGGGCGTCCGCCGGGCCCACGCCGTGCTGGGCGCGGAAGGCGCGGGCGAACGCCTCGCCCGAGCCGTACCCGTGGCGGACGGCGATGTCGAGCAGGCTCTCCCGTCCGGCGAGCACCTCCGCGCCCGCGAGGGTGAGCCTGCGGCGGCGCACGTAGACGGACAGCGGCATCCCGGCCAGCGCGGAGAACATCCGCCGGAAGTGGTACTCCGACGTCGCGGTGAGCCGGGCGAGTTCGCCCGCCTCGACCGGCTCCCCGGGGCTCTCGCCGAGGCGTTGCTCGACGTGCTCCATGGCCGCGTTCCACCGCTCCAGCACCCTGATCCCCCTCCTTTTCCGCTGTCGAAGCTACGGGCGCCAGGACGCTCCGCACCCGACATCTGCCGCCCCGGTCCGGTCGGGTGGCGCAGTGCGGCCGGGCAGGGCCGGAGTCAGCGCCGGGACGTGCGCACCAGCAGCAGCCACGCGGGGATCGACAGCAGCGTCAGCGCCCCCAGCCAGAGCATCACCGTGGCGAAGCCGTGCGCGATGCCGGCGGCGGCACCCTCGCGGACGGCCTGCCGTGCCGCCGGGCCGAGGCCCTGTTCGACGACGCTGAGACGTTCGCCGACCCCCGTCAGCAGCCGGTCCACCCGCGCGTCGTCGCGCGGGGGCACACCGGCCTCGGCCAGCCGCGCGTTCAGCCGAGCGGCGCCCGTGGAGAGGAACACCAGGGTGCCGATGGAGACGACGAGCGCGGCGGCGAGGTAGCGCACCACGTTGATGATGCCCGCGCCCTCCCCCGCGTGCTGCGGCGGAAGGGCGCGCAGCCCGGCGCCGGAGGGGGACGAGAGGGTGATGCCCACACCGATGCCGAGGACGGCCGTGGCGGGCCACAGCTCCGCGTAGCCGGTGGCGGCGTCGGTGCGGGCCAGCAGCAACGCGCCCACCGCGGCGCAGACGAGGCCGCCGGCCACCGGCAGCCGGAAGCCCACGCGGTCGCAGAGCCGGCCGATGAGCAGGGACGCGGCGAACACGCAGGCCCCGTACGGCAGGAGCGCGGCGCTGGCGAGGAGGGCCGAGTAGTCGAGGGCGGCCTGGGCCTGGGCGTAGAGGTTGAAGAAGTACAGCAGGCCGATGAGGAACAGGGCGTTGACGCAGGTGCCGAGGCAGGCCGCGATCAGGGCGGGTTCCCTCAGCAGGCGCAGGTGCAGCAGCGGTGAGCGGCGCCGCGACTCCACCGCGACGAGGGCGACCAGTCCCACCGCCGCCACCACGAAGGCGGCGACGACAGCGGGCGACCCGGCGCCCCACACCGGGATCTGCTGGAAGGCGAGGACGAGGGCCGGCAGCGCCACCGCGAGCAGCAGCGCCCCGGGGACGTCCAGCCCGGTCCAGGGTTCCCGGCCGGGCAGCCCGCGCAGCGCGTACTGGCCGGCGACGGTCACCAGCACGGCCCACAGCGCGCTCCCCCACCACACCCAGCGCCAGGAGAGTTCGTCGGTGAGCACGCCCCCGATCAGCGGGCCGACGGCGAACGCGATCCCGGCGACCGCACCCCACACTCCCTGCGCGAAGCCCTGCCGCTCGGGCGGGTACGCCAGCCGCAGCACGGCCATCGTGCCGGGCATCATCAGCGCGGCGCCCACCCCCTGGACGAACCTGCCGACCAGCAGCAGCGGCGTCGCGGTGCAGACGGCGACGAGGACCGCGCCGACCGCGAAGACCAGCAGACCCGCGGTCAGGACGGTGCGCTGGCCGAGCATGTCGCCGAGCCGCCCGCCGACCACCACCAGGGCGGCGACGACCAGCATGTAGATGCCCACCGCCCAGCCCAGGGCGGTGGCGCCGATGTCCAGGTCCCCGGCGATCGCAGGCAGGGCGGCGTTGATGGCCGTGGTGTTGACGCCGAGCAGGAACAGCGCGGCGCAGCCTGTGGTGAGCACCGCCCCCGGGGGCACGTCCCGCGGACCGGCGCGCTCCCCCGTGCCGCGGTGCGCGGCGTGGTCGGTCACGTGCAGCAGGCCGGCGCTGCGGACCCGTCCGAGGTTCATCCCGCCGACGCTAGGCGAGGGACGCCGCCGGGCACCGGGTCGCGCGGGCGGGCGCGGGCGCGCTCACCCTGGTGGCGCACACCGTGTCCGCGGCCCGGTCCGCGTCCAGGGTCACAGGCCTGCCGTCAGGTCGTACCCGCGGAGGCCAGGGTGGTTCCGCCGGGGCTGAAGGCGACGGTGGTGACGGTGTCGACATGGCCGGTCAGCGGCTGTCCCAGCGGTTCGGCCGAGGCGGGTTCCGCGACGTCCCACAGCCGTACGGTGCGGTCACCGCTGCCGCTGGCGACGTGCGGCCGTCCGGGGTCGGTAATGCGTCACGCGCACCCTCTCCGCTGCGGGCTGCTCCTCGCGGCGGCACTGCTCGTCCCCGTCTGCTCCTCCGGCAGCTCCGGCGACACCGGCTCCAGGACCGGGGCCGGGGCCGACACCGGGGCCGTGCTCCGTTTCGCGCCCGAGACCGTGGACCGGCCAACGACCAGGCCGGCGGCTCCCACGGCGTGTACCTCCACACCGAGGGCTGACGCCGCCGAGGAAGGCCCTTCACCACCGGCCACCGGCTTCACCCCCTCTCTCTCCAGCCCTGATATGGTCGTTGCCTAAATACCTTAGGCAACGACCATATGAAAGAAGGTTGGAGGGCTTCTGTGCCGCGCAGAGGACTGACCGCCGAGCGCCTGATCCGCGCGGGGGCGGAGCTGGCCGACGAAGCCGGCTTCGAGCAGGTGACGCTCACGGCGCTCGCCCGGCGGTTCGACGTCAAGGTCGCCAGCCTGTACTCCCACGTGAGGAACTCGCAGGACCTCAGGACCGGCATCGCGCTGCTCGCCCTGGAGGAGATGGCCGACCGGGCCGCCGACGCGCTCGCCGGACGCGCCGGCCGGGACGCGCTGACCGCGTTCGCCGACGTCTACCGCGCCTACGCACGCGAGCACCCCGGCCGCTACACCGCGGCCCGCCTGCCCCTCGACCCGGAGACGGCCGCGGCGAGCGCGGGAGTGCGGCACGCGCAGATGATGCGCGCCCTGCTGCGCGGCTACGACCTCGCCGAGCCCGACGAGACACACGCCGTCCGTCTGCTGGGCGGCGTCTTCCACGGCTACGTCAGCCTCGAACTGGCCGGCGGCTTCGACCACAGCGCGCCCGACCCGCAGGAATCCTGGCGCTGGATCGTGGACCGCCTCGACGCCCTGCTGCGCCACACTCCCGCTCCCTGACACGCCCCTCCCCCGCCACGCGCGGAACGCACCGAACGGGACGACGACACCATGAACCCCGGACACGCCTGGATCACCACGCCCGTCACCGCCGGTCTCCTGCGCGGCGCGCTCGATCTGGAACGCACCCCGCACGGCGTGCTGCCGCACCGGCTGCCCGCACGTGCCCGCGCGCAGTGCGCCGACCCTCAGCTGGCGATGGCCGAGGCCCAACCCTCCGGCGTACGGCTGGCGTTCCGCACGCGCGCCACAGCCGTCGAGCTGGAGACGCTGCCCACCAGACGGCAGTACGCGGGCGCCCCCGACCGCCCGCACGGGGTGTACGACCTGCTCGTGGACGGACGTCTCACCGACCGCGCGAGCGTGGCCGGAGGCCACGTCGTCCGTATCGACATGTCGACCGGAGCGGCCGAGCACCTGCCCGGCGCACCCGGAACGCTCCGCTTCACCGGCCTGCCCGGCACCATGAAGGACGTCGAGATCTGGCTGCCGCACAACGAGATCACCGAACTCCTCGCCCTGCGCACCGACGCACCCGTCGCGCCCCTCCCCGACCGGGGCCGCCGGGGGTGGGTGCACCACGGCAGCTCCATCAGCCACGGTTCCGAGGCGGCGAGCCCCACCACCACCTGGCCGGCCCTCGCCGCCTCGATCGGCGGTGTGGAGCTGACCAACCTCGGGCTGAGCGGCAGCGCCCTGCTCGACCCGTTCACCGCCCGCGCCGTCCGGGACACCCCCGCCGACCTGATCAGCCTCAAGCTGGGCATCAACCTGGTCAATCTCGACCTGATGCGGCTGCGGGCCTTCACTCCGGCGGTGCACGGCTTCCTCGACACGATCCGCGACGGCCACCCCACCACGCCCCTGCTGGTCGTCTCGCCGCTGCACTGCCCGATGCACGAGGACACCCCGGGGCCGGGCGCCTTCGACCTCGCGGCGCTCGCCGAAGGGCGCCTCGCCTTCGTGTCCACCGGCGACCCCGCCGGGGTCGCGGACGGGAAGCTGACGCTGCGCGTCATCCGCGACGAACTGGCCGGCATCGTGCGGCAACGCGCCGCCGAAGACCCCCACCTGCACCACCTCGACGGCCTCACCCTGTACGGCGCGTCCGACGCCGCCGCTCACCCCCTGCCGGACGGCCTCCACCCCGACGCCGCCACCCACCGGCTCATCGGCGAACGCTTCGCCCACCACGCCTTCACCCCCACCGGCCCCTTCGCCTGAGCCCATGCCTCGCGGGGCCCAAGAGGCCGGGAATCCGGCGGGGGTGCCGGTCCGGCAGGGGGGTGACGGACCGGCGCGCCGGGGGGACGAGGGCGTCAGCCCGTGAGGCAGGCGGGGCCCAGGAGCTGCTTGAGGTCGCCGAAGAGGGCGGGGTCGACGGTGACGCGGTGGCGGTCGAGGCGCAGGACCGTGGTCTTGCGGGCGCCCTGGAGACGGACCCGGACCTCGGTGTGGCCGCGGTGGTGGGTCAGCACCTCGCCCAGTTTCTCGACCAGCGGCGGCGTGATCTTCACCGTGGGGATGGTGAGGGTCACCGGCGCGTTGGCGGAGGCCTCGCTCAGGTCGGGGACCATCAGCTCCATGGCCACCAGCCGGGGGACGTCCTCCCGTTTGTCGAGGCGGCCCTTGACGAAGACCACGGCGTCCTCGACGAGCTGGGTCGAGACGAGCTGGTACGTCGCGGGGAAGAACATGCAGTCGAGGGAGCCGGCCAGGTCCTCGACCGTGGCGATGGCCCAGGCGTTGCCCTGCTTGGTCATCTTCCGCTGGAGGCCGGAGATGATGCCGCCGATGGTGACGATCGAGCCGTCGGAGTAGTCGCCGCCGGTGAGCTGGGCGATGGCGGCGTCGGCCTTGTCGTTGAGGACGTGCTCCAGACCGAAGAGGGGGTGGTCGGAGACGTACAGGCCGAGCATCTCCCGCTCCTGGGCGAGCAGGTAGGTCTTGTCCCACTCGATGTCGGAGAACTCCACGTCCAGGCCGAAGGCGGGAGTGTCGTCGGCGGTGTCGTCGCCCATGCCGCCGAAGAGGTCGAACTGGCCCTCCGCCTCCTTCCGCTTCACCTGCACGACGTTGTCGATCATGGTTTCGAAGTGGGCGGTGAGGCCCTTCCGGGTGTGGCCCATCTCGTCGAACGCCCCGGCCTTGATGAGCGATTCGACGGTGCGCTTGTTGCACACCACGGCCTCGACCTTGTCGAGGAAGTCGGGGAAGGAGGAGTACTTCCCCTTCGCCTTCCGGCACCGCACGATCGAGTCGACGACGTTGTTGCCGACGTTCCGGACGGCCGTGAGGCCGAAGACGATGGTGTCGTCGCCCTGCGGCGTGAAGTTGGCGTCGGACTCGTTGACGTCCGGCGGGAGCACCTTGATGCCCATCTTGCGGCACTCGTTGAGGTAGATCGCCGACTTGTCCTTGTCGTCGCGCACCGAGGTGAGCAGCGCCGCCATGTACTCGGCCGGGTAGTTGGCCTTGAGGTACGCCGTCCAGTAGGTGACCAGCCCGTACGCCGAGGAGTGGGCCTTGTTGAAGGCGTACCCGGCGAAGGGGACCAGCACGTCCCACACGGCCTGGATCGCCTCGTCGGTGTAGCCCTTGTCGCGGGCGCCCTTCTGGAAGTTGACGAACTCGGCGTCCAGGACCTCCTGCTTCTTCTTGCCCATGGCGCGGCGCAGCAGGTCGGCCTGTCCGAGGGAGTAGCCGGCGAGGACCTGGGCGGCCTTCTGCACCTGCTCCTGGTAGACGATCAGGCCGTAGGTGATGCCGAGGACCTCCTTGAGGGGCTCCTCCAGCTCCGGGTGGATCGGGGTGATCTCCTGCTGGCCGTTCTTCCGCAGGGCGTAGTTGATGTGCGAGTTCATGCCCATGGGGCCGGGCCGGTAGAGGGCCGAGACGGCGGAGATGTCCTCGAAGTTGTCCGGCTTCATCAGCCGCAGCAGCGACCTCATCGGCCCGCCGTCGAACTGGAAGACGCCGAGCGTGTCGCCGCGGCAGAGCAGTTCGAAGGTCTTGGGGTCGTCCAGCGTCAGGTCGAGCAGGGTGAGTTCGACGCCCTTGTTCTTCTTGATGAGCTTGACGGCGTCGTCCATGATCGTGAGGTTCCGCAGGCCCAGGAAGTCCATCTTGAGCAGGCCGAGGGCCTCACAGCTGGGGTAGTCCCACTGGGTGACGACCGTCCCGTCGTTCTTCGGGGAGAACACCGGCACGTGGTCGATGAGGCGTTCGCTGGACATGATGACGCCGGCGGCGTGCACGCCCATCTGCCGGACCAGGCCCTCGATGCCCCGGGCGGCGTCGATGACCTTGGTGACGTCCGGCTCGTTCTCGTACATCCCGCGGACCTCGCCGGCCTCGCTGTAGCGCGGGTGGTCCTTGTCGGTGATGCCGGAGAGCGGGATGCCCTTGCCCAGCACGTCTGCCGGCATGGCCTTGGTGATGCGGTCGCCCATCGCGTACGGGTAGCCCAGCACGCGGGAGGCGTCCTTGATGGCGGCCTTCGCCTTGATGGTGCCGTAGGTGCCGATCATGGACACCTTGTCGGCGCCGTACTTCTCGGTGACGTAGCGGATCACGTCGCCGCGCCTGCGCTCGTCGAAGTCGATGTCGACGTCGGGCATGGTGACGCGCTCGGGGTTGAGGAACCGCTCGAAGATCAGCCCGTGCTCGATCGGGTCGAGGTCGGTGATGCCCATGGCGTAGGACACGATCGAACCGGCCGCGGAGCCGCGGCCGGGGCCGACGGCGATGCCGTTGTTCTTGGCCCACATGATGAAGTCGGCGACCACCAGGAAGTACCCGGGGAAGCCCATGTCGATGACGACCTTCATCTCGTAGTCCGCCTGGGCCTGGCGGTCCTCGGGAACGCCGGACGGGTAGCGGCGGGCCATGCCGCGGCGGACCTCCTCCTGGAACCAGGAGACCTCGTCGTACCCCTGCGGGACGTCGAACCGGGGCATCAGGTCGCGCTTGGCGAACATGCCTGTGGTGTCGACCCGGTCGGCGATGAGCCGCTGCGTGTTGAGGCAGCCCTCCTGCCAGGCGTCGGAGTTGTCGATCGCGTACATCTCGGCGGCGGACTTGAGGAAGTAGCCCGCGCCGTCGAAGCTGAACCGGTCCGGGTCGGAGAGGTTGGAGCCGGTCTGGATGCACAGCAGCGTGTCGTGCGCGCTGGCCTCCCGCTCGTAGGTGTAGTGCGAGTCGTTGGTGACCACGAACGGCGCGTCGAGCTTGCGGGCGATCTCCTCGAGGCCGGCCCGCGCCCGCTTGTCGATGTCGATGCCGTGGTCCATCAGCTCGACGAAGAAGTTCTCCTTGCCGAAGATGTCCTGGTACTCGCCGGCCGCCTTCAGCGCCTCGTCCATCTGACCGAGACGGATACGGGTGCTCACCTCGCCCGACGGGCAGCCGGTCGTGGCCATCAGGCCGTCCGCGTACTCGGCCAGCAGCTCGCGGTCCATCCGCGGTTTGCGGAAGAAACCCTCCAGACCGGCCCGCGACTGGGCGCGGAAGAGGTTGTAGAGACCCGTGCTGTTCCGCGCCCACATGGTCATGTGGGTGTAGGCGCCGTTACCGGAGACGTCGTCCCGCTTCTGATGCGGGGTGCCCCACTTCACCGGACGCAGGTTCCGGCGCGACTCCGGGGCCAGGTACGCCTCGATGCCCATCACGGGGGTGACGCCGGCGGCCTGCGCCTGGTGGAAGAAGTCGTACGAGCCGTGCAGGTTGCCGTGGTCGGTGATCGCGATGTGCGACATGTTCATCTCGTTGCACGCCGAGAACATGTCCTTCAGACGCGCGGCGCCGTCCAGGAGCGAGTACTGCGTGTGCACATGCAGATGGGTGAACGGCTGCTCTGACACGGGGCGGGCCACCTCCGGCGCGGGTCCTGGGCGGGTCTTCTGGGGCGATTGAGGAGTCTACGGGCCACCACTGACAACGCCCGACGCGACGCTACGCGGAAGGCGCCCGCGCCTCCCGGAGACCCGTCCCCGGACACCCGGCCCGGCCCGGGTGTCCGGGGACGGAAGCGGGTCCCCGCACCTACGCTTGCACGAGGACACCGCCGACAGGGCGCGCGCAGCAGAAGGGGCGAGTGACATGACAAGCCAGCAGACCGGCGCGGACGAAGAGGCACGCGGCGAGCGGATCCTCGAGGTCTTCGACGCGGCGTTCGGGGAGCTGCTCGCCGCGGACCCGGCGGCCTTCCAGGTCAAGTTCCGCAAGATGGCCGGATCCGCGTTCGCGTTCTACCGGGGCACCGCCTGCCTCTTCTACGCCGACCTCGACGCGGAGAAGGAGAGCGGCCCGTTCCTGGACGAGCGGACGAGCCGGGTGTGGATCCACGGCGACCTGCACGCCGAGAACTTCGGCACCTACATGGACGCCAACGGCCGGCTGGTCTTCAACGTCAACGACTTCGACGAGGCGTTCGTCGGCCCCTTCACCTGGGACGTGAAGCGCTTCGCGGCCTCGGTGGCGCTGCTCGGCTACGCCAAGGCGCTCAGCGACGGGCAGATCACGGAGCTGGTGCGGACGTACGCCCGCGCGTACCGGGAGCGGACGCACGCCCTGGCCACCGGCGCCAAGGACGAGGACGTCCCCTCCCTCACCCTGGACACCGCCGAGGGGCCGGTCCTGGCCGCGCTGCACGCGGCCCGCGCGAACACCCGCTTCGGCCTGCTGGACACCATGACCGAGATCCGCGACCACGAGCGCCGGTTCGCCCCCGGCGGCGGCGCGGTCGCGCTGGACTCGGCGACCCGCTCCCGGGTCCTGGAGGCTTTCGACCGTTACCTGGACACCCTGCCGCCCGGCATGCACTTCCGGCCGGACGCCTACCGGGTCAAGGACGTGGTCGGGCGCCGCGGGGTCGGCATCGGCAGCGCCGGCCTCCCCTCGTTCAACGTGCTGCTGGAGGGCCACAGCGACGCGCTGGAGAACGACCTGGTGATCTACATGAAGCAGGCCCAGACCCCGGCCGTGTCCCGGCACATCACCGACCCGGAGATCCGCGGCTACTTCACGCACGAGGGCCACCGCACGGTGATCTCGCAGCGCGCCCTGCAGGCCAACTCCGACCCTTGGCTGGGCTGGACGGAGCTGGACGGCACCGGCCAGCTGGTGGCGGAGGTCTCCCCGTACGCCGTCGACCTGGACTGGTCGGACCTGGACTCGCCCGAGGAGATCGCGCGCGTGGTGACCGACCTGGGCGCCGCCACCGCCGCGATGCACGCAGCGGCGGACGTCGACGAGTCCGGCCACTCCCTCGTCCCCTTCTCCACCGAGCGCGCCATCGACGCCGTGATCGGCTCGGACGGGGAGGGCTTCGCGCGGATGCTCGTGGACTTCGCCCACGACTACGGCGCGCGCACGCGCCGTGACCACCGGATCTTCGTCGACCTGTTCCGTAACGGACGCATTCCGGGCCTGTAAGGGAAGGCCCTGAGCCGGACCGTTTTAGTGCCGCTTTACGCCTCGGCGTGGCACACTCGGGCCGCGATGGACTTGGCGACCACAGGGACGACGACGGGACTCCGCGCCACGCGCGCCGCGGTCTTCACCGCGTTGTGCGTCGCGCTGTCCAGCGGCGCCCACGTGCTGCTGTCCGGCTCCCCCGTGCCGCCGGTGACCCTCGGCGTGATCGGCGTCGCGGTGTTCCTGGTCGCCTTCGCCCTCGCCGGCCGGGAGCGCGGCTTCTGGCGCATCGCGGCGCTGCTGATCCCGCTGGAGCTGTTCGCCGACACCGTCTTCACCAACGGCCGGCACGCCTGCTACGGCCCCGGCGGCGGGCCGGTGACCGGCCCGCTGCGTTCGGTCGGGATCGACGTGCTGTGCGCGGGGGGCGAGGTCGGCACTCCGCTGGCCCAGGTGGCCGCCTCCGGCGGCACCGGTCTCGGCGGAGCACTCCAGCAGGGCTCTCCCTGGCTGCTGCTCGCCGCGCACGTCGCCGTCGGCCTCGCCGCCGCCGGCTGGCTGCGCCGCGGCGAGGCCGCGGTGGCGCGGCTGCTGCGCGCGGCGGCGGCCACCGCGTTCCGGCCGCTGCTGCTGGCCGTCCGCGCCCGCCCGGTGCCGCCGGCCGCTCCCGCACGCCCGCGGCACGCGGCCGCCGTACCCGCGTCGCGCCCGCTCCCCCTGCTCCTCCACTCCGTGCTGCGGCGCGGACCGCCCGTCGCTCCGGCCCTCGCGGCCTGACCGGCGCACGTCCGCAAACCACCCCCACCACGCACGGAGAACCCGACATGAGCAAGCGCAACAGCCAGGAAGCCAAGCGCGCCGCCCGCGAGCGGCTGCGCATCGAGCGCGAGAAGCAGGCCAAGAAGGAGAAGATGCGCCGCACGCTGGCGATCAGCGGCGGCATCGTGGCCGTGCTCGCGCTGGCTGGCGGCATCGGCTGGGCCGTCACCAACCTGACCGGTGGCGAGGGCCACTGGGAGACGGCGACCCAGGTCGCCAAGGAGGGCCCCGGCGCCTCCGCCGACGGCGTGACCTACAAGGCGCCCGCCAACAGCTCGGGCAAGGGCGGCACCGAGATCGTCATCGGTGACAAGAAGGCCGAGCACACCCTCGCCATCTACGAGGACATGCGCTGCCCGGTCTGCGCCGGCTTCGAGCAGAACGTCGGCGAGACGGTGAAGAAGGGCATGGAGGACGGGGACTACAAGCTCTCGTACACCTTCGGCACCTTCATCGACGACAACCCGACCTTCAGTGGCACCGGCTCGAAGAACTCCCTGAGCGCCCTGGGCGCGGCGCTGAACGAGAGCCCCGAGGCCTTCATGGCCTACAAGGAGGTCCTGTTCTCCAAGGACGGCCACCCGGAGGAGGCCGACGACAAGTTCGGCGACGACGCCTACCTGATCAAGCTGGCGAAGGACGTCGACGGCCTGAAGGGCAACGAGGACTTCGAGAAGGCCGTCGAGAACGGCACCTACGACGCCTGGGCCATGAACATCTCGCAGAAGTTCCAGGACGAGAAGATCCAGGGCACCCCCACCCTGAAGCTGGACGGTGAGAAGCTGACCGTCGACGGCCAGAGCCCGCCCATGATGCCGCAGCAGTTCACCTCGCTGATCGAGGAGAAGCTCGGTGGCGGCGACGGCGGCAGCGGCGGTGACGGCGGAGGTGACGCGGGAGACGGCCACAGCGAAGGCGACGGCCACGACCACGGCTGAGAGGCCGGGGAGCAGCGCCGGCAGCTTCTGACGTGACGGTGACGGGCAGGCCAACTTCTCGAGGCGGCCTGCCCGTTGGTCGTACCGGACGGTAACGTCTGCGGGCGTGACTGACGCAGAGAGCACCACTCCCCGCAGATCCGTTGCATCCCGCGCGCACGCACCCCGGCGGCGTACCGTCGTCGCCGCGGGTGCCGCATCCGCCGCGCTGCTGCCGCTCGGGCTCGGCATATCCGGGCCGGCCCGGGCGGCCCAGGGCCCCGCCTTCCGGCACGGTGTCGCCTCCGGCGACCCGCTGCCCGACGGCGTACTGCTGTGGACCCGGCTGACCCCCTCCCCCGACGCGACACCCGGCTCCGGACGCGGCGCGGCCACCGAGGTGCGGTGGCAGGTCGCCGAGGACGACGCCTTCGCCTCCCTGGCGGCCGAGGGCACGGCGACCACGTCCGCCGCCACCGACCACACCGTCAAGGCCGACGTACGCGGCCTCCGCCCGGACACCACCTACTGGTTCCGCTTCACCGCCGGGGGCGCCACCTCACCCGCCGGCCGCACCCGCACCGCGCCCGCGGCCGACGCCACCGCGGGCAACCTCCGCTTCGCCACGGTCTCGTGCGCCAACTGGGAGAGCGGCTGGTTCGCCGCCTACCGGCACCTGGCCGCCCGCAACGACCTGAACGCCGTGGTCCACCTCGGGGACTACGTCTACGAGTACGGCACCGGCGAGTACCCGCTCGAAGAGGACAAGATCCGCGAGATCTTCCCCACCCACGAGGTGCTGAGCCTCTCCGACTACCGGGCCCGCCACGGGCACTACAAGACCGATGCCGACCTCCAGGCGATGCACGCCGCCCACCCGCTCATCGCCATCTGGGACGACCACGAGTTCGCCAACGACGCCTGGTCCGGGGGCGCGGAGAACCACACGCCCGGCGCGGAGGGCGACTGGGCGGCGCGCGTACGGGCCGCCAAGCAGGCGTACTTCGAGTGGATGCCGGTGCGTCCGGCCACCGAGGGCACCACCTACCGGCGGCTGCGCTTCGGCCGGCTGGCGGACCTGCACCTGCTGGACCTGCGGTCGTTCCGGGACGCGCAGCCGTCCCTGGGCGACGGCGACGTCATCGACGACCCCGAGCGCACGATGACCGGGCGGCGGCAGCTGGACTGGCTGAAAGCCGGGCTCAGCGCGTCCGAGGCGACCTGGCGGATGGTCGGCACCTCCGTGATGATCTCCCCCATCGCCTTCGGGTCGGTGCCCGCCTACCTGCTGCGCCCGCTGGCGCAACTGCTCGGCATCCCGGCGGGCGGGCTCGCGGTGAACGTCGACCAGTGGGACGGCTACACCGACGACCGCCGCGAACTCCTCGCCCACCTCCGCGACAACGGCATCGACGGCACGGTGTTCCTCACCGGCGACATCCACATGCACCTCGCCAACGACGTGCCCGTGGAGGCCGCGACCTACCCGTGGGACGAGCCGGTGGCCGCCGAGTTCGTCGTGTCCTCGGTGACCTCGGACAACGTCGACGACATCGTGCACGCCCCGCCGCACACCGTCTCCACGGTCGCGGAGGTGGCGGTCAAGGCCGCCAACCGGCACGTGCGGTGGGTGGACATGGACTCCCACGGGTACGGCGTGCTCGACCTCACCGCCGAGCGGGCGCAGATGGACTACTACGCGATCGGCGACAAGACCGACGCCGGCACGGGGACGCAGCACCTGCGCTCGTACCGCAAGCCGGCGGGCGGCGGACGCCTGGAGCGTACGGACGACCCGGTGGCCTGACGCCGCCGGCAGCGGGATCAGGCCGGGGCGACGTCCGCCAGGAAACCCAGGGCGGTGCGCCACGTCGCCTCGGCCGCCTCCGCGTCGTGGTCGGGCAGCTCGGGATCGGTGTAGAGGTGCCCGGCGCCGCGGTGGCGGAACACCTCGACGTCGGCCCCGGCCCGCCGCATCCGCAGGTACCAGGCGTTCAGCCAGTCGTGCGTCTCGAACGGGTCGGGGTCGGCGACGTGCAGCTGCACGGGCAGGTCGTCGACCCCCGCGTCGTCCGGCAGGTCGGAGGTGCCGTGCAGCAGAAGCAGGCCGCGGGCCTTCGCGTCGGCGAGCGCGAGGTTCTGGGCGAGAGCCGCGCCGAGCGAGAACCCGGCGTAGACGAGGCCGTCCTCGGAGTGCGGCGCGGCGGCGGTCACGGCCCGCTTCAGCAGTTCCTCGTGGCCGATCGCTTCCTCGATGTCACGGCCGTCCTCGACGCTTCCGGCGACCCGGCCGTCGTACAGGTCCGGGACGTGCACCGTGTGACCGGCCTCACGCAGCCGGTCCGCGGCGGCGTGAACGGCGGGCCGCAGCCCGTGGACGGAGTGGAACAGCAGGACGGTTGCCACGATCGTGTCTCTTCCCACAGGCATGCGACTTCGTACATTCTCATCCTGCCAGCTAGCGTTTCGACCGTCGGGACGACGGTCGGCCCGCCCTGCGGGCGCCCGGCCCGAACCGTCCGAGTCCGCCGAGGAGAGGAGCTGCGTCCTTCATGGAGGCCCTGCTGCGTCCGCTCATCGTGATCGGCTGCACGGTCGCGCTGACCCTGCTGGTCGGCTGGGTCGTCGACCGCCTGCTGCACGCCGCGGACCGCAGACACCCCGAGACGCCGCTGTGGGGGCTGCTGCGCGGCTGCCGCATCCCGCTCCAGGTGGTGCTGGTCACCGGCGTCTTCCAGGCCACCTACGGCTGGTCGGGCATCGACACCGACCACGACAAGGTCGTCCTCAAGTGCCTGGCGCTGGTGACGGTGGCCGGCACGGTGTGGCTCGCGGTGCGCATCGCCTCCGCGATCGCCGAGACCTCGCTGACCCGGTTCGCCGCCAACACCCGGGACCCGCGGCGCATCCGCCGCTTCCGCACCCAGCTCACGATGATCCAGCGGGTGGCAACGTTCCTGATCGCGACCGTCGCGGGGTCCGTCGCGATCCTGGTGCTCTTCCCCGGCATGCGGGCGCTCGGCGCGTCGCTGCTGGCCTCGGCGGGCGTCATCGGCATCGTCGCCGGTGTCGCCGCCCAGTCGATGCTGGGCAACCTCTTCGCCGGCCTCCAGGTCGCCTTCGGCTCGTCGGTGAAGATCGGCGACACCGTGGTCGTCGAGGGCGAGTGGGGCGTCGTGGAGGAGATCAGCCTCGCCTTCCTGACCGTACGCATCTGGGACGACCGCCGGCTGACCATGCCGGTCTCGTACTTCAACAGCAAGCCGTACGAGAACTGGTCGCGCGGCGGCACGGAACTGACCTGCACGGTCTACCTGCACCTCGACCACGCGACACCGGTCAAGGCCCTCCGGGAGTACCTGCGGGAACTGCTGGAGACCCGCGACGACTGGGACCGGCGTACGTGGAGCCTCGTCGTCACGGACACCACGCCCACGACGATCCAGGTGCGGGCCGCCATGTCGGCGAAGGACACCGACGACTGGTGGACGCTGCAGTGCGGGGTGCGGGAGGAGCTGCTGGACTGGGTCCGGCGCGAGCACCCGTACGCCCTGCCGCGGATCGCGACCGCCCCGGCCCTGGGGGCGGGGCACGCCCGCCCGGACGGGGCCGCGCCCCGCAGCGCCGTACCGGCGCAGGGGGCCCGCGGCGGATCCCCGGACGGCGACGGCTCCCCCGAGGTCTGAACCCAGGCGCAGCGGCCCGGCGGGCGCGCTACGCGCGCCCGCCGCCGTGGCCGCGGAAGCTGCGGACGTCGAGCTGGTGGAGGACACGGTCGACGACCTCCGGGTCGACTCCGGGCTCATTGCGCGCCGCGACCACCTCGTGCCGTGCGGCGGACAGCAACTCGGCCTGCAGCCGGTGGATGTGCCGGAGCCGGCGTACCCGCCGGGCCTGCCCCTCGTGGCGTTCCTCGTCCAGCAGGTCGGGCGAGATGCGCACCCCGATGTCGTACGCGCGTTTGGTGAGCGCCTCGATCACGTCCTCGGGAAGCTCGTCCTCCGCTTCCTGGATCTCGCGGAGGCGCCGCTTCGCGGCCTTCGTGCAGCGGGCGGCGAGCAGGCGTTCCTGCTCCCGTTCGGCGGCCGTGTCGGCCCGTACGTGGAGCCGTTTCACCAGCCACGGCAGACTGAGGCCCTGCACCAGCAGGGTGGCCAGCACGACGGCGAAGGTGAGGAAGAGGATCGCGTCCCGTTTCGGGAAGTCGCCACCGCCGTCGACGGTGAAGGGGACGGCGAGGGCCAGCGCGACGGAGACGACGCCGCGCATCCCGGACCACCACACCACGGTGGTCTCCCGCCAGCTCACCGGGATGTCCTCGTCCAGGTCGCGCCGGTGGTGGAGACGGCGGGCGAGCCAGGACGCGGGCAGCAGCCACAGCAGCCGGACGACGACGACCGCGGCGACGACCGCCGCCGCGGCGGGCAGCAGCGCGCGCCACTCGTCGCCCACGGCGTAGGCGACCGGCTGGAGCTCCAGGCCGATGAGGCCGAAGGCGACGCCGGTGACCAGGGTGTCGATCACCGACCAGAAGCTCTGGCCGGCGAGCCGGCCGGAGACGTCGTCGGCGTCCGCGGCGCGCCCGGAGGCGAGGTAGAGCGCGGTGACGAGGACGGCGAGCGCGCCGGACCCGTGCAACTCCTCGGCGAGCACGTACGACACGAACGGCACCAGCAGGGTGAGGCCGGTCTGCAGCGTCGCGTCGCCGAGGAACGACATCAGCCGCGCGGCGCCCCAGCCGAGCAGGAGGCCCACGGCGACGGCCACGCCGCCGGCCAGGGCCAGGTCGCCGGCGGCGTCCGGCCAGGAGAAGCTGCCGGTGACGGCGGCGGCGACGGCCACGTGGTAGAGCGTGATCGCGGTGACGTCGTTGAAGAGGCCCTCGCCCTCGAGGATGGACACCAGACGGCGCGGCAGCCCCATCCGGGCGGCGATCTGGGTGGCCGCGACCGGGTCGGGCGGGGCGACGAGAGCGCCGAGCGCGACGGCGGCGAAGAGCGGCAGTCCGGGCACCAGGGCGTGGGCGACCGCGGCCACCACGGCCGTGGTGACGAACACCAGCGCGACGGCCAGCAGGAAGATCGGCCGCACGTTGGCCGCGAACTGGCGCCACGAGGTGCGCTGCGCGGCCGCGTACAGCAGGGGCGGCAGCACCAGCGGCAGGATGAGGCCGGGCGGGATCTCGATCTCGGGCACGACCGGCACGGCGGCGAGCGCGGCGCCGACGAGGGTCATCAGGACGGGCGAGGGGACGCTGAGCCGTTCGGCAACCGGCACCATGACGACCGCCCCGAGCAGCAGGGCGAAGATCAGGGCGAGTTGGTCCACTCCTACGAGCTCTCCGCCCGCACGGTCTCCAGCGCCTGCGCGAGATCGTCCGGGTAGTCGCTCTCGAACTCCACCCAGCGGCCGTCCGCCGGGTGCGTGAAGCCGAGCCGCACGGCGTGCAGCCACTGGCGGCCCAGCCGCAGCCGCTTGGCGAGCGTCGGGTCGGCGCCGTAGGTGAGGTCGCCGACGCAGGGGTGGCGGTGGGCGGACATGTGCACGCGGATCTGGTGAGTACGACCGGTCTCCAGCTTGATGTCGAGGAGGCTGGCGGCGCGGAACGCCTCGATCAGGTCGTAGTGCGTGACCGACGGCTTGCCCTCGGCGGTCACGGCCCACTTGTAGTCGTGCTGCGGGTGGCGGCCGATCGGCGCGTCGATGGTGCCGCTGAGCGGGTCGGGGTGACCCTGGACGAGCGCGTGGTAGCGCTTGTCGACGGTGCGTTCCCGGAACTGCTGCTTGAGCAGGGTGTACGCCCGCTCCGACTTGGCGACGGCCATGAGTCCGGACGTGCCGACGTCCAGCCGGTGCACGACGCCCTGGCGCTCGGCCGCGCCGGAGGTGGTGATGGTGTAGCCGGCGGCGGCGAGACCGCCGATGACGGTGGGCCCGGTCCACCCCGGGCTGGGGTGGGCGGCCACGCCGACCGGCTTGGCGACGACGACGACGTGCTCGTCGTCGTGCACGATGTCCATGCCCTCCACAGGCTCCGCGACCACCTGCACCGGAGCGGCCGGAGCGGGCATCTCGACCTCGATCCAGGCCCCGCCGCTGACGCGGTCGGACTTGCCGGCCGCCGAACCGTCCAGCCGCACCTTGCCGCCGGCCGCGAGCTCGGCCGCCTTGGTGCGGGAGAAGCCGAACATGCGGGCCAGTGCGGCGTCGACGCGCTCGCCCTCCAGGCCGTCCGGTACGGGCAGGGTGCGGATCTCGGGAAGCGTACTCACCTGCCCGAGTATGCCGGACCGCCCGTCCGCCGCCTGCGGCCGGACCTCACCCGGGCGGCCCCCCTCCGCATGCGCCGACGTCACCTCTTCGTGACCGTGTGACTACGTCGGGACACCTTTCCCGGAGGGAGCCTCTCCATGTCCGCAGCGGCCGGCCACAGACGGATACCCGGCAGCAGATCCATCGCGGTGGCCACCGCCACCGCCCTGACCGCGGTGGTCATGGCACTGGACCCGCAGCACGGTTCCGCGGCTCCGGCCATCTCCGGGGACTGCGCGATCGCCGGGTCGGCCGGCTTCAGCGAGGGGCCGATGACGGAGGAGTTCGTCCATCCGACCGGGCACAAGAAGGCGATCATGATCATGGTCGACTTCGAGGACATCCCGGCGGCGGGCTCCGCCCCGGAGCGGGCCGCGTTCTTCGCCGACTACGGCGACCGGTACCTGGACCTCGCCTCGTACGGCAGGTACCGGCTGGAACTGGAACCGACCCGCGGCTGGGTGCGGATGCCGAAACCCTGGTCGGCGTACGGCGTCGAGCGCGGCATCGGCTCGGAGGTGATGCGCGCCTACGTGCAGGACGCCGTCGACGCCGCCGTCGCGCGCGGCACCGACTTCGCCGGTGCCGACTTCGTGTACGTCGTCGCCGACGACAACGTGCCGGCCCGCCCGACGGTCTCCCAGGCCAACACCTTCGAAGGGCTGCGCGCGGGCGGCCACACCCTCCGCGCGGCCGCGCTGGTCTTCGGACGCAGCAACGATTCGGCCATATGGCAGCGCGGCAACTTCGTGCACGAGGCCAACCACCTCTACGGCCTGCCCGACCTGTACAACGTCGAGCGCGGCGCCTCGGTGGAGTACGCGGGCGGCTGGGACACGATGAGCATGGCCGGCATCTCCGACCTGCTGGGCTGGCACAAGTGGAAGTTCGGGTGGATCACGGACGACCAGGTCGCCTGCGTGACCGACCGCTCGGCCACGCACACGCTGAAGCCCGTCGGCTCGCCGGACGGGGCGACGATGGCCGTGGTGAAAGTCGGCGAGCACTCGGCGATCGTGGCCGAGGCGCGCACACGGGTCGGCCTGGATCGCGGCATCTGCGCGGAGGGCGTACTGCTCTACACCGTCGACTCCCGGGTGCCCACCGGGCAGGGCCCGGTGCGGGTGGTGGACGGCCGCCCCGCCAGCCGCGGCGGGCCCGCCTGCACCGGCCGTTCACCGGAGGAACTCGCCGAGCTGGGTGACGCGCCGCTGCGGCCCGGGGAGCGCCACACGTTCGCGAGCGGCGTCACCGTCGCGGTCACCGGGCACCACGGCGGCCGGTACCGGGTGCGGGTCACCAGGCCCTGACGGAACGCTGCGGGCCGTCCGCCGGGCGGTCGTTCCTCGCGGACCGTCAGTCCTTGTGGACGGTGCCGTCCGGGTCGAGGCCGCGGAAGGAGAGCAGCACGATCAGGATGCCGCCGCAGACGATGGCGGAGTCGGCGAGGTTGAACACGGCGAAGTGCCGGGGTGCGATGAAGTCGACCACCGCGCCCTGGAAGACGCCCGGCGAGCGGAACAGCCGGTCGGTGAGATTGCCGAAGGCGCCGCCGAGCAGCAGGCCGAGCGCCACGGCCCACGGCGTGCTGTAGAGCCTCCGGGCCAGCCGGGCGATCACCACGATCACGACGACGGCGATGGCGGTCAGGACGATGGTGAGCGCCTCGCCGATGCCGAAGGCGGCACCGCGGTTGCGCACCACCTCGAACTGCAGCCACTCGCCGATCAGCTCGATCGGCGCGCGGTGCTCCAGGTACGCGACCACGATCAGCTTGCTGACCAGGTCGAGGACGTAGGCGACGGCGGCCACGCCGAGCAGCATCGGAATGCGGCGCGGCCCTCTCGGGCCGGTCTCCGCCGTGTCCTCGGCCGACTCGGCGGGTCCGGCGTCGTTCGACGCGCCGTCCGGTGCTCCGGCGTCCCCCGGCGCGTCGGCCGTGTGCTCGGACCGGTCTCTCGCGGCCTCGTCCTCGTCCGGGGTCTCGATCGCCCGCTCCACCTCGTTCACGTGACGAGGGTACGACACAGCGGTACGCACCCCGTCACCCGTGCGCCGGACCGCCGCTTCAGCGTCGCTCCTGCTTCTGCTTGCACTCCACGCAGAGGGTCGCGCGCGGGAACGCCTGCATCCGCGCCTTGCCGATCGGCCTGCCGCAGTTCTCGCACAGGCCGTACGTGCCGGCCTCGATGCGCTCCAGCGCGCGGTCCGTCTGGTAGAGGCTCTCCCGGGCGTTCGCGGCCAGGGACATCTCGTGCTCGCGCGTGATGTTCCGGGTCCCGGTGTCGGCGTCGTCGTCACCGGCCGTGTCACCCGCGTCCCGCAGCAGCCCGCTCAGCGCCTCCTCGGAGGCCTGGATCTCGTCCCGCAGCCGCCCCGCCTCGTCCTCGAGGTTGGTGCGGGCCTCCTCGACCTCTGCCGGAGTCCAGGGGTCCTCCCCCGGGCGGACGGGCAGCTCACCGGGTGTGAGGGGCGCGGCCTGGGCCGAACGGGCGGTGGGGACCGCCGCGGCCTTCGCCGGAGTCTTCTTCGCAGCCACCTTCTGGGCTCCTGTCTTCTTGGCGGGGGTCTTCCGGGCGGTCTTCCTGCCGGCAGGAGCGGGCTGGGCCGGGGCTTTCCGGGCGGACGTCTTCCTGGACGCGGTCTTCGCCCTCTCGGCGGTCGCCTTCTTCGTGGTGGTCTTCTTGGCGGCAGCCTTCTTGGCGGCGGCCTTCGGAGCAGCCTTCTTCGCAGCCGTGGTCTTCTTCGCCGCGGCCGTCGTCGCCTTCGTCTTTCCGGGGGAGGTCGACTTCTTCGCCGCGGCCTTCCTGGCCGCGGTGGTGGGGGCGGTCTTCTTCGCGGCCGCCTTCTTCGGGGCGGCCTTCTTCGCGGCGGGCTTAGTGCCCGCGCTCTTCGCCGACCCCGCCCCCTTCTCCCCCACCGCCTTCCGTGGGGCCGCCGTCTTCCGCGCCGGGGTCCCGCCGGAGACGGCCTCGTCGGTCGCGGTGCGCCGGGACGCCGTCTTCCGCGCCGCAGTCTTCCCGGGCGCAGCCGACTTCGCGGACGCGCGCTTCGCCGCCGGCTTCCTGCCGGAAGACTTCTTCGCGGCGGTCTTCCTCGCCACCATGGCCGCGACCCCTTCACATACTGTGATCTTGCTCGCGAATCGTGACCGGAACGATAAATCGACTTCGGGTGGGCGGCAACGGGACGCGCCGCTTCCGGTCGCCCGGTCGGACCGTCCTCTCGGTCTCCGTACGCCTTGCGAGGGCGTTGTGCCCCGCACCGCCGGGGGAAAACCGGTCCGCGCCGAGCGCGGCGGCCCGTACACTGGGTTCAGCGAAAGGCATGGATGGGGACGAGTAACGTCGTCAGGCAGTCAGGAGCGACCCGGGGACGGTGTGAGCCCGGGGACGAGCGCGACGTGAAGATCACCCCGGAGCCGCCGGAAGAAAGTCCGCGCGTCAGGCGTGCGGGCGAGTAGACCCGGCAGCGCGGCCCCAATGAGGGGGCGGCGGACACCACACCGCCGCCAAGGAGGGTGGTACCGCGGGAGCGCCGTCGCAGGCGCGTCTCGTCCCTCCGACGGAAGCACGCCAGTCCGCCGGAGGAAGACGACCGACGATGAGTCCCGAATCGCCGCAGCAGCACGACACTCCGCTGTACCACCAGGTGCCCGCCCAGGTCGACCTGCCCGCGCTCGAGCACGCGGTGCTCGACTTCTGGCGCGAGCACAAGGTCTTCGCCCGCACCCTGGAGCAGTCCGAGGGCCGCCCCGAGTGGGTGTTCTACGAGGGCCCGCCCACCGCGAACGGAATGCCGGGCGCGCACCACATCGAGGCCCGCGTCTTCAAGGACGTCTTCCCCCGCTTCCGCACCATGCGCGGGTACCACGTGGCGCGCAAGGCCGGCTGGGACTGCCACGGCCTCCCGGTCGAGCTGGCGGTGGAGAAGGAGCTGGGCTTCTCCGGCAAGAAGGACATCGAGAACTACGGCATCGCGGAGTTCAACGCGAGGTGCCGCGAGTCGGTGACCCGGCACACCGACGCGTTCGCCGAGCTCACCACCCGCATGGGCTACTGGGTGGACCTGGACGACGCCTACCGCACCATGGACCCGGAGTACGTCGAGTCCGTGTGGTGGTCGCTCAAGGAGATCCACGCGAAGGGCCTGCTGGTCCAGGACCACCGCGTGGCCCCCTGGTGCCCGCGCTGCGGCACCGGTCTGTCGGACCACGAGCTGGCGCAGGGCTACGAGACGGTCGTCGACCCGTCGGTCTTCGTCCGCTTCCCGCTGACCTCCGGCCCGCTGGCCGGCGAGGCCGCGCTGCTGGTGTGGACGACGACCCCCTGGACCCTGGTGTCCAACACGGCCGTCGCCGCGCACCCCGGGGTGACGTACGTGGTCGCCACGGACGGGAACGAGAAGCTGGTCGTCGCCGAGCCGCTGCTGGAGAAGGCCCTGGGCGAGGGCTGGGAGGCCACCGGGCAGCGCTTCACCGGCGCCGAGATGGAGCGCTGGGCGTACGACCGGCCCTTCGCGCTGGTGGACGTCCCGGACGCCCACTTCGTCGTCAACGCCGAGTACGTCACCACGGAGGACGGCACCGGCCTGGTGCACCAGTCCCCCGCGTTCGGCGAGGACGACCTGGCGACCTGCCGCCGCTACGGCCTCCCCGTGGTCAACCCGGTGCGCGCGGACGGCACGTTCGAGGAGGGCGTCGGCCTGGTCGGCGGCGCGTTCTTCAAGAAGGCGGACGAGAAGCTGGTCGCCGACCTCGAGGCGCGCGGCCGGCTGTTCCGGCACGTCGCCTACGAGCACAGCTACCCGCACTGCTGGCGCTGCCACACCGCGCTGCTCTACTACGCACAGCCCTCGTGGTACATCCGCACCACGCAGGTCAAGGACGCGCTGCTGCGGGAGAACGAGCGCACCAACTGGTACCCGGACTCGGTCAAGCACGGCCGGTTCGGTGACTGGCTGAACAACAACATCGACTGGGCCCTGTCCCGCAACCGCTACTGGGGCACCCCGCTGCCGGTGTGGCGGTGCGCGGAGGAGCACACGGTCGTCGTGGGCTCCCGGGCCGAGCTGGGCGAGCTGACCGGCACCGACCAGTCCGCGCTGGACCCGCACCGCCCGTACATCGACGAGGTCACGTTCCCCTGCCCGACGTGCGGCGGGACGTCCACACGCGTGCCGGAGGTCATCGACGCCTGGTACGACTCGGGCGCGATGCCGTTCGCGCAGTGGGGGTACCCGTACAAGAACAAGGAGATCTTCGAGCAGCGCTACCCGGCGCAGTTCATCTCCGAGGCCATCGACCAGACCCGCGGCTGGTTCTACACGCTGATGGCCGTCGGCACGCTCGTCTTCGACAGGTCCTCCTACGAGAACGTCGTCTGCCTCGGCCACATCCTGGCCGAGGACGGGCGCAAGATGTCCAAGCACCTCGGCAACATCCTCGAACCCATCCCGCTGATGGACGCGCACGGCGCGGACGCGGTGCGCTGGTTCATGGCAGCCGGCGGCTCGCCGTGGGCGGCGCGGCGCGTCGGGCACGGCACCATCCAGGAGGTCGTCCGCAAGACGCTGCTGACCTACTGGAACACGGTCGCCTTCCAGGCCCTGTACGCCCGCACCGGCGCGTGGGCACCCAGCGGGGCCGACCCGGCGCCGGGCGACCGCCCGCTGCTGGACCGCTGGCTGCTCAGCGAACTCCACGCGCTGACCGACCAGGTCACCGCGGCAATGGAGAACTACGACACCCAGCGCGCCGGCAAGCTGCTGTCCACGTTCGTCGACGACCTGTCGAACTGGTACGTGCGCCGCTCCCGCCGCCGCTTCTGGCAGGCGGACCCGGCGGCGCTGCGCACCCTGCACGACACCCTGGAGACGGTGACGCGGCTGATGGCCCCGCTGGTGCCGTTCATCTCCGAACGGGTCTGGCAGGACCTCGTGGTGCCCGTGACGCCCGGCGCGCCCGACTCGGTGCACCTCGCGACGTGGCCGGAGGCCGACCTGGGCGCGATCGACCCCGAGCTGTCCGGCGACATGCTTCTCGTACGGCGGCTCGTCGAACTGGGCCGGGCGACGCGGGCGGAGTCGGGCGTGAAGACCCGTCAGCCGCTGTCCCGGGCGCTGGTCGCGGCACAGGGCTTCTCGACGCTGTCGCCGGATCTGCGGCGGCAGATCACCGAAGAGCTCAACGTCTACGACATCGCCACCCTCGCCGACGTCGGCGGCTCGCTGGTCGACACCAGCGCCAAGGGCAACTTCCGTGCGCTGGGGCGGCGGTTCGGCAAGAACACGCAGGCGGTGGCCAAGGCCGTCGCGGCGGCCGACGCCGCGGCCCTGTCCGTCGCCCTGCGCGAGGGCACGGCCTCGGTGGAGGTCGACGGTGAGACGGTGACCCTCTCGCCGGAGGAGGTCATCATCACCGAGACCCCGCGCGAGGGATGGTCCGTGGCCTCCGACTCCGGCGCCACGGTCGCCCTGGACCTGGAGATCACGCCCGAGCTGCGACGGGCGGGGCTGGCGCGCGACGCCATCCGGCTCATCCAGGAGTCGCGGAAGAACTCCGGGCTGGACGTCGCGGACCGCATCGCTCTCCGCTGGTCCGCCGCCGACGGGGAGGTCCGCCGGGCGCTGGCGGACCACGCGGAGCTGATCTCCGAGGAGGTGCTCGCGACGAGCTTCTCCGAAGGCGAGGCCGACGACACCTTCGGCGACCCCGTCGAGGACGAGGCGCTCGGCCTCACGTTCCGCCTGCGGCGGGCCTGAACCGACGACTCCCCACGGGGCGGCCGCCTGCGGGTGGCCGTCCCGTGGGCGGTCGCCCGCGCTGGGCGCCGGCCTCTTCCGCGGTGACCGCGGGCCGTGGCGAGCGCGGGTCGTGGCGAGCGCGGGTCGTGGCGAGCGCGGAAACGGCGGCGGGCCCCGAGCGTTGCTCCGGGCCCGCCGCCGTCGTCGGCTGTGAGGTGTCAGCCGGTCAGTTGTCGTCCTCGTCGATGAGGAAGCCGCGCATCGGCGAGGGCGCCGCCTGCGGACCGCCCTGCGGGCGGACCGGCGCCATCGGCTGGGTCATCGCGGGCGACATCTGCTGCTGGCCGCCGCCGTAGCTCTGACCGCCGCCCTGCGTGTGGCCGCCGTGCCCGGGGCCGCCGTGACCGCCCATGCCCTGGCCGCCGCCGCCCATGGGCTGGCCGCCGCCCATCGACTGGTGACCGCCCATGGTGCCGCCGCCTGGCGCACCCGCGGAGGCCATCGACGGAGACGGGGGCAGCGAAGCTGCCGCGGGCGTCCGGGACGGGGCCAGCGAGTCGTCGGCCTGGTTCTCCAGCTGGCGGAGCTGGCTCTCCAGGTACGACTTCAGGCGCGTGCGGTACTCCCGCTCGAAGCCGCGCAGGTCCTCGACCTTGCGCTCCAGCGTCGCGCGCGCGGACTCCAGGGAGCCCATGGCGACGCGGTGCTTCTCCTGGGCGTCCCGCTCCAGGGCGTCCGCCTTGGCGCGGGCGTCCCGCTCCAGGCCCTCGGCGCGGCTGCGGGCCTCGCCGACGATCTTGTTGGCCTCGGACCGGGCCTCCGCGATCGCCTGGTCCGCGGTCTGCTGGGCGAGGGAGAGCACCCGGGCGGCGCTGTCGTTGTTCTGACCGCCACCGGGAAGCTGCGGGCCGCCGGGACCCATGGGGCCGCCCTGCGGTCCGTGTCCGCCGGGTCCACCGGGTCCACCGGGTCCACCGGGTCCACCGGGGCCGCCGGGTCCCATGGGACCGCCGGGACCGGCCGGGAGCTGCGGCTGACCGCCGGGGAGCTGGGGCGGGCCGCCCTGCGGTCCGTGTCCACCGGGGCCACCGGGGCCACCGGGGCCGCCCGGACCGCCGTGACCACCGGGGCCGTGTCCACCCGGACCGCCGTGACCACCGGGGCCGTGGCCGCCCGGGCCGTGCTGGCCCGGGGGAACCGGCTGCGGTCCTGATATGGCGGCGGGCACCGGCGCCCCGCCGGGACGCTCCTGGCCCTCCGGAGGCTTGCGGCCCTGCTGCTGGTTCTGCTGGGCGGCACGGGTCGCGGCGGCCAGCTTGGCGCGCAGGTCCTCGTTCTCACGGAGCAGACGGGTCAGCTCGGCTTCGACCTCGTCGAGAAAGGCGTCGACCTCGTCCTCGTCGTAGCCCTCTCGCAGACGGACGGTCGTGAACTGCTTGTTCCGCACGTCCTCGGGGGTCAGTGGCATCTCTTCACCTCAACGTATTCGTCGGCATATCGGCAAGACCATAGGAATCGTTCACAGCCTGGCCACGACGTTGATCAGGATGTAGACGATGATCATGAGCACGAAGAAGGACAGGTCGAGCGCCACGCCCCCGAAGCGTAGCGGCGGGATGAACCGCCGCAGGAGCTTGAGTGGCGGATCAGTGACAGTGTAAGTGGCCTCCAGGACCACCACCATCGCCTTGCCGGGTTGCCATGAGCGGGCGAACTGGAAGACGTAGTCCATCACGAGCCGGAAGATCAGCACGAGCATGAAGCACCACAAGGCGATGTAGATCACCTGCTGCCAGACGGCCATCTTGCTGTGCCTCTCCCCTTGGCTCGTGCGGCCCTCCCGGCCGCGTGTTCCGGTCCTGCGTCTCAGCTCTGGTTGAAGAACCCGCCCTCTGCGATGCGGGCCTTGTCCTCCGCCGTTACATCGACGTTAGCAGGAGACAGGAGGAAGACCTTCTGCGTCACCCGCTCGATGCTGCCGTGCAGACCGAAGACCAGTCCGGCCGCAAAGTCGACAAGTCGCTTCGCGTCGGTGTCGTCCATCTCGGTCAGGTTCATGATCACCGGAGTGCTCTCGCGGAAGTGTTCCCCGATGGTACGGGCCTCGTTGTAGGTCCGCGGGTGCAGCGTGGTGATCCGGTAGGGCTCCCGCTCGGACACGACCTTGGGCATGATCACCGGTGCGCTCTTCTCCAGGTTCTGACGTTCAGGTGTGATGGATGACACGGGAGCAATTCTCCCGCCTCGTCCGCTTTCGCCGACGGCCACGGGCGTCGGTGACGCCTCGCGCTCCCGCTGGGCCGGCGGGTGCACGGCCCGGAGGGACTCCTCGGGCTCCGCCTTCTCCAGGGAGTGCCGCGACAGGGAATGCTGGGGGGATTCCTGGTGCCGACGCCGGTCCCGCTCGGGCTCCGGCTCGGGCTCGAACTCGTCGTCGGGGTCGAACCCCGGGCCGTCGTAACCGTCGTCCTCCACGAGGCCGAGGTAGACCGCCATCTTGCGCATCGCGCCGGCCATTGACTGCATCCTCCGCTCTGTGGTGGTTCCCCTGCCCTCGGCGGGAGACCCCACTCCTGCCTCCTGCGGGGAGGCCGTAAGGCTCCGTCGCCGGCGACCTTGGATCCACGTGGTCCTTCCGCCTGCCGGCCTGTCCACCAGGACGGAATGACCATATTTTCTGCTGTGGTCCGACTTGCTTGGCGACGTTACCGGAGCCGGGGTCGGACTCCGAGTACCGCGCTTCCGACGCGGACATGTGTCGCGCCGGCGGAAATCGCCTCCTCGAGGTCCGCGCTCATCCCTGCGGACACCATCGTCGCAGCAGGATGCGCCGTGCGCAGGCGGGTTGAGATTTCCCGCAGCCGCGCGAACGCCTCACCCGGCCTTCCCGCGTACGGGCCCGCCAGCGGGGCCACGGTCATCACTCCGTCCAGACGCAACCCACGGGCCTCGGCCACCGCGTCGGCCAGGTCGGCGACCCGGTCCGGTGCGGCGCCGCCGCGCGGCCCGGCGTCGTCGCTTTCCGCGTCCAGCCCGACCTGGATCAGGCAGCCCAGTTCGCGGTCCCGCGGCGGGGCCGCGTTCGCCAGGGACCTCACCAGGCGCGGGCGGTCGACGGAGTGCACGAAGTCGGCATATCCGGCCACCGAGCGTGCCTTGTTGGTCTGCAACTGGCCGACGAAGTGCCAGGTCAGGGGTAGATCCGTGCACTGCGCCGCCTTCGGGGCGGCGTCCTGGTCGCGGTTCTCGGCGACGTGCCGGACACCGAGCTCCGACAGCAGCCGTACGTCGCTCGCCGGGTAGGTCTTGGTGACGACGACCAGGGTCACCGCGTCCCGGGGACGACCGGCCGCCTCGCAGGCGCGCGCGATGCGCTCCTCCACCGAGGCGAGGCCGGCGGCGAGTTCGGCCCGCCGGTCGCCGGTCGCGGAGCGGAAGGGGGCGTCGTCGTTCATCGTGTGATCTTTCCCTCAGTCGTCCAGCCAGACGTAGCTCCCGAGCCGGCCCGTGTCGCGCTCGCGGCGGTAGGAGAAGTGGTCGTCCGACTCGAGTGTGCAGACCGCGGACTGTTCCAGGGCCGTGACACCGGCGGCACGCAGCTGGGAGCGCACCCCCGCCGCGACGTCGACCGCGGGCGTGCCCCACGAGGTGGCCGCGTACGCCGCCGGCACGGCGGCCGCCACCTCGGCACGCATCTCCTCCGGCACCTCGTAGCAGCGGCCGCACACCGCGGGTCCGGTCCGCGCGATCATGCGGGAGGTGTCGGCACCCAGGCGCACCATGGCCTCGATCGTCGCGGGCACCACGCCGGCCAGCAGCCCCGGGCGTCCGGCATGGGCGGCGCCGGCCACCCCGGCCTCGGGGTCGGCGAGCAGTACGGGGGTGCAGTCGGCGGTGAGTACGGCGAGTGCGAGGCCGCGGCGGGCGGTGACCACGCCGTCGACCGCGGCCACCGGGCGTCCGGAGAGGTGCGGGGGCTCGTCCACGACCGCGACCTCACGGCCGTGCACCTGGTTCATCCAGACGACCCGGTCCGGGTCGATCCCCAGACTTCCGGCGGCCAGCGCGCGATTGCGCCGCACGGCGGCGGGGTCGTCGCCGACCGCTCCGCCGAGGTTGAGGGTGTCACGAGGAGCGGCGCTCACCCCGCCCCACCGGTCGGTGAAGGCGAAGTGGGCGCCGCTCAGCGTGTCGTGCAGACCTATCACTTCAGGAAGTCCGGCACGTCCAGCTCTTCGGCCTGGCTGTCCTGGTACGGACGGGCGGGCGGCACCTGGGGAGCCGGCGGCGGAGCGTCGGCCCCGGCGGTCGGCTGCGGGGCGGGAGTCTCCTCGTCGCGCGGGGTGAGCACCCCGAGCGCGGGCCGCTCCCCGCCCTCGTCGGAGGTGCGGGAGGAAGAGGAGGAGTCGTCCCGGGACCCGTAGGCGCCGAGCACCTTGTCGCGGTTCTTCGGCGGCGGCTGACCCCCGTCGAAGCCGGCGGCGATCACGGTGACCCGCACCTCGTCGCCGAGGGCGTCGTCGATGACCGCGCCGAAGATGATGTTCGCCTCCGGGTGGGCCGCCTCGCTGACCAGCTGGGCGGCCTCGTTGATCTCGAAGAGACCGAGGTCCGAGCCGCCGGAGATGGACAGCAGTACGCCTCTGGCGCCGTCGATGGAGGCCTCCAGCAGCGGCGAGGAGATCGCCATCTCGGCGGCGGCCACCGCACGGTCGTCGCCGCGGGCCGAGCCGATGCCCATCAGCGCGGAGCCCGCCTCGGACATCACGGACTTGACGTCGGCGAAGTCGAGGTTGATCAGACCGGGCGTCGTGATCAGGTCGGTGATGCCCTGCACACCGGACAGCAGGACCTGGTCGGCCGACTTGAACGCGTCGAGCACGCTCACCTGACGGTCGGAGATGGACAACAGCCGGTCGTTCGGGATCACGATGAGGGTGTCGACCTCGTCCCGCAGGCCGGCGATGCCGTCCTCGGCCTGGTTCGCCCGGCGACGGCCCTCGAAGGTGAACGGACGGGTGACGACGCCGATGGTGAGGGCACCGAGGGACCGCGCGATGTTGGCCACGACGGGCGCGCCGCCGGTGCCGGTGCCGCCGCCTTCGCCGGCGGTGACGAAGACCATGTCGGCCCCCTTGAGGACCTCCTCGATCTCCTCGCGGTGATCCTCGGCGGCCTTGCGGCCGACGTCGGGGTTGGCCCCCGCGCCGAGCCCCCGGGTGAGCTCGCGGCCCACGTCGAGCTTGACGTCGGCGTCGCTCATCAACAGGGCCTGCGCATCGGTGTTGATCGCGATGAACTCGACGCCCTTGAGACCGACCTCGATCATCCGGTTGATGGCGTTCACGCCACCGCCGCCGATACCGACGACCTTGATGACTGCGAGGTAGTTCTGCGGTGCTGCCACGTCGAAGGCCTCTCGCCTCGAGTTACGTTTCCCTGCTGGGCGGTCCGAATGCCGACCTCAACCCCGAACCTGAAGTCTAGGGTTAACCGTGCTCGTACTTCTCTGGACTCTTCGCAACGGACACTAAGTCGACAAGTGCTGGGTGTTCAACGAACACGCCGAACCTCCCGTTTTTCTTTTCACCCTATGTGATCAGGCCGTCCGGTGATCCACCAGGGTGCTGGCCTGCGGGTATGTACGTCAACTCGGTTGAGTCCGCGGCGGCCTGCGGGGGCGTCAGGGTCAGGGAGGAGAAGGACGCGAAGGACGTGAAGGAGAGGCCGCCGGGGCGGTGGGGGCGGAGACGTCGAAGTGCGCGGCGTCGGGGGAAGCCTTCATCAGGGCGCGCAGCGCCCTGTTCTTCGCCGTGCCGCGTTCGGCGCTCCCCCACCGCACCATGCGGTCGCCGGTCAGTTCGACGGTGAGCGCGTCGTAGGAGGCGGCCCTGACCGTGCGGGCGTCCTCGCGTACCCCGGCGGGCAGGCCGGCGAGGACGTCGGCCGCGGCCCGGCGCAGGGCCCGGGCGCTGAAGCGCTGCTGCATCCGGGCGTCGGCGCGCGGTCCGACGACGAGAAGCGGAACGCCTTCCGGAGCTTCGCCGACGGTCGCGAAGCGCACACCTTCGGCGTCCACTTCGACGTACCGGGCGCCCTCCCCCGTGTCGCCGCCGCTCTTGCGGAGCAGCAGCACGGGGCGCCGTTCGGTCACGTGCACGCCCACGCCGTGCGGCCAGGCGCGGACCACCCGGACCTGGTCGACGCGGCGCAGCGCCTCCCGTACCCGGCGTTCCACGGCGGACGCGTCCAGGGACGCGAGCGGAGCACCGAGCGGAACGTCGGCGGCGTCGAGCACGCGGCGCTCCGTCAGGACGCGGGTGCCGTCGACGGAGACCTTCTCGACACGCAGCCAGGAGGAGCCGTAGAGCGCCCAGACGCCGAAGGCGCCCAGCAGCAGCGCCAGGACGACGAGGACCGGCAGGGCACGGCGGCCGGGGCGGGGGAGGCGGCGCCGGACGGACGGCTCGGCGGGGTCCGCGGCGGGGTCCTCCCCCGTCCGCCGCTCGTCCGTGTGCCGCTCGGCGGCCTGTGCGGGTCCGGCCACGCTCCCTGCCCTCTCCTCGGCCTCCGGGCGCGGTACCGCACCCGGAGGCGGGTGTGCCTACGCCTGACGGCGTGCCGACATCGCCTCGTGCACCATGCCGACCAGCAGGTCGTCCGCGTCCGGGCGGCCGAACTCGGCGGCGGCGCGGGCCATGTGGTGGAGGCGGTGGGGGTCGGAGAGGACCGGGAGCACGTGGTCCCGGATCCACTCCGCCGACAGCTCGGCGTCGTCGACCAGCAGGCCGCCGCCCGCCTTGACCACCGGCTGGGCGTTGAGCCGCTGTTCGCCGTTGCCGATCGGCAGGGGTACGTACGCCGCCGGCAGTCCGACGGCCGACAGCTCCGCGACGGTCATCGCGCCCGCGCGGCAGAGCATCATGTCCGCCGCGGCGTACGCGAGGTCCATGCGGTCCACATACGGTACCGGCACGTAGGGCGGCATTCCGGGCATGTGGTCGACCTGCGGCAGTTCGTTCTTCGGGCCGACCGCGTGCAGCACCTGGATGCCGGCGCGCTGGAGCTGCGGGACGACGGACTGCACGACCTCGTTGAGCCGGCGGGCGCCCTGCGAGCCGCCGGTGATCAGCAGGGTCGGCAGGTTGGCGTCCAGCCCGAACGCGGCCCGCGCCTCCGGGCGCGCCGCGCGACGGTCCAGGGTGGCGATGGAGCGGCGCAGCGGGATGCCCACGTAGCGGGCGTGCCGCAGCTTGCTGTCCGGCGTGGAGACGGCCACGTACTGGGTGTAGCGGGAGCCGATCTTGTTGGCGAGACCGGGGCGTGCGTTGGCCTCGTGCACCACGATGGGGACGCCGAGCCGCTTGGCGGCGAGGTAGCCGGGCAGGGCGACATAGCCGCCGAAGCCGACGACGCAGTCGGCCTTGGTGCGCTCCAGGATCTGCTCGGCGGCCTTGATGGTGCCGCGCAGCCGCCCGGGCACGGTGATGAGCTCGGGCGTGGGTTTGCGCGGCAGCGGCACCGCCGGGATCAGGCCGAGTTCGTAGCCGCGCTCCGGCACCAGCCGGGTCTCGAGTCCGCGCTCCGTCCCGAGGGCCGTGATGCCCACGGTGGGGTCCTGCCTGCGCAGGGCGTCCGCGAGGGCGAGCGCGGGCTCGATGTGGCCGGCGGTCCCCCCGCCGGCGAGTACGACATGCACCGAAATTCACCGCTCTCCGGACGGCGGCCTTCCGGACCGCCGTCTCATCGTCTTCCCTTTACGCCCAGCCCGGCCGCGGCGGAGGAGTCCCCCGAGGGCGGGCTGCCGCGCGGCCAGTGCCACCCGTGCGGCCGGGTCGCTGCGCGCGAACGCGATCAGCAGACCGACCGCGAACATCGTCGGCAGCAGGGCGGAGCCTCCGTAGGAGAACAGCGGGAGGGGGACGCCGGCGATCGGCAGCAGGCCGAGCACCGCACCGATGTTGATCCCGGCCTGCACCGCGATCCAGGTGGTCACGCCTCCCGCGGCATACCTCACGAAGGGGTCCTCCGTGCGTCCGGCCACGCGGATACCCGCATAGCCTAGAGCCGCGAAGAGAGCGAGCACCGACAGCGTCCCCGCCAGTCCGAGTTCCTCCCCGGTCACGGCGAAGATGAAGTCGGTGTGAGGTTCGGGTAGTTGACCCCATTTCTCCACGCTCGCCCCGAGCCCGGAGCCGAACAGGCCGCCCGACGCGAGGGCGTAGATGCCGTGCACGGCCTGCCAGCAGGGGTCCAGCGCGCCGGCGTCCGGGTCGGTCACGCCCAGGCACTGGAGCCGGGACATCCGGTTGGGGCTGCTCCAGACGAGCAGGGCGGCCAGCACCGCGCCGACGCCCAGCACCGAGGCGAACAGGCGGGTGGGGGCTCCGGCGAGCCAGAGCAGGCCGAGGGCGATGGCGGCGACGATCATGGCCGTGCCCATGTCTCCGCCGAGCATGATGAGCCCGAGCAGCAGCAGCGCGACGGGCACCAGCGGCACCATCAGGTGGCGCCACTGCGTCATCAGGCCCTTCTCCCGCTTGCGGGCGAGCAGGTCGGCGCCCCACAGGACGAGTGCCAGCTTGCCGAACTCGCTGGGCTGGAGCTGGAAGGGGCCGCCGAGGCCGATCCAGTTCTGGTTGCCGTTGACCTCGACTCCTATGCCGGGCACCTGGACCAGGCACATGAGGAACACCGAGGCGGCGAGCAGCGGGTAGGCGCAGGCGCGGTGCAGCGCGACGGGCATCCGCACGGCGATCAGCAGCAGGATCGCGCCCAGGAGCGCGGCGAAGACCTGCTTCTGGAAGTAGTAGGTGGACGACAGCCCGTACCGCAGCGCCTCGATCTGCGAGGCGGAGAAGACCATCACGAGTCCGAGCACGGTGACCAGCAGCACCGATCCCATGATCAGGTAGTACGCCGTGAGCGGGCGGTCCCACGCCCGGCGGGCGCGCCGGTACGCCCTGCCCAGCGGGCCTCCCTCGCCGCCGGGCAGGCGCGGGGGCCTGCGGGGGGCCGGTGCCCGGCGGGGCACGGGCGGGCGGCGGGTGCGCGCGCCCGCCGCGTAGACGGTGGCGGGGCCGCGGCCGGCGGCGGTCCGTGCGGCCTGCCGCGCCCCCTCCGGACCCGGCCGGCGGGTGGTGCCCGCCGGGCGGTGCGGTGTCGCGTCGGCCGTCATGCGCGTCGTCCCCTTCGTCCCACCCGGTCCTCGGCCCCGGGGAGGCTGCGGCTCAGTCGCCGGCCGCCGGGCCGGAGCCCAGTGCGTGGACGGCCTCGGCGAAGGCCTCACCGCGCGTGTTGTAGTTGGTGAACATGTCCATGGAGGCGCAGGCCGGGGCCATCAGCACCGTGTCGCCGGGTCCGGCGAGGCGGGTGGCCTCGCGGACGGCGGCCGCCATCGCACCAGTGTCCGTCCGTTCGAGGTCGACGACCGGGACATCCGGGGCGTGTCGCGCGAGGGCTTCGGCGATCAGGGTCCGGTCGGTGCCGATCAGCACGGCCCCGCGCAGACGCTTCACCGCGCGGGCGACGAGGTCGTCGAAGGTGGCGCCCTTGGCGAGGCCGCCGGCGATCCAGACGATGGAGTCGTAGGCGGCCAGGGATGCCTCGGCGGCGTGGGTGTTGGTGGCCTTGGAGTCGTCCACGTAGGCGACGCCGCCGACGTCGGCGACGTGCTCGATGCGGTGCGCGTCGGGGCGGAAGGTCCGCAGGCCCTCGCGTACGGCTGCGGGCTCGACGCCGTACGCGCGGGCCAGCGCGGCGGCGGCGAGCGCGTTGGCGATGTTGTGGGGGGCGGCCGGGGTGACGTCGGTGACCCCGGCGAGTTCCTGCGCGCTCCGCTGCCGGTCCGGGACGAAGGCGCGGTCCACGAGGACGCCGTCGACCACGCCGAACTCCGAGGGCCGGGGGGCGCCGAGGGTGAAGCCGATGGCACGGCAGCCCTCGACGACGTCGGCCTCGCGGACGAGTTCCTCGGTGGCCGGGTCGGCGGCGTTGTAGACGCAGGCGACGCGGTTGCCCTCGTAGATGCGGCCCTTGTCCGCGGCGTAGGCCGCCATGGAGCCGTGCCAGTCGAGGTGGTCCGGGGCGAGGTTGAGGACGGCGGCGGAGTGCGCGCGGACGCTGGGCGCCCAGTGCAGCTGGTAGCTGGACAGTTCGACGGCGAGCACGTCGTAGTGCTCCTCGGAGAGCACCACGTCCAGCAGGGGGGTGCCGATGTTGCCGACTGCGGCGGTGCGCAGCCCGGCGGCCTCCAGGATCGAGGCGAGCATCTGCACCGTGGTCGTCTTGCCGTTGGTGCCGGTGACGGCGAGCCACGGCGCGGCGTGGCGCCGGGGCCCCTCGCGCAGCCGCCAGGCCAGCTCGACGTCGCCCCACACCGGCACGTCGTGCGCGGCGGCCGCGGCGAACAGCGGACTGTCCGGCTTCCACCCGGGCGAGGTGACGATCAGGTCGGTGCCCTCGGGGAGGGTGGCGCCGTCGCCGAGGCGGACGGCGACTCCGTCCGCACCGAGGGCGGCGGCACGGTCGCGGTGCCCGTCGCTGTCACCGCCGTCGACGACGGTGACACCAGCCCCGAGCCGGGCCAGGACGCGTGCGGCGCTGACGCCGCTCACGCCCAGCCCGGCCACGACGACACGCCGGCCGGTGAAGTCCTCCGGCCCCGGGGCGGCGGTCACTTCGCCGCCGCCCAGGCGGCGAAGAAGATGCCGACGCCGACGATCGCGCACATGCCCTGGATGATCCAGAAGCGGACCACCACAAGGACTTCGGACCACCCCTTGAGTTCGAAGTGGTGTTGCAGCGGCGCCATCTTGAAGACGCGTTTGCCGGTGAGACGGAACGAGCCGACCTGGATCACCACGGACATGGTGATGAGGACGAACAGGCCGCCGAGGACGGCGAGCAGCAGTTCCGTGCGGGAGCAGATGGCCAGGCCCGCCAGGGCACCGCCCAGCGCGAGCGAGCCGGTGTCGCCCATGAAGATCTTCGCGGGCGAGGTGTTCCACCACAGGAAGCCGAAGCAGGCGCCCATCAGGGCGGCGGCGACCACGGCGAGGTCGAGCGGGTCGCGCACCTCGTAGCAGCCGGGGCCGGCGGTGGCCGGGTTGGCGCAGGACTCCTGGTACTCCCAGACGCCGATGAAGGTGTAGGCGCCGAAGACCATCACCGACGCACCGGTGGCCAGGCCGTCCAGACCGTCCGTCAGGTTCACGCCGTTGGACATGGCCAGGATCATGAACAGCGCCCAGACCACGAACAGCACCGGGCCGATCGACCAGCCGAAGTCCTGGGTGAAGGACAGCTTCGTCGAAGCGGGGCTCAGGCCGCGCTCGTCGGGGAAGTTCAGCGCCAGGATCGCGAAGCCGATCCCGACGATCAGCTGTCCGGCCATCTTCGCCTTGGCCCGCAGACCGAGACTGCGCTGCTTGACGATCTTGATGTAGTCGTCGAGGAACCCGACGAGGCCCATGCCGGCGAAGAGGAACAGCACCAGCACGCCGGAGAAGGTGGGCTCACTGCCCGTCACCAGCTTGGTGACCGCGTACGCGATGAGCGTCGCCAGGATGAACGCGATGCCGCCCATGGTGGGGGTGCCGCGCTTGCTGTGGTGGTTCTGCGGCCCGTCGTCGCGGATGAACTGGCCGTAGCCGCGGGACGCGAGCAGCTTGATCAGCAGCGGGGTCCCGATGAGCGACAGGAACAGACCGATGACCCCGGAGAAGAGGATCTGCCTCATCGAGCAGGAACCTCGCCCTCGAGCAGGCCGAGCGCCACACGCTCCAGACCGACCGACCGGGACGCCTTCACCAGGACCACATCCCCCGGACGCAGTTCCTCACCCAGCAGCTCGATCGCCGCCTGAGCGTCGGATACGTGCACCGACTCCTCACCCCACGAACCCTCGTTCTTGGCGCCCATGTCGAGCCAGGCGGCCTCCCGGCCGCCCACCGCCACGAGCTTGTGGACGTTGAGCCGGACGGCGAGCCGTCCGACCGCGTCGTGCTCGGCGAGTGCCTGGTCGCCGAGCTCGGCCATCTCGCCGAGAACCGCCCAGGTCCGCCGCCCCCGGCCCATCGCCGCGAGCGCGCGGAGCGCGGCCCGCATGGAGTCGGGACTGGCGTTGTAGGCGTCGTTGACGACCGTGACTCCGTCGGCGCGCTCGCTGACCTCCATCCGCCAGCGCGAGAGCGTGCCCGCCGCGCCGAGTGCCGCGGCGATCTCGGAAGCAGGCATGCCCAGTTCATGGGCCACGGCCGCCGCGGCAAGCGCGTTCGACACGTGGTGCTCACCGTACAGGCGGAGGGTCACGTCGCTGCACCCGGTGGGTGTGTGAAGCGTGAAAGCGGGGCGCCCGCGGTCGTCGAGGTGCACGTTCTCGGCGCGTACGTCCGCTTCGCCCGCCTCGCCGAACAGCACCACGCGGGCGCGGGTGCGTGCGGACATCGCGCGGACCAGCGGGTCGTCGGCGTTGAGGACGGCCACGCCGCCCTCGTCGGCCGGCGGCAGCGCCTCGACCAGCTCCCCCTTGGCCTGCGCGATCTGCTCACGGCCGCCGAACTCGCCGAGGTGCGCGGTGCCGACGTTGAGGACGACACCGATACGCGGCGGGGTGAGGCCGGCGAGGTAGCGGATGTGGCCGATGCCGCGGGCGCCCATCTCCAGCACGAGGTGCCGGGTGTGCTCGTCGGCGCGCAGCGCGGTCAGCGGCAGCCCGATCTCGTTGTTGAGGTTCCCGGCGGGGTAGACCGTCGGGGCGAGGCGTTCCAGCAACTGGGCGATGAGGTCCTTGGTGCCGGTCTTCCCGGCGGAACCGGTGAGGGCGACGACCTCGGCGCCCAGGGTCCGCACGAGGTGGCGGGCGAGCGCTCCGAGGGCGGCCGTCACGTCGCCGACGACGATCGCGGGCACGCCCACCGGCCGGGTGGCCAGCACGGCGGCCGCGCCGGCCTCGACGGCCCCGGCCGCGAAGTCGTGACCGTCCGCCCGGGCGCCGGGGAAGGCGACGAAGAGCGCCCCGGCCTCGACCTCGCGGGAGTCCTTCACCACGGGACCGGTGACACGGACGTCGGGGTCCGGTATGTCGCACTGCTGCCCGGAGACGACAGCGGCGATCTCGGCGAGAGAGAGGGGGATCATGAAATCTGGTCGTCTGTCCGGGAGGTCGGGGCGCCGGCGGCGCGCGTCCGCTCGATGGCCTCGCGCAGCACCAGCTTGTCGTCGAACGGGCGGACCACTCCGGCGATGTCCTGGCCCAGTTCGTGGCCCTTGCCCAGCACGAGGACGGCGTCCCCCGGCTGGGCGTGGGCGACGACGGAGGCGATCGCGGCGGCCCGGTCCTCCTCGACCAGGACGGTCCCGCGTTCGTACGCGGGCACCTCGGCGGCCCCCGCGAGCATGGTGGCGAGGATCGCGAGCGGGTCCTCGGTGCGCGGGTTGTCGGAGGTCAGCACGGCCGTGTCGCACAGGCGGGCCAGCGCGGCGCCCATGGCGTTGCGCTTGTGCGGGTCGCGGTCGCCGCCGCAGCCGAGCACGGCGTGCACCCGGCCGTCGGTGACCTTGCGGATGGCGTAGAGCACCGACTCCACGGCATCCGGCTTGTGGGCGTAGTCGACGACGGCGAGGTAGTCCTGGCCGGCGTCGACGCGCTCCAGGCGGCCGGGCACGCCGGGTACCGCGGCGACGCCGTCGGCGGCCGTCTGCGGGTCGATGCCGGCGGCGACGAGGGCGGCGATGGCGGCGAGCGCGTTGGCGACGTTGAACGGCCCGGGCAGCGGCGCGGCGGCCTGGACGGTGAGGCCGTCCGGGCCGTGCACGGTGAAGGTGGAGCCGAGCGGACCGACCTCGACGTCGGCGGCGCGCCAGTCGGCATCCGGGTGGCCTTCGGCGGAGAAGGTGGTGACGGGCACCTCGGACTCGGTGATCAGCCGGAAGCCGTACTCGTCGTCGAGGTTCACCACGCCGGCACGGGAGCGGGCCTTGGTGAAGAGCTGCCGCTTGGCCTGGAAGTAGTCCTCCATGTCCGGGTGGAAGTCCAGGTGCTCCGGGCTGAGGTTGGTGAAGACGGCGATGTCGAAGACGCAGCCGTCCACCCGGCCCAGCACCAGGGCGTGCGAGGAGACCTCCATCGCGACCGAGGTGACGCCGCGTTCGCGCATGACCGCGAAGAGCGCCTGGAGATCGGTGGCCTCCGGCGTGGTGCGCTCCGACTTCAGGCGCTCGTCGCCGATGCGGGACTCGACGGTGCCGATCAGTCCGGTGACGCCGCCGTCCTTCTCCGCGGCCCGGCGCAGTCCGCCTTCGACCAGGTAGCTGGTGGTGGTCTTGCCGGAAGTGCCGGTGATGCCGAGCTGCAGCAGGCCGTCGCCCGGGTCGCCGTAGATCGAGGCGGCCAGGGCGCCCATCCGGGCCCGCGGGTCGGGCACGGTGAGCACGGGCAGCCCGGTGGCAGCGGCCCGCTCGGTTCCCGAGGGGTCGGTGAGCACCGCGACGGCGCCGAGGCTGGCCGCCTGGGTGGCGAAGTCGGCGCCGTGGAAGCGGGCCCCGGAGAGCGCGGCGTAGACGTCGCCGGGGAGCACGGCGCGCGAGTCGTGGGTGATACCGGTCGCCGCGGCTTCGGAGGCGGGCGCGTCGACACCCAGCTGCCGGGCCAGTTCGCTCAGCGGTACGGGGCTCAGCTGGGCCGGACGAGGCGGTGCGGAGGAGATCTGATCAGCTTGTGGCACGGCGGTGAGCGTACCCGGCGAGCGGTCGTCGCCGCGAAGCGAGGGGTTTGCCGGGCGCCGTGCGGGGCGGCGTCCCGTGCCGTCGGTGATCGTGTCCACGTAACAGCTCCGGTCTTCCGTTCGCTGGGCCGTCGCGGCGGCCCCTGGGCCGATCCCCCCGGATGGTGCTACTCCTGCTCGCCCTCCTTCCGGCCAGTGTCGTCCTTCTCGCGCTCCGGGTCGAAGAACACGGGCAGGCCGGCGGGCTTCTCGCCGCTCGGCGGTACTCCCAGCGACTTGAGCGAGAAGGACATGACGTCCTTGAAGACGGGCCCGCACACCTCGCTGCCGAAATAGCTTCCCTTGCGCGGGTTCTGCACCGCGCAGTAGACGGTGACGCGGGGCGCGTCCGCAGGCGCGAAACCCGCGAAGGACGAGGTGTAGCCGTTGTAGCGGCCGGTCTGCGGATCCACCCGGTTGGACGTACCGGTCTTGCCGGCGACGAGGTATCCGGGGATGCGGGCGGTGGTGCCGGTGCCCTCGTCGCTGGAGACGACGGACTCCAGCATCCTCGACAGGGTGCGCGCCGTCTCCTCCTTGATCACCCGGCGCGCGTCGGGCTCGGCCGCCGCCCTGAAGCCGCCGTCCGGACCGGTGGTGCCGCGGATCAGGGTCGGCTCGGTGCGCACGCCGCCGTTCGCGATGGTCGAGTACACCGACGCGGCCTGGACGGCGTTGAGGGACACGCCCTGGCCGAAGGCGATCGTGTACTGCTGGGACGCCGACCAGTCGCCTGGGGCGGCGAGCAGACCGGGCGTCTCGCCGGGGAAGTCGAGGCCGGTCTTCTGCCCGAGACCGAACTTCCGCAGGTAGGAGTGCATGATCTCGTTGGTCTCCGACCGGGAGTCGGCGAGCTGCTCCGTGGCCAGGATGGTGCCGATGTTGCTCGACTTGGCGAGCGCCCCGTTGAGGGTGAGGTACCAGGTGGGGTGGTCGATGTCGTCGGCGAAGGCGCGGTCGGCGCGCGGCAGCCGGTTGGGCACGGTCACGTGGGTGCGCGGGGTCGCGACGCCCTTGTCCAGCACGGCGGCCATCGAGACGGCCTTCAGCGTCGAACCGGGCTCGTAGGCGTCCTGGAGCGCGCCGTTGCCGAGGGTGGAGCTGTCGGCGCGGGCGATGTCGTTGGGGTCGAAGGTGGGGGCGCCGGCCATGGCGAGGATCTCGCCGCTGCGCACGTCCTGCACGACCACGTAGCCGCCGTCGGCCTGCGACTTCTCCACCTGCTCGCCGATGGCGCGCTGGGCGGCCCACTGGATGTCGCGGTCCAGGGTCAGTTCGACGTCGGAGCCCGGGACGGCGGGCTTCTCCTCGGCGTCGGCGGTGGGGATCCGGCGGCCGCCGGACTGGGCGTAGGTGATCTGGCCGTCCCGGCCGGACAGCTTCTTCTCCAGCTTGGCCTCCAGGCCCCCGGAGCCCTCGCCGGCGGCGTTGACGAAGCCCAGCACGCCGGCGGCGAGTTCGTCGCCGGGATAGACCCGTTTGGCGTGCGCGTCGGAGAAGACGCCGGCGAGCACGTTGGGGCCGTCGCCCTCGGCCGCCTTGCCGGCCAGCGCGCTCTTGAGGTCCTTGATCTGCCGCCAGTCCTGCGGGGTGCGCTGGCGGGCGAGCCGCACGTAGCGGGTGTCGTCGCGGGAGAGCTTGCGGGCCAGTTCGGCCTCGGGCTCGTCGAGGATGGGGGCGAGGAGCTCGGCGGCCCGCGCGGGGGCGTCGCCGACGTCCGTGTGCTCCTCGGTGAAAAGCAGCGGGTCGGCGGTGATGTCGTACGCGTCGACGGTGGTGGCCAGCGGCACCCCGTCGCGGTCGGTCATGGTGCCGCGTTCGGCGGCCAGCGAGACGGTGACGTAGCGGTGGGTCGCGGCGGCTTCGGCGAACGTACCGGCGTCGACCGCCTGCACCTGGAGCAGCCGGCCGGCGAACACCAGCAGCACCAGGGTGACGGCGACGCCGATCAGCCGGAGCCGGGGCTGGGGGCGGGCGAGGCGCAGCGGTGCGCCGCCCGGGCGGCTCGCGGCGCCGGCAGGGCGTGAGCGGGAGGGGGGCGCCCCGCCGGGAGTGCGGCGGGCGCCGCGGGCCGCCGGGGCGGTGGGGGCGCGTCCGGTCTTCCTGCGCGCGGCGTCCGCCCGGGACGGCCCGGCGCCCTTGCGGGGCACCTCCTTGCGCGCCTCCTTGCGCGGGGCGTCCTTCCGCGGGGCGTCCTTCCGGGGGGTGGGCTTCCGGGGTTCCCCGGCGCGCGGGGCCTCCTTGCGAGGGCGACCCCCGCGCGGGCCCGGGGTGCGGCCGGTGCCGGGACGGGGCACGCGGCGCGGTGGCCCGTTGCGTTCGCTCACCGGTTCTCCTGTTCCGACTACTCGGGCTGGACGGGCTGCTGCGCGGCCCCCGCGGACCCCTCGGACTGCACCCGCGGCTGGGGCTCCTGCGGCCCGCCGGACGCTCCCGGCTCCGGGGACGGCCCCGCCTCGGCGGGTGGTCCCGGCGCCTCCTCCTCCGGGGCTTCCCCGGGCGGGGGCGCGGGCGGTGCGGTCGCGGGCTCCGGGGAGCCGCGGACCGTGCCGTCCGGTTCGAGGAAGGCGGGCGGGCCACCGGGGACCATCCCCAGTTCGCGGGCACGTTCACGCAGGCCGGCGGGGTCGGAGTAGGACGCCACCTCCTGCTCCAGCGCCTGCTCCTCCTCCTCCAGCTCAGTGGTCCGCTGCTCCAGCCGGGTGACCTGGAAGGACCCCTTGTTCAGGGACGCGTTCAGCAGCAGCAGGGCGAGCAGGCCCGAACCGAGCAGCACCACGACGAGCAGGACGAACGGCGTGCGCGCGGCGGTGGACGTGCGCCCGGCGCCGACCGACCGGGTGAGGCGGGCGAGGCGCTGCTGGGCGTTCACTCCTGGACCTCCCGGATGCGCTCGGCGCCGCGCAGCCGGGCGGGGGCGGCGCGGCGGTTCGCGGCGATCTCCTCGTCGGCGGGCAGTTCGGCGCCGCGGGTGAGGAGCTTCAGCCGGGGCTGGTACCGCTCGGGGACCACCGGCAGGCCGGGGGGCGCGGTGCTGGTCGCTCCCGCCGCCAGCACCTTCTTGACCAGGCGGTCCTCCAGCGAGTGGTAGGACAGCACGCCGATCCGGCCGCCGACGGCGAGCGTGTCGACGGCCGCGGGGACGGCGCGTTCCAGCACCGACAGCTCGCCGTTGACCTCGATCCGCAGGGCCTGGAAGGTTCGCTTCGCGGGGTTGCCGCCGGTGCGCTTGGCCGCCTGCGGCAGCGCGTCGCGGATGAGCTCGACCAGCCGGGCACTGCGGTCGAACGGGTGTGCGCCGCGTTCGCGTACGACCGCTTCGACGATGCGCCTGGCCTGCTTCTCCTCGCCGTAGGTGCGGAGGATGCGCACCAGGTCGCCGGGCGGGTAGGTGTTGAGGACCTCGGCCGCGCTGATGCCGCGGGTCTGGTCCATGCGCATGTCCAGCGGGGCGTCCTGGGCGTAGGCGAAGCCACGCTCGGCCTCGTCCAGCTGCAGGGACGACACGCCGAGGTCGAAGAGCACGCCCTGCACGCGGGGGGTGCCGAGCCGGGCGAGGACGTCGGGCAGTTCGTCGTAGACGGCGTGCACCAGGGTGGCCCGGTCCCCGTGGGGGGCGAGCCGTTCCGCGGCGAGTTCCAGGGCCTGCGGGTCGCGGTCCAGGCCGATCAGGCGTGCGGCGGGGAAGGTCTCCAGCAGGGCCTCGCTGTGCCCGCCCATGCCGAGCGTGCAGTCGACCACGACGGCGCCGGGTTCGGCGAGTGCGGGGGCGAGCAGGTCCAGGCAACGGCGCAGCATGACCGGGACATGACGCTCGTTCGTGTTCATGTGCACTCTCCGGCCGGCGGTCTCCGCAGCCGGCCGCACATGCTCCCGGGAGCACGTACGCGCCGCGCACGCGGGGGAATTCGGGATGCGGGGAGTGTCGCGCCTCCCGCTGCGCGTCACTCTAGTCCACCGCATCTCCCGGTCAACGAACTGGTCAGGCGCGTCTCCCGCGGGACCGGAGTGGGTTCCGGAGACGGGGTCGCGGCGCGCCGCCGCGGGGCGTGCGACTAATCTCGTCGCCATGTCTGCTTCCCCGGAGGGCCGGGTCACCGACGCCATCGTCGAGGCCAACGCCCGTTACGCGGCCGCGTTCACCGACCCCGGCCTCGAGGCCCGCCCCGCGCGCAAGGTCGCGGTCGTCACCTGCATGGACGCCCGTATCGACGTGCCGGCTGCGCTCGGTCTCGCACTCGGCGACCACCACACCATGCGGAACGCCGGCGGCGTGATCACCGACGACGTGATCCGTTCCCTGGCCATCAGCCAGCGGGCGCTCGGCACCCGTTCGGTGGTGGTGGTGCACCACACCGGCTGCGGCATGCTGACGATCACCGAGGACTTCCGGCACGAGCTCCAGGCCGAGTCCGGGCAGCGTCCTTCCTGGTCCGTGGAGGCGTTCAAGGACCTCGACGACGAGGTGCTCCAGTCGATCAACCGGCTGCGCAGGTCGCCCTTCCTGCCGTACACCGACGACATCCGCGGCTTCGTCTTCGACGTGGCCACCGGGCGGCTGCGGGAGGTCGCGGCCTGACTCGGACGGGCCGCCGTCCGTGCCCGGGACGGCGGCTCCCGGACGGTTGATCGATCCCGCACGGTGACGGAATCGGCCGACCCATGAAGAATGGGCCGGGTGACGACGTATGACGAACACGTGAGCCTCAGCGATCTGACCACCACCGCGGACGGCGTGCGCCGTTCGGTGGAGAGCGTGATCGAGGGGAAGCCCGAGGTGGTGCGGCTGTCCCTGACGGTGCTCCTCGCCGAGGGCCATCTGCTGATCGAGGACGTGCCGGGCGTGGGCAAGACCATGCTCGCCAAAGCTCTGGCCCGGTCGATCGACTGTTCGGTGCGGCGGATCCAGTTCACCCCCGACCTGCTGCCCTCGGACATCACGGGCGTCAGCGTCTACGACCAGCAGCGACGCGACTTCGAGTTCAAGCCGGGGGCGATCTTCTCGCAGATCGTGATCGGCGACGAGATCAACCGCGCCTCGCCCAAGACCCAGTCGGCACTGCTGGAGTCGATGGAGGAGCGGCAGGTCACCATCGACGGGCAGACGTACCCGCTGCCCGAACCGTTCATGGTGATCGCCACCCAGAACCCGGTCGAGATGGAGGGCACCTACCCGCTGCCGGAGGCGCAGCGGGACCGCTTCATGGCGCGGGTGTCCATCGGCTACCCCAGCCCGGAGGCGGAGCTGGAGATGCTCGACGTGCACGGCGCCGCCTCGCCGCTCGACGACCTCCAGCCCGTCGCGCACCTGCACGACATCGTGAAGCTGACCGAGGCGGTCCGCGGCGTCCACGTGGCGGACCCGGTCCGCCGCTACGCGGTGGAGCTGGTCTCCGCCACCCGCTCGCACCCGGAGCTGCGGCTCGGCGCCTCGCCGCGGGCCACACTCCAGCTGCTGCGGGCGTCGAAGGCGTCGGCCGCACTCAGCGGGCGGGACTACGTGCTGCCGGACGACGTGCAGGAGCTGGCCGTGCCGGTCCTCGCGCACCGGCTGCTGCCCACCGCGCAGGCCCAGCTGGGCCGACGGACCGCGGCGCAGGTGGTCACCGAGATCGTGCAGCAGACCCCGGTGCCGACCGCCGTCCCCGGCTCGGTGCCGCCCGGCCCGCAGGGCTACGGGCGCCCGCGGGGCTTCTGATGTCCACCGGCCCGGTCGTCGGCGCCCGGCCGCACCGGCCGAACCCTCAGGACGAGAACGCCGGCTCGCTGCGGGCCTCGCTCGGCGGGCTGACCACGCGGGGCCGTTCGTTCCTCGCTGCGGGGCTCGCCGCCGCCGTCTGCGCGTACGTACTGGGCCAGTCCGACCTGCTGCGGGTGGGTCTGCTGCTCGCGATGCTGCCGCTGGTGTGCGTGCTCGTGCTGCACCGCACCCGCTACCGGGTCTCCGCCGCCCGCCGGCTGAGCCCCGCGCAGGTGCCCGCCCGCGAGGAGGCGCGCGTGCACCTGCGCCTCGACAACGTCTCCCGCATCCCCTCCGGCCTGCTGATGCTGCAGGACCGGGTGCCGTACGTGCTGGGCCCGCGGCCGCGGTTCGTGCTGGACCGGGTCGAGCCGCAGGGCCGGCGGGAGGTGTCCTACCGGGTGCGTTCGGACCTGCGCGGCCGCTACCCGCTGGGTCCGTTGCAGCTGAGGCTGACGGACCCGTTCGGGATGTGCGAGCTGACCCGGTCGTTCAGCGCCTACGACACGCTCACCGTGGTGCCGCGGGTGGAGGCGCTGCCGCCGGTACGGCTGTCCGGGGCGGCCGGCGGCTACGGCGACCGCCGGCAGCGGTCGCTGGCGCTGGCCGGCGACGACGACGTGATCCCCCGCGGCTACCGGCACGGCGACGACCTGCGGCGTATCCACTGGCGCAGCACGGCGCGGCACGGCGAGCTGATGGTCCGGCGCGAGGAGCAGCCCCAGAAGGTGCGCTGCACGGTCCTGCTGGACACCCGGCGCTCGGCGTACGGCGGCTCCGGGCCGGACTCGCCGTTCGAGTGGGCGGTGTCCGGCGCCGCGTCGGTCTGCCTGCACCTGCTGGAGAGGGGATTCGCGGTGCGCCTGCTGACCGACACGGGTCTGCCGGCGACGGGCACGGACGGCTCCGGCTTCGACGGCGACTCGGCGGAGGTGGCGGCGCTGCTGCTGGACGGCCTCGCCGTGCTGGAGCAGTCGCCGGAGCCGGGTCTGTCCCGGGCGTGGGACGTGCTGCGCGGCGGCGGCGACGTGCCGGGCACCCGCGAGGGCCTGCTCATCGCGTTCCTCGGCGCGCTGGACGGGGAGCAGGCCGCGCTGGTGGCCCGGATGCGGCAACGCACCCGCCGGGCTCTGGCGTTCGCCGCGCAGCCGGGGCCGGACGGCGAGGACACGGCTCCGGTCCTGCGGGAGGCCGGGTGGACGGTGACGGCCGGCGGCCCGGGCACGACGCTGCCCGGGCTGTGGCAGAAGGCGCACGAGGCGACCGGGGAAGGACTGAAACGATGACCGGACGTGCCCGGCTGGCGGTGTGCGCCGGGGTCGCGACACTGACCTCGGCGTGCGCGATGCTGCCGCTCACCGCGGAGGCGACCTGGCTGCTCCAGGCGTGCGTGCTGCTCGGCCTCCAGACGGTGACCGGCGTCGTCGCCCGGCGCGTGCCACTCGCCCGCCCGCTGACGGTGCTGGTGCAGCTCGCGCTCACGCTGATGCTGCTCACGCTGATCTTCGCCCACGACCAGGCGGTGGGCTGGGTGCTGCCCGGGCCGGACGCGTTCGCGCAGTTCGGCGGGCTCTTCGCGGAGGGCGCCCAGGACGTGCGGCGCTACTCGATCCCGGCGCCCGTCAGCGACGGCATCCGGATGATGCTGCTGGCCGGCGTGGCCGGGATCGGCCTGCTGGTGGACGCGTTCGCGGTGACCTACCGCAGTGCCGCCCCTGCCGGGCTACCGCTGCTCGCGCTGTACTCGGTGGCCGCGGGGCTGTACGACGGCGGGGCGAACTGGCTGTGGTTCCTGGTCGCCGCGGCGGGGTTCCTGCTCCTGCTGCTCGCCGAGGGGCGCGAACGGCTGTCCCAGTGGGGGCGGGTCTTCGGCCGGCACCCCGGCCCGTCCGGACGGCCGTACGAACCGGGCAGCGTGGGCGGCTCCCCGGTGGCGACGGTCCGCACGGGCCGGCGCATCGGTGCGCTGACTCTGGGCATCGCGCTGGCCGTGCCGGCGGCGCTGCCGTCGCTGGACAGCGGCCTGCTGGACTCGCTCGGCGGCCCCGGCTCCGGGCTCGGGCCGGGGAACGGCACGGTGACCGCCGTGGATCCGCTGGTGGCGCTGCAGGACAGCCTGAACCAGCCGGAGAACCGCACGGTGCTGACGTACCGCACCGACAACCCCGATCCGGGCGACATGTACCTGCGGATCGTGTCCCTCGACCGGTTCGACGGCGCGGCGTGGGAGGCCTCGGAGCGGCAGATCACCCGGGTTCCCGAGTCGTTCCCCTCCCCGCCGGGGCTGTCGGAGGAGGTGAAGACCCGCCGCGTGACCACGACCGTGTCGGCCGCCGACTGGTACGCCCAGTCCTGGCTGCCGATGCCGTACCCGGCGACCGGTGTGGACGTGGAGGGGGGCTGGCGGTTCGAGCCGCGGAGCCTGGCCCTGGTCGGCGAGGACGGGCAGACGACCCGCGGCGCCCGGTACCGGGTGGAGAGCCTGCTGGTGGAGCCCACCACGCAACAGCTCGCGCAGGCGGGCGAACCGTCCGAGCCGCTCCCGGCCACCTACACCGAGGTGCCGAACTCGCTGCCGGACGTCGTGGAGAGGACCGCGCGGCAGGTCACCCGGAACGCCGACACCGACTACGACCGCGCGGTCCAGTTGCAGGAGTGGTTCACCCTGGACGGCGACTTCACCTACGACACGGAGGTGCGGGCCGGAAGCGGCACCGCGGCCATCGCCCGTTTCCTCAAGCAGCGCGAGGGCTTCTGCGTCCACTTCGCCTTCTCGATGGCGGCGATGTCCCGGACGCTGGGCATCCCGGCCCGCGTCGCGGTCGGTTTCACGCCCGGGGAGGAGCTGGACGACGGCCGGATGGCGGTCGGGCTCCAGGACGCGCACGCCTGGCCGGAGCTGTACTTCGACGGCGTGGGATGGGTCCGCTTCGAACCGACGCCGACCCGCGGCAGTTCTCCCGCCTACTCCCTTCCGGAGATCGACGGGAGCGGCGGCGACCGGGACAGCCTTGTGCCGGAACGGCCGGACGACACGGCGGAACCGGCGCCCGCCCCGTCCGAGTCGGCGGAGTGCACGGCCGCCGAGAAGCGTCTCGACCCGACCTGCGGCGGGCCCGAGGCTGCCGGGGGCGCAGGGGGCGGAGGCGACGGCGGCGTCCCGTGGGGGACCGTGGTGCCGGTGTCCGGCGCGGTGGTGGCCCTCCTGCTGCTGCCGATGCTGCCGATGCTGTGGCGGCTGCGGGCCCGGCGCCGGCGGCTGGCCGGCGGAGGCGTGCTCGCCGCCTGGCGGGAGATGCTGGACTCCGGCTGGGACCTGGGCATCGAGCCCGACGAGGCGGCGACGCCGCGCCGCGCCGCGGAACGGCTGGTGGAACGCGGCGCGCTGGGCACGGAGGCGGCCGCCGGTGCCGAGCGGGTCGCGCACGCCGTCGAACGCCTGCTGTACGCCCCGGTGGAGCCGGAGGCCGACGGCCTGGCGGGGGACGTCCGGCGGGTGCGTGCGGAGTTGGCGCAGCGCGCCCCGCGGGGGCGGCGGGCACGGGCCCTGCTGTGGCCGCGTTCCGCCATTCGGGTGATCTGGGCGGCCGCCGACCGAGGGACGGAGTGGAACCGTCGGTGGCGGGGCATGCTGCGGCCCGGTACCGCGGGTCGGTGAACCGGGGACGGCGCGGGCGCCGGGCCCGGACACGGGTGGCCGGAGGACGACGGGCCCCGGACGACGGTCCGAGGGGGCGCCACCTGCGGGTGGCGGCCCCCTCGGACGGAGTCGGGTGAGGCTCAGCGTGACGGACGGGTGGCGGGATGCGCTCGCGCGTGTACGCCGTCTGTGCGGGAGCGCCGGGGGAGGTGATCCCCCACCCCTCACGGGCTGCCGCCTGTCCTGCGGCGGCTCGTGCCGGGCCGGTCGGTCAGCCCCGCTCGTCGCGGCGGCGCTGCCAGCGTTCCTCGATGCGGTTCATCATCGAACGGCGGGGCCGGGACGCGCGGCGGGTCTGCCGGCCGCCACCGGCCGGAGCGGCCTGCTCGGTGGCGGACTGCTCCTCACCGGGCTTGGGGGTCTTGCGCCAGCTGGTCACGGCCAGCACGGCGCAGCCGAGCATCACGAGGAAACCGACGACGCTCACCCAGATCTGCTGCGCGACCATGCCCGCCATGAGGAGCGCGATGCCCACCAGAAATCCTGCGACCGCCTGGTAGACCCGCTTGCGGGTGTACGAGCGCAGCTCGCTTCCCTCGAGCGCTGTCGCGAACTTGGGATCTTCGGCGTACAGCGCTCGCTCCATCTGCTCGAGCATGCGCTGCTCGTGCTCAGAGAGCGGCACGGAGTCCTCCTACTCGTCGGTCGCGGGGGGCGACCGGATGCGGCCCTTCAAGGATAGGCAGGGAATCGCCCCCGTGAAACCCGCCCTCTACGCTGATTCCTCCCACCGTTTCCGGGATGCCGGGCCGGTGTGGTGGACGGTGTATTCCGTGCATTCCCTCACCGCCTTTCCGTCATGCCGGACGGTGTGCCTCGATCATACGGCGCCCCGGGCCGTTGCGGACGGGCTGTGCGCAGCCGCACGCCTCACCCGTCCGCGGCGGGCACCTCCGCCAGCACGTGGAGCTGTGTGGCCACCGACTGGAACGCCGGCAGCCCGGACGCGGCCGCCTCCAGTCGGGCCAGCGCCTCCAGGGCGTCCGGCTCGGTGTCCACCAGCGCTCCGGGTACCAGGTCCGCGAAGACCCGAACCCCGTGAATCGCCGCGATCCGGAGCCCGGTGTCGGCGACCAGGCCGGTGAGCTGCTCCGCGGTGAAGCGCCGGGGCATCGGGTCGCCTTCGCCCCAGCGGCCGTCGGGAGCGGCGAGCGCCTGCCGGGCCTCGGTGAAGTGGCCGGCCAGGGCGCGGGCGAGCACCGCGCCGCCGAGGCCGGCGGCGAGCAGGCTGAGCACCCCGCCTTCGGGCCGCAGCGCGGCCACGGCGTTGCGGAGCGCGTCGGCGGGGTCGTCGACGTACTCCAGGACGCCGTGGAAGAGCACCACGTCCGAGGCGCCGCGCTCGGCGACGTCGAACAGCCCGTGGGCGTCTCCCTGCACGCCCCGTACGCGGTCGGCGACGCCGGCCTCCGCGGCGCGGCGCTCCAGCGCGAACAGCGCGTTGGGGCTCGGGTCGACCACGGTGACCCGGTGGCCGAGCCGGGCCACGGGCACGGCGAAGTTGCCGGTGCCGCCGCCGGTGTCCAGAACGTCGAGGCTGTCCCGGCCGGTGGACTTCACCCGTTCGTCGAGCCCACCGCGCAGCACCTCCCAGACCACGGCGTTACGAAGGGAAGCGCTGGGGCGGGACATGCGGTGCTCCTCGGCGGCTGTGCTGCTGGGGCGGCTGCGGTGCTGGGTCGGCGGGGGACCAGCTTAGGTCCTGTCCGGCGGATCTTTGAGGGTCGGCCCGCGGCGTCGGATGCACGGGGTCTCCCCAGCTCCGCCAGGACCGAGGGGACGCATCGCCAGGCGGAGGACCGCAGCTCGCACTCGCTCTTCAGCTCGCGCGGGGTTCGTCGGCCGGGGGGACCCGCGGCTGGGGCAGCGCCGGCTGGGAGACCAGCATCCGTTCGACGAGCCGCAGGAACACCCCGGCCTCGCGCACCAGGTCGTCCGCGTCCCGCCAGCTCGCGGCGCCCTGGATGCCGGCCTCCGCGCGGGCACGGCGCTGCGCGCCGGCGGCGAACAGGGCGCTCCACTCGGTCAGTTCCGGTGCGGCCTCGGGGAGCACCTCCCAGGCGCTGCGTATCCGGGTGCGGCGGCGGGGGGCGGGCTCGGGGCGTCCGCGCACCGCCAGCACCGCCGCGGCCGTACGCAGCGCGGCGAGGTGAGCCGTGGCGAACCGCTCGTTGGCGGTCGGCATCTCGGCCGCCTCGTCCAGGCCGTGCTGCGCCTGGGCGAGCAGGTCCAGCGCCGCGGGCGGCGCCGAAGCGCGGCGCAGTACGGGATGGACGTCGTTCGGGGGCCCGTGCATGGCGAACCTCCATTCGTCGGACGGCGGCCGGTGAGACCGCTCCTGTGTGTCCAGGAAAGACCACGGCACTGACAATCCGTGCCGACCTGCACAAACGCCGCGGGTGGGCGGGGTGGCGACGGGCCCCCGGCACCGTTGGCGTAGTTTTTGCACTGACCAGTCAGTTCAAAATAGGGGGTGCGCCCGTGCAGAGGCCCCGGCAGACGGAGGGTGCGGCGGTGGCCGCCGGAGGACTGGGACTGCGCGGACCGCGCGGCCCCGTCTTCGCGGACGTGGAGCTGCGCGCCCCGGAGGGGGCGCTGATCGTGGTGGACGGCCCCTCCGGCTCCGGCCGGACCGCGCTGCTGCTCACCCTCACCGGCCGGATGCGGCCGGACGCCGGCACGGCCGAGGTGGCCGGCCGACGGCTGCCCCGCGGCGCGGCGGCCGTGCGCCGGATGAGCGCGCTCGGCCCGGTGCCCGGCATCACCGACCCGGACCCCGCGCACTCCGTCGGCGAGCAGCTGCGCGAACGCGCCCTGCTGCTCAGCCGGTTCGACGGGCCGCTGCGGGGCCTGCTCGCCTCGCCCCGCCGCCGCGCGACGGCCGCCCGGGAGCGCGCGGAGGCGGCGCTCACCGCCGCCGGCCTGGACCCCGACGCGCTGCCTCGCGGGGTGCGCACACGCGGGCGCGACCTCTCCCGTACCGAGACCTTCCGGCTGGGTGTCGCCCTGGCCCTGCTGGGCCACCCCCGGCTGCTGGCCGTGGACGACGTCGGCCTGAAGCTCACCGACGCCGAAAAGACCGCCGTGTGGGAACTGCTCGCCTCCGTCGCCGCGGCCGGCACCACGGTGCTGGCCGTCGGCGAGCCCCCGGCGCCCGCCGTCACCGGGGAGGTCCCGCTGGTCGTCGTCCGCACCGCGGACCGTGCCCGGGAGGCCGTGTGATGCGTGCACCGCGGCTGGCCGCCCTGGAGCTGCGCCGTTTCGGCCGGGGCCGTCTCCCCCGCGCCGCCATGGCCGCGATGATGCTGCTTCCGCTGCTGTACGGCGCGCTGTACCTGTGGTCGTTCTGGGACCCGTACGCACGCCTGGACCGGATACCCGTGGCGCTGGTCGACGAGGACCGGGGCGCGGAGGCCGGAGGGGAACGCATCGAGGCGGGCGCGTCCCTCGTGGAGAACCTGCACGAGAGCGACACCTTCGACTGGCGGGAGACCGACGCGGCCGACGCGCGCGAAGGAGTCGCGGAGGGACGCTACTTCCTGTCCCTCACCGTGCCCGAGGACTTCAGCGAACGGCTCGCCTCCGGCGCCGGGGACCGCCCCGCGACCGGCGCGTTGCGGGTGCGCACCGACGACAGCAACAACTACCTCGTCGGCCAGATCGCCCGCACGGTGTTCTCCGAGGTGCGGGCCGCCGCGTCGAGCAAGGCCTCCCGCCGCTTCTACGACCGCATCTTCGTGTCGTTCTCCACTCTGCACGACCGCACGCAGAAGGCCGCGGACGGCGCCTCCGACCTGGACGGCGGCATCGGCCGGGCCGGCAAGGGCGCCGGGGAACTCTCCGACGGCCTGGACGAGGCGGAGCGCGGCAGCGGGCGCCTGAAGGACGGAACCAGGCGGCTGCACACCGGCTCGGGGAAGCTCAAGTCCGGCGCCGCGAAGGTCGCCGACGGCACCGGGAAGCTCGCCGCGAAGGTGCACCGCCTCTCCGACACGGCCGGGCCGCTGCTCGACCGTCACGGCGACGACATCGCGAAGGCCGCCCGCAAGGTGTCACGCGCGGCCGGGACCCTGCGGAAGAACCTCGACGACCTGCCCGGAGCCGCGCGGCGCGCCGAGACGGACTCCCGCAGGGCGGCCGACGCGCTGGCCCGTGCGCACACCGCCCTCTGCGGCGGGACGGCCGCCTCCGAGGGGAGCGGCCCTCCGGACGGGCCCCTCCCCGGACCGACGGCGCACGGCTCCGCGCCTGCCGAAGTCCCGGGCGCCGGGGGGCGGTCCGGTCCCCCCGCCCCGGACGCGGCTGCGGGCGGCTGCCCGCAGCTGAAGAAGGCGGTGGCCGCCGCCGAACGCGCCGCCGACGTCGCCGCGGACACCCACGATCTCGTGCAGGACCACGAGAACCTCGACGAACTCGGCGACCATCTGGAGGACCTGGAGCGCGCGGCCGGAAAGCTCGCCCGCGAGGCCCCCGGCCTGGACGAGGACCTGGATCGCGCGGTGCGCAAGGTCGACAGGCTGAACTCGGGTGCGCGGAAGGTCGCCGACGGCGCGGCCCGGCTGCACACCGGCCTCGGCGGCGCCGAGGACGGCGCCGAGCGGCTCGACGGCGGCCTGGAACGGCTGGGCGACGGCGCGGACGCGCTGGACGGCGGGCTGTTCCGGCTGGCGGACGGCTCCGAGCGGCTCGCCGCCGGGCTCCACAAGGGCGCCGCCCGCATCCCGGACTACGACGACGAGGAACGCGCGGACCGCAGCGAGGTGATGGCCGACCCGGTCCGGCTGGCCTCGTCCCGGCTGCACGGCGCCCCCGACTACGGCACCGGCTTCGCGCCGTACTTCATCCCGCTCTCCCTCTGGGTGGGCGCGATGGTGGCGTACATGCTGCTCCAGCCGCTCAACCGGCGGGCGCTGGCGGCCGGAGCACCGGGGCGGCGGATCGCACTGGCCGGCTGGCTGCCGGTGGCCGCGATCGGCACCGTGCAGGCCGCCGCGCTGCTGGCCGTCCTGCACTGGGGGCTCGGTCTGCAGATGGCACGCGGGGCCGGTACCGCGGGATTCCTGGTGCTGGTGACGCTGTGCTTCACGGCGATCGTGCAGTTCCTGGGCGCACGCTTCGGGCCCGCCGGGCGCATCCTGGTGCTGGCGTTGCTGATGCTCCAGCTGACCTCGGCCGGCGGCACCTACCCCGTGCAGACCAGCCCGGACTTCTTCAACGTGCTGCACCCGCTGCTGCCGATGAGTTACGTGGTGGAGGGCCTGCGCCACCTGATCACCGGCGGCGGTCTGGAGCCGGTGTGGCGGGCGTGCGCGGTGCTCGTCGCCTTCACGGTCGCCGCGCTGGCGCTCACCGCCTGGACGGCCCGGCGCGGCCAGATGTGGACGATGAAGCGGCTCCATCCGGAGCTCACGCTGTGAGCGCCGCGGGGCGGGAGCGGCCCGGGGGCGGAGGTCTGTGACAATCTCCGGCATGGCACGCGGCAGCACGCGCCGGAGCGCGACCCGTCAGAAGCTCTACGAGGCGGCCGTCACGCTCATCGCCGAACAGGGCTTCTCCGCCACGACGGTGGACGAGATCGCCGAACGCGCGGGCGTCGCGAAGGGCACCGTCTACTACAACTTCGCCAGCAAGACCGAGCTGTTCGAAGGGCTGATGCGGCACGGCGTCGAGCTGCTGCGGGACGACCTGCGCCGCGCGGCGGACGAGGCGACGGCCGCCGGCGGCGGCCGGGTGGACGCCCTGGACGCGATGATCCGGGCCGGGCTCGTCTTCATCGACCGCTACCCGGCCTTCACCCAGCTCTACGTCGCCGAGCTGTGGCGCACCAACCGCGCCTGGCGGGACACCCTCACCGTGGTGCGGCGGGAGGTCGTCGAGGTGGTGGAGCAGGTGCTGCGGGACGGCGTCGCGGACGGCGAGCTGAGCGGGGACGTCGACGTGCCGCTGACGGCCGCCGCGCTGGTGGGCATGGTGCTGGTGGCCGCACTGGACTGGCAGGCGTTCCAGCCGGAACGGTCCCTGGACGAGGTGCACGGCGCGCTGTCGCTGCTGGTGCAGGGACGCGTCGGCGGGTGCGGCCCGTAGACCGCACCCGCCTGCGCTCCCCCTCCCCCGTCTCCCCCCGTACCTCCCCCGTACGGTCTCCCCCTTCTCCCCCGTGTGGCGGGTGCCGCGCCGTTCCGCCGCCCCGTGCCGGCGGTCCGGCGCCGCGTCCCTCCACGCCCTGTACTCTGCCGTCCGCTCAGGTCGGCGCCCATCCGCTCGGGTACTCAAACCGGCGTCTGGGTATCCGTACTCAGCCCGTGGGTGCCCGCGCTCACCGTGGACCGGGCCGGTGCCCGGCGGTCGGTGCGCCGCTGGATAGAGTCGCCGGTCATGGCGGGAATCGCGGTGATCGGCGCGGGCATGGGCGCCATGGCGGCCGCCGCGCGGCTGGCCGTGGCCGGGAGACGGGTCACGGTGCTGGAGCGCGGAGACACCTACGGCGGGGCTGTGCGGCGCTACGCGCGCGACGGGTTCGCCTTCGACACCGGGCCGGGGCTGCTGCACCTGCCGGCCGTCTACCGGGACCTGTTCGTCAAGACCGGCCGGGAGCCGCTGGAGGAGTGCGTCGAGCTGCGCCGTGTCGATCCGGACGCACGGCACGTCTTCGCCGACGGCACCGCCGTCACGCTGCCGGGCTTCTCGCACGGCGGCGTGCGTGCCGCGCTCGACGAGGCGCTGGGCGCGGGTGCCGGGCAACGCTGGAGCGACCTGCTGGGGCGGGCGCGTACGGCCTGGGACGCCACCCGGCGTCCGCTGCTGGAGGAGCCGTCACGCCCGGGAGACGGCGGTCCGGCGCCCGACCCGTACCCGGCGTCGCGGCGCCGCGGACTGCTGCGGCGGCGCCCGCCCACACTCGCCGAGGTGGCCGAGGACGAGCTGCGCGACCCGCGACTGGCCGCGCTGCTGGGCGGGTTCGCCCGGTCCTACGGCCTGGACCCGGCCGAAGCGCCGGCGAGCGCGGCGGTGCTGGCGTACCTGGAGCAGACCTTCGGCACCTGGTACGTCGGCGGCGGCATGCGGGAGTTGGCGCGCGCGCTGCACGACCGGTGCGTCGCGCGCGGGGTGGAGTTCCGGTTCGGCGCCGAAGTGGCGCGGGTGCGGGAGGCAGACGGCCGGGCGACCGGCGCCGAACTGGCCGACGGCGAGGTGCTGGACGCGGACGCCGTCGTCGCCCCCGGACGGGCGGACGCGCACGCGCCCGGGGCGCGGGCCCGCTTCACCGTGCTGCTCGCGCTGGACGGCCCCCGCCCCGCGGGTGAGCCGCACCGCACGCTGCTGCACGGCCCGGACCGGCTGGTGACCGTCCTGCGGCCGGACGACCCGGCGCTGGTGCCGGACGCCGGGCACGAGGCGGTGGTGCTGACTGCGGTGGTGCCCGCCGGCCCGGTGGCCGAACCGGAGCGGCTGGCCGACACGTTGGTCGCCGCGGCCGACGCGGCGGGGCTGAACCTCGGGTGCCGTGTGCGGTGGCGGGAGGTGCGGACGCCGCTCGACCACGCGGCCGCGACGCACGCGCCGGGAGGCGCGGTGCCCCCGCCGGTGCTCGCAGGCGGAGGCGGGGCCTGGCGGCGGGAAGCCAACCTCGGCTCACCGCGCGGGGTGTACCGCGCGGGGGGCTGGGCGCACCCCGGCGGCGGGACGGCGCACGCCGGGATGTCCGGCGCGCTGGCGGCCGGGCTGCTGCTGGAGGGCGACGACTGGCACGGCTCGCGGTGACCGGACCGGGGCGGTGACCCCACGGACGTGACGCCGTAGCGGTCAGTAGCCCCGCTGCTCGTCGTAGTGGTAGCCGCCCTGGCCTCCGGCCGCGGGGGCGTCGTAGCCCTGTCCCGCGTCGTGGCCCTGTCCGTAGCCGCCCTCGGCGGGGTATCCCGCCTCGCCGTAGGAGTAGCCGTACCCGTAGCCGGTTCCCGGCCCGTCATCCCCGTAGCCGCCGCCGTAGCCGCCGCCGTACGGGTCCTGGTACGGGTAGGACTGCTCCGGCACGGGCTGCTGGTCCGACTCGCGCTGCTGCGGCACCCATGCGCCGCCGTATGCGTCGGCGCCGTATGCGTCGGCGTCGTAGCCGCCGGCGCCGTAGCCGGCATCGCCGTAGCCGTCGCCCGGGCCGCCGTACCCCTGCTGCATGCCGTAGTCCGGCGTGCCGTAGCCCTGCTGCATGCCGTAGCCGCCGGCCGGGTTGTCGTAGCCGCCGCCGTACGGACCCGAGTCGTAGCCGATGTACGGGTCGGAGTAGGCGGCGTACGGGTGCTGCTGCGGGTCCTCGCCGCCGTAGCCGTAGCCGTACGGCGCGTCACCTCCCGCCGCGCCGTGGGAGGCGGCGGGCGCGAACACCGACCGGTCGTCGTCGCGGCCGTAGATGCCGTACTCGCCGGTGTCGTCGGGCATCGGCTGCGGGTGGTAGGGGGGCGGGTCGTAGGCCGAGGTGTCGTACGGGTCCCCGGCGTACTCCGCGTCGACGTGGCCGCCGCCGGGCCGGTCCTCCTCGACGCCGGACACCTCGAGCACCGGGTCGGCGTCCTCGACCGGGGGGACGTCGTTGCCCTCGCGGCGCCTGCGGCTGGAGCCGGGCATGCCGCCGAGCGCCCAGCCGGTGGAGAAGCCGCGGCGGTAGGAGAGGGTGACGAAGGTCTGGCCTACGGCGAACGCCATCGCGCCCAGCGTGATGACGACGACCGAGGAGAGGGCGACCACTCCGAGCACGACGGTGGCGAAGCCGGCGAAGGCGAGCAGCCTCCAGCGCAGTCGCGCCTTGTACTGGAGCAGCACTTCCGCCAGGAGCCAGACCGCGACGGCTCCGAACGCTATGTAGAGGACCGTCCAGCCCATGTCCGCCCCTCTTCCCGCTGCCCTCGGCGCAGCTCGTGGAACCGCGGCCCCGGCCGGACCCGGTCCGGTCAGACCCTAGTGCAGTCCCAGATTCTGGTGGATCTCGAGCGTGGCCGTGGAGTGGTTGAGCGTGATGAAGTGCAGTCCGGGAACGTCCTCGGCCTGCAGGCGCGCGCACAACTCCGTGGCGTACTCGATTCCGACCGAGCGTACCGCCGCCGGGTCGTCCTGTACCGCCAGGATGCGGTCCGCGAGTTCCGGCGGGAACGTGGCGTTGCTCAACTGGGCGAAGCGCTCTATCTGCCGCACGTTGGTGACCGGCATGATCTCCGGGATGATCGGGGTCTCGCAGCCGGCCGCGGTCACGCTGTCGCGGAGCCGGAGGTAGTCCTCGGCGCGGAAGAACATCTGCGTGATGGCGTAGTCGGCGCCCGCCCGGCACTTGTTGACGAAGTGCCGCACGTCGGTGTCCCAGTCCGTGGACCGCGGGTGCATCTCGGGGAACGCGGCCACGCCCACGCAGAAGTCGCCGGCTTCCTTGATCAGCTCCACCAGCTCGGCGGCGTAGCTGACGCCCTCGGGGTGCCGGACCCACTCCCCCATCGGGTCGCCCGGCGGGTCGCCGCGCAGCGCCAGGACGTTGCGGATGCCCGCGTCGGCGTAGCAGCCCATGACGTGGCGCAGCTCGGCCCGCGAGTGGTTCACCGCGGTCAGGTGCGCCACCGGGGTCAGGGTCGTCTCGTTGGCGATGCGCTCGGTGGACCGGACGGTCCCCTCCCGGGAGCTGCCGCCCGCGCCGTAGGTCACCGACACGAACGTCGGGGAGACCGCCTCGATCCGGCGGAGCGCGTCCCACAGGGTCCGCTCGCCCTTCGCCGTCTTCGGCGCGAAGAACTCGAACGAGTACGAGCGCCGGCCGGAGGCGAGCAGGTCACGGATCGTGGGCGCGCGGTCAGTCCTGACGGAAGCGGTACCAAGGGCCATGTGTGCAGGTTAACCGCCGGTAGAGGGCATCCGGCCGGAACAGCGCCAAGAGGCCCGCACAGCTCACATGGCGGACAACTCGTGTCCGGCAAGTGGACGCTCGCGCAGCCGGCGGGCGAGGTCGGCGGCCGCGGCACCCGGGTCGTCGGCGGCGGTGATCGCCCGTACGACGACGACCCGCGCCGCACCGGCGTCCAGCACCTCGTCGAGGTTCGCGGCATCGATGCCGCCGATGGCGAACCAGGGGCGGACGGGCGCGAGCGACGCCGCGTAGCGCACCAGCGGCAGACCGGGCGCGTGCCGGCCCGGCTTGGTCGGGGTGGGCCAGCAGGGGCCGGTGCAGAAGTAGTCGACCCCCGGCTCGGCCGCCGCCGCGTCGACCTCCTGCTCGGCGTGCGTGGAGCGGCCCACCAGCACGTCGTCGGACCGGCCGCCGAGGATGGCGCGGGCCGCGGGCACCGGCAGGTCGCCCTGGCCCAGGTGCAGCACGTCCGAGCCCGCCGCGTGCGCCACGTCGGCCCGGTCGTTGACCGCCATCAGCCTGCCGTGGCGGCGGCACGCGTCGGCGAACACCTCCAGGTGCTCCAGCTCCTCGCCGGCCTCCATGCCCTTGTCCCGGAGCTGGACGATGTCCACGCCCGCACCGAGCACGGCGTCCAGGAACTCCGGCAGGTCGCCCTGCTCCCTGCGGGCGTCGGTGCAGAGGTAGAGCCGGGCGTCGGCGAGCCGGGCGGTGGCGGTGGGTGGCATGGGCGAGTCCCGGGGTCGGGGGTGCGCGGGCCGCGCCGGGGCGACCCGCGCACCGTCGAGCTGATGTGTGCGGTGGTGACGGCCGGACGCGCCGTCAGGCGGCGCGTCTCCCGGTCCGGGCGGTCCGGGTGGTCAGACGGCGAGTGCCTGGGCGCGGCGCTTGACCTCGGTGCCGCGGTTCTCCCGCAGCGCCTGCGCGGGCGTGCCCGGCAGGCTGTCGTCCGGGGTGAACAGCCACTCCAGCATCTCCTCGTCGGTGAACCCGTCGTCCTTGAGCAGCGTCAGCGTGCCGACCAGGCCCTTCACGATCCGGTCCCCCGCGACGAAGTCGGCGGGGACGTGCAGCGCGCGGTTCTCGCCGCGGCGCACGGCGATCAGCTGGCCCTCCTTGACCATCTGCCGTACCCGGGTCACCTCGACGCCGAACTGCTCGGCGATGTCGGGCAGCGTGAGCCAGGCGGGGACGAGAGCATCGGTCTTCGCGTCAATCTCGGTCACGGACACCAGCCTGCCACCTGCCGCCGACAGTCACTAGCGCACGGCCTTCTTCAGGGCGACCGACGCGTCCGCCAGCAGGGTGGGATCGAGCACGGCGCCCTGCTGGATGAGCCGACGGCCCTGGGTGAGGTCGCGGGGGCGCCCCACGGCAAGCAGCGCGGTCAGCGTCTCACCGCGCAGCCAGCACACCGACCAGGACGGCTCCCCCGGGTCGCCGCGCAGCAGCATCCGGTCGGCACCCGCGTGGTGCCCCGCGTACTGCACGAAGCGGCCGAACTGCTCGGACCAGAAATAGGGCACCGGGTCGTAGACGGCCTCCTCCGCCGGGCCGCCGCCGCGCAGGTCGGCGACGACGTTGGCGGCGACCACCACCGGCCCCTGCAGGGCGTTGTCCCAGTGGTGCACCAGCAGCCGGGCACCGTAGCGGGCGGAGGGGAACGACACGCAGTCCCCCACCGCGTACACGCCGGGGACCGAGGTGCGCAGCCGGTCGTCGCCGCGCACGGAGCCGTCGGCGCAGAGCGCGACTCCCGAGTCGGCGAGCCAGCGGGTCGCGGGGCGGGCGCCGATGCCCACCACCACGGCGTCGGCGGGCACGCGCTCGCCGTCGTCCAGCACCACCGCGCCGGGTTCGACGGCCGCCACCCGGGCACCGGTGCGCAGCCGGGCGCCGCTCTGTGCGTACCAGTCGCACATGTGCACGGCGACGTCGGCGGGCAGCGCGCCGGGCAGCGGCCGGTCGGCGCTCTCGACGACGGTGACGGCGCAGCCGGCCTCGCGGGCCGCGGTGGCGAACTCGGCGCCGATCCAGCCCGCGCCGACCACCACGACGTCCTTGCGCTCCTCGAGCACGGGCCGGAGCCGGGCGACGTCGTCCAGGGTGCGCAGCAGGTGCACGCCGGGGGCGCCCTCGCCGCCCGGCAGGGTCAGGGGCTCGGCTCCGGTGGCGAGCACCAGGGCGTCGTACGGGACCGGCCCGCGGCCGGTCTGCAGCACCCGCTCCCCGGTGTCCAACCCCGTGACGGGGTTGCCGAGTTCGAGTTCCACTCCGAGCGCGTCGAAGTCGATGTCGAAGGCGGAGCCCTCGGCCGTACCGAGCAGCACGGCCTTGGACAGCGGCGGACGGTCGTACGGCTGGTGCGGCTCGGCGCCCAGCAGCAGCACGGGGCCGGTCCAGCCCTGTTCGCGCAGCTGCACCGCTGTCTGGACGCCCGCCATGCCGGCGCCGACGATCACCACGCGCGCGTTGTCCTCGGTCACACCGCCACTGTATGACGGCGCCCGGCCCGCCGCGGAGGGCCTGTCCGGCGGATCTTTGAGGGTCGGCCCGCGGCGTCGGATGCATGGGGTCTCCCCAGGTCCGCCAGGACCGAGGGGACGCATCGCAAGGCGGAGGATCGCAGCTCGTACTTGTCGTACTCGCGCGATGCGACAACGGTGGGGGCACCCCCGTGCCCGAAGGGCCACGGGGGAGAGGTGCCGTAGGCGTCGTCGCGGGCCCGAGAAGATCCGCCGGACAGGCCCTAAGGCGGACGCAGTAGGGTTGGCGGTCATACGTCATGCACGCGGGAGCCCGGCGGACCGGGCTGAGAGGGAGGCGGGACGGCCTCCGACCGTACGAACCTGATCCGGGTCATTCCGGCGAAGGGAGGAGACGCGCAGTGCCGACCCCTGAGACGTCCGCCCCGGACGTCCTCGTGCTCGGCGGTGGACTGTCCGGACTGGTCACGGCCTGGCGCGCGGCCCAGCGCGGCCTGCGGACGGCCGTGGCCGACCCCGCGCCGGGCGGCGGCGCCGCCCGGGTTGCGGCGGGCATGCTGGCCGCCGTCACCGAACTCCACTACGGCGAGGAGACGTTGCTCGCCCTGAACCTGGCGTCCGCCCGCCGCTATCCGGACTTCGTCGCCGAACTGGAGGAGGCGAGCGGGCGGCTCACCGCCCACCGCGCCTGCGGTGCGCTGTCCGTCGCCTTCGACGCTGACGACCGCGCCCGTCTCCGGGACGTGCACGCGCTGCAGCAGCGGTGCGGCCTGGAGGCCGAGTGGCTGACCGGCCGCGAGTGCCGGCGGCTGGAGCCGATGCTGGCTCCCTCGGTGCGGGCCGGCGTCCGGGTGGACGGCGACCACCAGGTCGATCCCCGGCGGCTCGCGGCGGCGCTGCTCGCCGCCTGCACCCGCGCCGGAGTCGTCCTCCACGAGGCCGCCGCCGCACGGCTGACCGTCGCGGGCGACCGGGCGGCCGGGGCGGTGCTCACGGGCGGCCGCGAGATCCGTGCCGGAGAGACGGTGCTGGCCACCGGCTCGTGGAGCGGGGAGCTGGACGGCGTGCCGCCCGGGGTGCTGCCGCCGGTGCGGCCGGTGAAGGGCCAGGTGCTGCGGCTGCGCGTACCGCCCGCGTACGCGCCGTTCCTCTCCCGCACCGTCCGGGCCACGGTGCGCGGCACGCCCGTCTACCTGGTGCCCCGGGAGGACGGGGAGCTGGTGGTGGGGGCGACGAGCGAGGAGCTGGGCTGGGACACCACGGTGACCGCCGGCGGCGTGTACGAACTGCTGCGGGACGCACGGGCGCTGGTGCCGGGCGTCACCGAGCTCCCGCTCGCCGAGTCCGGCGCCGGCCTGCGCCCGGTCTCCCCCGACAACGCGCCCGTGCTGGGGCCCACCGCGCTGCCGGGCCTGCACGTCGCCACCGGCCACGGCCGCAACGGCGTGCTCCTCACCCCCGTGACGGGAGACGTGATGGCAGAGGTGCTGACGACGGGCCGGCTGCCCGAGGACGCCCGGCCGTTCGCCCCGGACCGCTTCCCCTCCACTCTCCAGGAGCACACCCGATGACCGCTGCACACACCGCGACCGTGACGCTGACCGTGAACGGGGAGCCGCGGGAGCTGTCCCGCGGCCAGACCCTCGACCGTCTGTTGGCGACGCTGACCACCGCGCCGTCCGGGGTGGCGGCGGCCGTGAACGAGGCCGTCGTGCCGCGCGGCCGGTGGCGGGAGACCGAGCTGGCCGACGGCGACCGCGTCGAAGTTCTGACCGCCGTACAGGGAGGCTGACCAATGACCGTGCACACCGCGGACGACGTCGAGCAGGCCGCGGCGGACCCGCTGGTGATCGACGGAGTCGCGTTCGGCTCCCGGTTGATCATGGGGACCGGTGGAGCGCCCAGCCTGGAGGTGATGGAGCGGGCGCTGCTCGCCTCCGGAACGGAGCTGACCACCGTCGCGATGCGCCGGCTCGACCCGGCCGTGCAAGGGTCGGTGCTGACGGTGCTGCGCCGGCACGGCATCCGCGTGCTGCCGAACACCGCCGGCTGCTACAGCGCGGGCGAGGCGGTGCTGACCGCGCGACTGGCCCGGGAGGCACTGGAGACGGACTGGGTGAAGCTGGAGGTCGTCGCCGACGAGCACACCCTGCTGCCCGATCCGGTGGAGACGCTGGAGGCAGCTGAGACGCTGGTCGACGACGGTTTCACGGTGCTGCCGTACACCAACGACGACCCGGTGCTGGCCCGGCGGCTGGAGGACGCGGGCTGTGCGGCGGTGATGCCGCTGGGCTCGCCGATCGGCTCGGGCCTGGGCATCCGCAATCCGCACAACTTCCGGCTGATCGCCGAACGCGCCTCCGTGCCGGTCGTCCTGGACGCGGGGGCCGGCACCGCCTCGGACGCCGCCCTGGCCATGGAGCTGGGCTGCGCGGCGGTGATGCTGGCCTCGGCGGTGACGCGGGCGCAGGAGCCGGAGCTGATGGCGCGGGCGATGCGGCACGCGGTGGCTGCCGGACGGCTGGCGCACCGGGCCGGGCGCATCCCCCGGCGGCACTACGCGGAGGCGTCCTCCCCCACCGAGGGCATCGCCGCGTTCGACCCGGAGCGTCCCGCTTTCACCTGATACCTACGCCGGGCGTGGGGTGAGTCGCCGTCACCTGCCGCCCGGGCGGGCGCCGCACGGCCCGCGCAGGTCACGGAGGGGACGGCTCCGTGTCACCGTTCTGCTGCGAAGCGGGTCCGGCGCGGCGGGGGTACCCGCTCCCGCGCGGGGCCCCTCGTAGACTCGGGCGGGTGGACACGACGCTTCAGGACCCGCTCATCGGCCATGTGCTCGACGGCCGTTACCGCGTGGACGCGCGGATCGCGGTGGGCGGGATGGCGACGGTCTACCGGGCGCTGGACATGCGGCTGGACCGCGTGTGCGCACTGAAGGTGATGCACGCCGCACTGGCGGGCGACCAGGTGTTCGTGGCGCGGTTCATCCGCGAGGCGCGCTCCGCGGCCCGGCTCGCCCACCACAACGTGGTCGGCGTCTTCGACCAGGGCACCGACGGCGGCCACGTCTACCTGGCCATGGAGTACGTCGACGGCTGCACCCTGCGGGACGTGCTGCGGGAACGCGGCGCGCTGCAGCCGCGGGCGGCGCTGGACGTGCTGGAGCCGATGCTGGCCGCGCTGGGCGCCGCCCACCGGGCCGGCCTGGTGCACCGGGACATGAAGCCGGAGAACGTCCTGATAGGGGACGACGGCCGGGTCAAGGTCGCCGACTTCGGCCTGGTCGGGGCCGTGGACGGGCAGACCTCGACCGACACCGAGTCCCTCCTGGGCACGGTCTCCTACCTGGCGCCGGAGCAGATCGAGCACGGCGTCTCCGACACCCGCACCGACCTCTACGCCTGCGGCGTGGTGCTCTACGAGATGCTGACCGGCTCCAAGCCGCACTCCGGCGGTACACCCGCGCAGGTCCTCTACCAGCACCTCCAGGCCGACGTGGCCGCCCCCTCGGGCCGGGTGCCCGGGCTGGCCCCGGAGCTCGACGCGCTGGTGGCCCGCGCGGCCGCCCGCGACCCGGAACGGCGCCCGGCGGACGCGGTCGCCCTGCTCTCCGAGGTCCGGAGCGTACGGGCGGGCCTGACCGACGCCCAGCTCGACGTCGTCCCGCCGGAGGCCCGGAACCGGACGCAGGCAGGGGCGGAGAACCTCACCACCGTGCTCCCGCGCCCGGTGGACGACGACCGGGACCCGTCGCCGGTCGAACGGACCGCCCGCTTCCCCTCCCCTCCCCTGGATCCGCCGGAGGGGACGGACGGCTCCCGGCACCGCGCCGCCCGCCCGCGCGGGCCCCGCCGTCCGCTGCTGGTCGTCCTGGGCGCCGTGCTGGCGGTGCTGCTGGGCACCGGCGTCTGGTACATCAATTCCGGGCAGTTCATCCGCACCCCGAGCGTGCTGTCCCTGACGGAGGGCGACGCCCGCGCGAAGCTGCGGGACGCCGGGCTGGAGGTGCGCGTGGAGCGCGACCACAGCCTCACCGTCGACCGGGGTCGCGTGATGGGGAGCGACCCCTCCCCGGGCGAGCGCATCCGCCGGAACGGCGCGGTCACCGTCGTCGTCTCGCGCGGCCCCGAGGTGGTGAAGGTGCCGGACCTGTCCGGGACGCCGCTCGACGACGCCCGGCGGGAGCTGAAGGAGCTGGGCCTGGAGCCCGGCCTGGTCACCCGCCGGTTCGACGAGGAGGTGGCGCAGGGCGCGGTGGTCTCCACCGAGCCGGCCGCGGGCACCGAGAGCCGCACGGGCTCCGCCGTGCGGCTCACCGTCTCCAAGGGCCGCGAGATCGAGGTGCCGGACGTCGCCGGCCAGGACGTGGCCTCGGCACGGGAAACGCTGCGCGAGGCGGGGCTGGACGTGCGGATCGCCCCGGAGCGGGTCTTCTCCGAGGAGGAGAAGGGGACCATCGCCGTCCAGTCGCCGGAGGCCGGCGCCGTCCGGGGCGAGGGCGAGACGGTCACCCTGACCGTCTCCAAGGGCCCGGACCTGGTGGCGGTCCCGGACGTGGAGAGCATGAGCGCGGACGAGGCACGCTCCACGCTGGAGGGCGCCGGATTCGAGGTGCGGATCCGGCGCATCTTCCTCGGCGACACCGTCTTCAACCAGAACCCGGACCCCGGGGAGCAGGCCCCGCGCGGCTCCCAGATCACTCTCTGGGTGCGCTGAGCCTCACCGCCCGGCCCGGCCCGGCCGGCCCCGCCGCTCCGCCACTCCGCCCGCCCCGACCCGTACGGGATTTCCGGTGACCGCGGGTCGCGGGCGGGGGACCCGGCGTGCGCCCGGAAGCCGCCCACTGTGAGGCCGCACATAGGACCCACGTCACGTACGAAGCCGCTTAGTGGCACGAGCGGCGCCCCGAACGGCCTGCATGTCCGTTATGACCAGGTGAGTGCCGTTAGTTTCACGAAACGGGATAGTACGTCACACTTTTGATTCGCGAATTCCGAGCCTCTAAGAATTGCCAGCGTCGCATGGCGCCGTGAGACAGAACGCGGCGCGCCGCCACCGGCTTGGCGACCGTCACGCAATTCGAAAGGCCGCACGCACCATGCCTCGCATCAATCTTCCGATCTCCGCCCTGACCGCCAGGACGAAGCAGTCCCTTCAGACGCTCAAGAAGGTCGACCTGCAGACCCTCCGCTCCTCCGCCCGCACGAAGCAGTACTCCGTGGCCGGTATCGCCACGGCCGGCGCCGCCGCCATGGCACTGACCCTGGTCCCCGGCTCCGCCGACGCGGGCGACGAGTCCCAGAGCTCCGCCGCCAAGGTCTCCTCCGCCCCCGTCGCCTTCTCCGGCCCGGTCGAGCACGCCGACAAGCAGCGCGACGGCATAGCCCAGCAGCTCGACTCCGTCGAGAAGCAGATCGCCGCCGACAAGAAGGCCGCCGAGACCAAGAAGGAGAAGGCTGCCGCTGAGGCCGCGAAGAAGCGGGAGGCCAAGCAGGAGGCCAGCCGCAGCCACAAGCGCGGCCAGGCCGAGAAGGCCGCCGCCCCGAGCTACCCGAACAACCTGGACGGCTGGATCCGTGAGGCCAGGTCCATCATGGCCAAGCACGGCATCCCCGGCAGCTACGAGGGCATCCACCGCAACATCATCCGTGAGTCCAGCGGCGACCCGCGCGCCATCAACAACTGGGACATCAACGCCCAGAACGGCGTGCCCTCCAAGGGTCTGCTGCAGGTCATCAAGCCCACCTTCGACGCCTACCACGTCGAGGGCACGCCCCACGACCAGTACGACCCGGTCGCCAACATCGTCGCCGCCTGCAACTACGCGGCCGACCGCTACGGCACCATCGACAACGTCGACTCGGCCTACTGAGCCCTGCCGACGCCCCGGCCGCACGCCCCGCGATACTGGAGGGTGTGACGACCCGCGAACAACGCAATCCCATTGGCGGCCATGTCCCCGTAGCAGGCGGACTGGCCGCCAATGGCCTTTCCTATTCCGAGAAGATCGGCGCCGAGGCCGTCCAGGTGTTCGTCGCCAACCCGCGCGGGTGGGCGACACCACCGGGGAACCCGGCACAGGACGAGGAATTCCGAACCTGCTGCGCCGCACGGGGAATTCCCGCTTTCGTGCATGCGCCGTATCTGATCAATTTCGGTTCGCACACGGAGGCGACGGCGGCCCGCTCGGTGGTCTCGCTGCGGCACTCGCTGCGCCGGGGGCGTGCGATCGGCGCCGAGGGCGTCGTGGTGCACACCGGCTCCGCGACCGGCGGCCGCGACCGCGCCGTCGCGCTCGCCCAGGCACGGGAGTTGATGCTTCCGCTGCTGGACGAACTGACCCACGACGACGACCCGTGGCTGCTACTCGAACCCACGGCGGGCCAGGGCTCCTCACTCTGCTCCCTGGTCGGTGAACTGGGCCCGTACTTCGAGGCGTTGGACCGGCACCCGAAGCTCGGCGTCTGCCTGGACACCTGCCACGCCTTCGCCGCCGGCAACGACCTGGCAGCCCCCGGCGGAGCGAAGCAGACGCTGGACGACCTGGTCGGCACCGTCGGCCCGGGCCGCCTCCGGCTGATCCACGCCAACGACTCCAAGGACGTCTGCGGCGCGGCGAAGGACCGGCACGAGAACATCGGCGCCGGCCACATCGGCGCGGAGCCCTTCGCCGACCTGATGGGCCACCCCGCCACCGAGAGGGTCCCCCTGGTGATCGAGACGCCGGGCGGCGAGGCGGGACACGCGGCGGACATCGCCCGCCTCAAGGATCTGCGGAATACCCCATAGGGGTATAGCGTTCCTTGTGCTGAACGCCCCGTCCCCCACGAGGAGGCACCCCGATGCCGCACCATCACGACAGGTCCTGGAGCACGGCCGCCCGCGCGACCCTGCACTGCCTCACCGGCTGCGCCATCGGCGAGGTCCTCGGCCTGGTCATCGGCACCGCACTGGCCTGGCACGACGTCCCGACCATGATCCTCGCCATCACCCTGGCCTTCTTCTTCGGCTACGGCTTCACCATGGTCGCCGTGCTCCGCGCCGGTCTTCCCCTCCGGGGCGCGGTGAAAGTCGCCCTGGCCGCCGACACCGTGTCCATCGCCGTCATGGAACTGGTGGACAACGGCGTCATCCTGCTCGTACCCGGCGCGATGGACGCCCACCTGACCTCGGGACTCTTCTGGGGCACGCTCGCCTTCGCCTTCGCGGTCGCCTTCCTGGTCACGACCCCGGTCAACCGCTCCCTCATCGCGCGCGGCAAGGGCCACGCCGTCGCACACGCCCACCACTGAGCCGGGGCGAACTCCTCCCCTACGGCCCGGCCCCTGCGGCGCGGCCGCCCCGGCACCGCAGCACCGGGACGACCGAGCCACCGGTCAGGCTGCCGCACCCCGGACCTCCCGGGGCGCGGCACCGGCCTCCTGCCGCGCCTGCGGCCGGTCGGCGAGCTTGAGCCAGACGACTCCGGCGATGATGACGCCCAGCCATCCGGCCTGGGCCGCGGTGAGGGTCTCGTCGAAGAAGACAGGCCCCAGCAGGGCGGCACCGAGCGCCCCGATGCCGGCCCAGACCGCGTAGCCGATGCCGACGTCGATAGTGCGCAGGGCGGCGCTGAGCGCCCAGAGCGTCAGCAGGAAGAAGACCGCGGCGACCAGCGACCACGACACGCGGGTGAAGCCGCGGCTCCCGCCGACGGCGAGGGCGTACCCGACTTCGAAGACGCCGGCGAGCAGGAGCATGAGCCAGGAGTGCGCGGCGGTACGTGCGGAGGTGGACATGTGGGCGGTTCCTTCCTGGAGGGTGGGATGGGGCGGACGTGAGGGGTCAGGCGGCACCGCTGAGCTGGAGACCGACGACCCCGGCGATGATCACGGCGATGCCGAGCACCTTGCGCCAGTCGAGGCGCTGACCGAACACCAGGACCCCGAGGAGCGTGATGCCGACACCGGCGACGGAGGTCCACAGCGCATAGCCGACCCCGACGTCGAAGGTCAGCAGCGCCTTGCTGAGGAAGAACGTGGCGACGGCGCCGCTGATCAGGGTGGCGGCGGTCCAGGGACGGTTCCGGAAGCCCTCGGCCTTGCCCGCCGCCATGGCGACGGCGATCTCGAACACGACGGCGACGGCGAGGTGGAGCCACTGCATGGCAGGTCCTTTCGACAGCGCGAAGTGCGGCGCTGCGGAGTGGCGCCGGCACCGAGATCCTGCAACAAGTTGCTTGTGCGTGCAACTAGTCATCCGACCTCCGCGCACCAGAGCGCGACCGTCTAACCCCGCGACAGCCCGGGAAGGACCGGATGAAGCTTGCATGCTCATGTAGTCTGCGCTCATGACCACCTCACCCGCCGCACGCCTGGGCACCTCCGACCAGGCCGTCTGGAACCGGGTACTCGCCCTGCACGCGCGCGTCGAGCGGGAGCTGGCCGCGGCGCTGCAGCGCAGGCAGGGACTGGGCCTGTCCGAATACCGCTCCCTGGAGCACCTGTACCACTCCGGTACCAGCGAGCTGCGCATGCAGGACCTCGCCGACCGGGTGGGCCTGGGCCAGTCGTCGGTGACACGCCTGGTGAGCAGGCTGGAGGCGGCCGGTTTCGCGTACAAGGACCTGTGCCCGTCCGACAGGCGCGGCGTCTACGCGGTGATCACGGACGAGGGGCGCCGGCGCTACGAGGCCGCACGTGCCACCTACGCCGAGGTGCTGTCGTCGGCCCTGAACGCCTTGACCGGCGACCCGGAGCTGGGCCCCAGCGTCCAGGCCCTGCGCACCGCCCGGGGCTGATGCGGTCCGCCGGGGCCGCCGAACCGGGCGGGCACGGTCAGCGGCTCAGGAAGGAGAGGACGGCGGTGGTGACGGCCTCCGGGTTCTGCACCGCGAGGTCGTGGGCGGCATCGGGAATCTCGGCGAACGCCGCATCCGTGAGGCGGTCGACCATGCGTGCGGCGGTGGCCTGCGAGAGGAGTTCGCTGTGCCGACCGCGCAGCAGCAGGGTCGGCGCCGCGACACGGTCGACGGCCTGCCACAGCTCGTCCTCGCCGGCGGCGCCCGCGACGAACCCGGTGAGGCCGTCCGCGTCGAACCGCCAGGCCAGGCGACCGTCGGCGCGGCGGACCAGGTTGTGCGCGACGACGTGCCGGACCAGGGCCTCGCGTGCCAGCGGGTCGCCGGCCAGCCAGTCGCGTACCGCTTCGTCCGGCTCGCCGTACGTGACGTCGCGCAGCGCCCGGAGCATCGTCGGCAGCGCCCCGCGGGCCCAGCGGGTGGTGAGGGAGTCCGGACCGACGTCGAGCAGGACGAGCCGTTCCACCAGGTCGTGGTGGTCGGCGGCGGTCAGCAGCGCCGCCAGGCCGCCCATCGAATGGCCGACCAGACACAGACGCGGAAGGTCCAGCCGCCGGGCCAGGTCCGCCACGTCGGCGGCGAGGGCGGCGGCGTTGTACGCGGCGGTCCGGTCGGACTGGCCGTGGCCGCGCTGGTCCGGCGCGAGGACGCGGAAGCGCCGGGCGAGGCCGGCGTCCAGGGTGTCCCACTCGCGGGAGTGGCCGAGCAGACCGTGAAGCACCAGGACGGCCGGGGCGTCGGGCTCTCCCCACTCCCGGTAGTGGAAGCGGAGTCCGTGCAGGACGGCGTAGCGGTCGACGCCGGCGGGTGCGGCGGGTGCGCGCGTCGAAGCCATGAGTCTGCGCTCCGGGGAGGGGACGGCGGGAGAAGAGACTCGCTTCTTCGAGGATAGGACGACCGGGCGGTCACGGCTCGGGGCCGTCGCCGGGGTCCTCCTGGTAGCTGTAGCGCTGTTCCCGCCACGGGTCTCCGACGTTGTGGTAGCCGCGCTCCTCCCAGAAGCCGCGGCGGTCCTCGGTCATGTACTCGATGCCGCGGACCCACTTGGGGCCCTTCCACGCGTACAGGTGCGGGACGATCAGGCGGACGGGGAAGCCGTGTTCCGCGGTGAGGAGTTCGCCGCCGCGGTGGGTGGCGAAGACGGTGTGGTCGGCGGTGAAGTCGGCGAGCCGCAGGTTGGAGCTGAAGCCGTACTCGGCCCACACCATGACGTGGCCTGCCTCGGGGGCGGGCGGCACGAGGGCCAGCAGGGTCCGGGCGAGTACGCCGCCCCACTCGGCGCCGAGCATGCTGAACTTGGTGACGCAGTGCAGGTCGGCGGTCACCGTCTCGTACCGGAGGGCGGTGAACTCCTCGTGGGACCAGCAGTGCTTGCGGCCGTCCGCGGTCGCGCCGAAGACGCGGAACTCCCAGCGCTCCGGGCGGAACTTCGGCACCGGCCCGTAGTGGGTGACCGGCCAGCCGCGCTGGAGTCGCTGCCCGGGCGGAAGCGGTGGGTGCTCCCCTCCGTGGCTCTCCGGCTGACCCATGTCCCCATGGTGTCAGACCCCGTGCGACCGCACCGACGAGGGCCCCGCCGTGCCCGGCGCAGTACGCCGACCAGGCGTTTCGGTAAGCCTGTGCTTACTGGAAGTGCATGCCGCAGGGGTGCGAGTATGCGCAGGCAACCAGCCGTTCATCCCTGGAAGGAGCCCGCGGCGATGCAGGGAGACCCCGAGGTCATCGAGTTCCTGAACGAGCAGCTGACCGCCGAGCTCACGGCGATCAACCAGTACTTCCTGCACGCGAAGATGCAGGACAACTTCGGGTGGACCAAGCTCGCGAAGTACACCCGCTCCGAATCCTTCGACGAGATGCGGCACGCCGAGCGGCTGACCGACCGCATCCTGCTGCTGGAGGGGCTGCCCAACTACCAGCGCCTCTTCCACGTGCGGGTGGGCCAGACGGTCACCGAGATGTTCCAGGCCGACCGGCAGGTCGAGGTCGAGGCGATCGACCGCCTCCGGCGCGGGATCGAGGTGATGCGCGCCAAGAACGACATCACCTCGGCGAACATCTTCGAGGACATCCTGGCCGACGAGGAGCACCACATCGACTACCTCGACACGCAGCTGGAGCTGATCGAGAAGCTGGGCGAACCGCTGTACCTGGCCCAGCAGATCGAGCAGCCCGCGGACGCCTGACGGCCGGGGGCGACTCCTCCTGCGACGCGCCGGGGCGGACCGTTGCGGTCCGCCCCGGCGCGTCGTGCGACGTGTCCGCCGGTGCCGCCCGGGTCAGTCGCCGCCCCTGGCGACGTCCTCACCCCGCACGTTGCACAGGCCCCAGATCACGAAGCCGCACATGGCGATGAGCACCACCGACCACACGGGGTAGTACGGCAGCGACAGGAAGCTGGAGATGATCACCAGCGCCGCCATCACCACACCGGCCACCCGTGCGGCCATGTTCGCCCGGAACAGCCCGAGGGAGACGATGACGGCCACGGCACCCACGAAGAGGTGCACCCAGCCCCAGCCCTCCGTGTCGAACTGGAAGGTGTAGTTGGGAGTCGTCACGATGACGTCGTCGTTGACGATCGCCATGACGCCCCGGAGCAGGTCGAGCACGCCCGCGATGAGCAGCATGACACCCGCGAAGACGGTGAGTCCCGCGGCGAGGCCGTAGTCCACCGGCCGTTGTCGGACTGTGTGAGCCATGGTTACCTCCTCGGACTTCGAGCGAGGCGCTGTGGCGGTACGGGAGCCTGGGCGAACCGCTGCGCGTCGGGAAGGCGGCAGTTCGTACGGGGCGCGGGTACGGGCGCCTCTACGGTGAATTCTCCGCTCGCTGCGCGGGCGCGCAAATCGGCATGGGCATGCGCACACGGGTGGGCGAGGCGGGCGAGGAGCGCCGGGTGGGAAGGGGCCGGGCGGCGTCGGGAAGGACCGGCCGGACGGAGGTGTCAGGCAGCGGGCGCGCTGAACGCGGTCGCCGGGACGGGCCCGACGCGAGGGGGCGCCTGGGTGCCGGGGGCCTCTTCCTCGGTGGGCCGCAGGGCCCGTGCCGCCGGGGCGAGCGCCGGCTCGCCGCGGTCGAGGGCCTCGCGCCGGGGGCAGTCGCCGCGGCCGAGGATGCCCTGGATGCGGCGGACGCAGGAGCCGCAGTCGGTGCCGGCCTTGGACGCCGAGGCGATCTGGCGGGGAGTGCAGGAACCTGCTGCCGCGTGTGCGCGGACCTGCTGCTCGGTGATGCCGAAGCAGGAGCAGACGTACACGCGGGTCACCTCCGTCGGGTCGCTCGGGCGCCGTCGCGGCGCGTCCTCCCCTGTATTTCCCAGGGGTGAGGTAACCCTAACCTTACTCGGGCGGCCCCGTCCACCGAACGCCGATGGGGCCCGCGTCACACCTGCGACACGGGCCCCGTCGGGCAGAAGTACGACCGCCGCGAGCGGGGCGTACGCGGGCGCGACTACTGGTCGCGGTACATCTCGGCGACGAGGAACGCCAGGTCCAGCGACTGGCTGCGGTTGAGCCGCGGGTCGCAGGCGGTCTCGTACCGCTGGTGCAGGTCGTCGACGAAGATCTCGTCCCCGCCGCCGACGCACTCGGTCACGTCGTCGCCGGTCAGCTCCACGTGGATGCCGCCGGGGTGCGTGCCCAGGCTCTTGTGCACCTCGAAGAAGCCCTTGACCTCGTCCAGCACGTCGTCGAAGCGCCGCGTCTTGTGCCCGCTGGCCGCCTCGAAGGTGTTGCCGTGCATCGGGTCGCTGACCCACACCACCTGGGCGCCCGACGCGGTGACCTTCTCCACCAGGGTCGGCAGGTGGTCGCGGATCTTGTCCGCCCCCATCCGCGTGATGAAGGTGAGCCGGCCCGGCTCGCGGTCCGGGTCCAGCCGGTCGATCAGCGTCAGCGCGTCCTCGGGCGTGGTGGTCGGGCCGAGCTTCACGCCGATCGGGTTGCGTACCCGGGAGGCGAACTCGACGTGCGCGCCGTCCAGTTGACGCGTGCGCTCGCCGATCCAGAGCATGTGGCCGGACACGTCGTACAGGTCGCCGCTGCGGGAGTCCGTACGCGTCAGCGCGCCCTCGTAGTCGAGCAGCAGCGCCTCGTGCGACGAGTAGAACTCGACGGTCTTGAGCTCCTCCGGGTCCGTGCCGCAGGCGTGCATGAACTTCAGCGCCTGGTCGATCTCCCGTGCCAGCGCCTCGTACCGCTGACCGGAGGGCGAGTTCCGCACGAAGTCCCGGTTCCAGGCGTGCACCTGCCGCAGGTCGGCGTAACCGCCGGTGGTGAAGGCGCGGACGAGGTTCAGCGTCGCCGCCGACGCGTGGTACATGCGCTTCAGCCGCTCCGGGTCCGGGCGGCGCGCCGCCTCGGTGAACTCGAAGCCGTTGACCGAGTCGCCCCGGTAGCTGGGCAGGGTGACGCCGTCGCGGGTCTCGTCGGGCTTGGACCGCGGCTTGCTGTACTGGCCCGCGATACGGCCGACCTTCACCACCGGCACCGAGCCGGCGTAGGTGAGCACGGCGCCCATCTGGAGCAGCGTCTTCAGCTTGTTCCGGATGTTCTCCGCGGACACGGCGTCGAACGCCTCCGCGCAGTCGCCGCCCTGGAGCAGAAACGCCTCACCCCGGGCCACGGCGCCCAGCCGCTGCTTCAGCAGGTCGCACTCGCCGGCGAAGACGAGCGGCGGATAGGACTCCAGCTCGGCGATCACGTCGCGCAGAGCCTGGTGGTCCGGCCATTCCGGCTGCTGCGCCGCGGGAAGATCACGCCAGGTGGCGTTCGAGGTGCTGGTCTCAGCGTTCACGGTCACGCAGTCCAGCCTAAGGGCTGCACCGGGCCGCAAGGGGCCGTGACCGGCTGATGAGACGCGATCCACCAGATCTCGCCGCGCGTCCCGGCGGGGGGCTTGCGCACCCCGCCGGGAGGGGTCAGGCCGCGTAGAGGTCGTCGATCTCGGTCGCGAAGTCCTTGGCGACCACGTTCCGCTTGAGCTTGAGGGAGGGCGTGAGGTGGCCGGACTCCTCGGTGAGCTGGATGGGCAGCACCCGGAACTTCCGCACCGACTCCGCACGGGACACCTCGGCGTTGCCCAGCTCCACGGCCGACTGGAGCTCCGCCAGCAGCGCCGGGTCGGCGAGCAGCGCCTCCCGGGTGAGCTCGGCCCTGCCGTTCTCCTGCGCCCAGCGCGGCAGGAACTCCTCGTCCACGGTCAGCAGCGCCGCGACGAACGGGCGGCCGTCGCCGACGACGATGCACTCGGCGACCAGCGCGTGCGCGCGGATGCGGTCCTCGATCACGGCGGGGGCGACGTTCTTGCCGCCGGCGGTGACCAGGATCTCCTTCTTCCGGCCGGTGATCGTCAGGTAGCCCTCGGTGTCCAGGGTGCCGATGTCGCCCGTGTGGAACCAGCCGTCGGACAGCGCGTCGGCGGTCGCGGTCTCGTTGTTCCAGTAGCCGGTGAAGAGGTGCTCGCCGTGCAGCAGCACCTCGCCGTCGTCGGCGATGCGCACCACCGAGCCGGGCAGCGGCTGGCCGACGGTGCCGATCTTCTGCCGGTCGGCCGGGTTGAAGGCGGTGGCCGCGCAGGACTCGGTGAGGCCGTAGCCCTCCAGGACGGAGAAGCCGATGCCGCGGTAGAAGTGGCCCAGCCGTTCCCCCAGCGGGGCGCCGCCGGAGATCGCGTGGGTCGCGCGGCCGCCGAGGGCCGCACGGAGCTTGCGGTAGACGAGCTTGTCGAAGAGGCGGTGCCGCAGCCGCAGTGCGAGCGACGGGCCGCCGGGCGTCTCCAGCGCCTTGCTGTAGGCGATGGCGGTGTCGGCCGCCTTGTCGAAGATCCGTCCCTTGCCGTCGGCGGCCGCCTTGGCGCGGGCGGAGTTGTAGACCTTCTCGAAGACCCGCGGCACGCCCAGGACCATGGTGGGCCGGAAGGAGGCGAGCTCGTCGGTGAGGGTGGTGACGTCGGCGACGTGGCCGAGTTTGATCGGCGCCATCACGGCGGCCACCTCGACCAGGCGCCCGAAGACGTGCGCCACCGGCAGGAAGAGCAGCACCGAGGACTCGCCGGTGTCGAACTGCGCGCGCAGCCGCTCGACGACGTTGCCGCACTCGGCGAAGAAGCTGCGGTGGGTGAGCACGCAGCCCTTGGGCCGGCCGGTGGTGCCGGAGGTGTAGACGAGGGTGGCCGGGTCGTCGGCGCACGCGGCCGAACTCGCTTTGTCCACCGCCTCGTCGGTCACCTCGGCCCCCGCTGCCGTGAGCACGGCGACCGCTCCCGGCGCGTCCGCGGAGGGCTCGATGCGCCAGAGGTGCTCGAGTTCGGTGAGGCGTTCACGCACCGACGCGACGGCCTTCTCGTGCACGTCGGTCTCGACGAGGACGGCGCACGCCCCGGAGTCGCCGAGGATCCAGGCGATCTGCTCGGGTGAACTCGTCTCGTACACCGGCACGGTGACGGCGCCGGCGCTCCAGACGGCGAAGTCGAGGAGCGTCCACTCGTAGCGCGTGCGCGACATCAGGCCGACCCGGTCGCCGGGGCGGACGCCGGCGGCGATCAGGCCCTTGGCGGCAGCGCGCACCTCGGCGAGGAACGCGGTCGCCGTGACGTCCTCCCAGCCGCCGTTCCGCTTGCGCGCCAGCACCGCCACGTCCGGGTGCTGCACGGCGTTCCGCCGGATGAGATCCGTCAGGTTGCCGTCCGCGGGGACCTCGTACAGGGCCGGAAGGCTGAACTCGCGCAACTGCTGCTCCTCGTCGGCGCCGGGCGGGCCCTGCGGCCGGACCCGTCCGCGTGTGTCCGGGACCGCGCTGCGCTCCCGAAGGAATGACGGCCCGGACGTTACCCACTGGTAAGGCCGTCCGGGTAGGGGACGCGGCCAGATGTTCCGTGCGTCACACGTCACGACGCGGACATGCTGACGCACTGCCGGAAAGGTTAGTGCACACCGCCGACGACCGGGGTGATCCCGCAGGTGGGAGCGAGCGAACGGCCCGGCCGGGGCGGGAGGGCACCCCGGCCGGGCGCGTCGGCGACCGGCGTTCAGGGAGCGGACGCCCGCGCCCCGGCCGGCCGCACCGTGAGGACCACCGCACCGTCACGGTCCTCCCGGGTCAGGGGGAGCCCCAGGCCGCGCATCGCCGCGATCATCGCCGCGTTCGCCGGGGAGGTGACGGCGTACACGTCCGCGCACCCGCTCTCCCCGGCGATGCGCATCAGCCTGCGCAGCAGCGCGCCGCCCACTCCGCGCCCCTGCCATGCGTCCTCGACCAGGAGGGCCACCTCGGTCTCCTCCCCGTCCCAGAGCAGGTGGCCGACGGCCACCGTCCGTCCGGACCGGTCCTGCGCCACGACGGTCCGGCCCACGTGCGGGGACAGCAGCCCGCCCAGGTACCGGCCGGGGTCGGCCACCGGCGCGTGGTAGCGCTCGGCGAGCGTCTGCCGGGAGCACCGGGCGTGCAGCTCGCGCACGGCGGGCAGGTCGCGGCCGTCCGCACGGCGCAGGGCCAGCTCGCCTCCGTCGCGGGCGGTGGCGGGCCACACTTCCGCGGGGAGGCGCCTGCCGAGCCGCCGGTCCAGTGCCACCAGAGCGCGGGCACGGGCGTACTCCCCCGGCGTGAACGGAGCGTGGGGCCGCTCCACGACGAGCACGCCGCCGGAGGGGTCGGCCAGCCGCAGGCGGCGCGGTGTGAACGCGTTCCGGTCCCCGGGGCGTTCGGACGGCGCACCGCCCGGCGCCGGGGCGGCGGCCTCCGCGCGGATCGTGCAGCGTCCCAGCAGCCGGCGCAGCGCGGGCGGGAGTTCGGCCGAGTCGTGGGCGATGCGGGCCGCCAGTTCCAGCGCCCGGGTGGTGCCGTCGACCAGCTCGTGCGCGTCGGCCTCCTCCACCAGGACGTCCCGGCCGCCGGCGGCCGTCACGGCGCGCCGCAGCTCAGGGGCGTCCACCGTGGCGGGAGCCCTCACCACCAGCTCGTCCACGGTGTGGTCGGCCCCTTCCGGGCGTTTCGCGCCGCCGTCGGGCCCCGCCGCGGGGTCTCCCGGGCCCAACGGCAGGGTCTGCAGCGCCAGCACGTCCACCCGCAGTCCGGCCAGGGACGTGCAGAGCGCGGCGAGTGCGCCCGGGCGCTCGCGGACGGTCGTCCGGAGCCGCCACAGCGCGGTGTCGGCGACGACCGGGGGCGCGGCGGGAGCCGTTCCGGCGGGCACGCGCCGGCGCGACCACCATGCGTGCAGGCCTGCCGTGCAGACGAGGACCAGCGCCGACGCGGCCAGCAGGCCGGCGCCGTGCGGTCCGCCGACGATCGTCTTGGCAGCGAGGTCGGTGACCGTCACGGCGGTGAACAGCGCCGCCAGCTCGACGAGGTCGCGGCGCCAGTGCCCGCCGTGCCCGCCGAGCCCGGAATGGCCGCGGGACGGAGGAAGGAGGTGCTGTGGATCTGCCATGCGCACCACCCTCCGGCAACGGTGTGCCAGGGGTGCTAACGGCCTGTTACCCCGGTGTTGACGAGCGCTGCCGCGGGGTCGCGCCCGGGCACCGTGCCGCTCTGCGCGGTGCTCCGGGCGCTCCGGCCGCGGGGTGGAACGGCGGCGGCAGCGGCCGACGGTGCCTCTAAGGTGGGGGGATGCGGGTCCATGTGGTGAGCGACGTGCACGGCAACGCGACGGATCTCGCGAAGGCGGGGGACGGCGCCGACGCGCTGCTCTGCCTCGGGGACCTCGTCCTCTTCCTCGACTACGCCGACCACTCGCGGGGCATCTTCCCCGACCTCTTCGGCGTCGAGAACGCGGACCGCATCGTCGCGCTGCGCACCGCGCGCCGCTTCGAGGAGGCCCGCGCGCTGTCCTCCCGGCTGTGGTCCGGCATCGACCGTCGGGCGGCCACCGAGGAGGCCGTGCGCCGCCAGTACGCCGAGCTGTTCGCCGCCTTCCCCAGCCCGACGTACGCCACCTACGGCAACGTGGACGTGCCGCCGCTGTGGCCGGAGTACGCCCGGCCGGGCACGACGGTGCTGGACGGCGGGACCTGTGACATCGGCGGCCTCCGGTTCGGCTTCGTGGGCGGCGGCCTGCCCACCCCGATGCGGACGCCGTACGAGATCGACGAGGAGACGTACGCGGCCAAGGTCGCGGCGCTGGGGCAGGTCGACGTGCTGTGCTCGCACATTCCGCCCGAGGTTCCGGAGTTGTGCTACGACACCGTCGCCCGCCGGTTCGAACGGGGCAGCGCGGCGCTCCTGGAGGCGGTGCGCGAGGTCCGGCCGCGCTACCACCTCTTCGGACACGTCCACCAGCCGCTGACCCGACGGATGCGCATCGGCCGCACCGAATGCGTCAACGTGGGCCACTTCAACGCCACGGGCACGCCGTGGGTTCTGACGTGGTGACCGGCGTCGCGGACGAACGGCCGCCTTCCGGGCGGTAGCCTGCCACCGCACACCACAGGCGGCGGCACGACGGAGGAGCCACGGAGATGGCCGAACACACCAGCTCGAGCATCACCATCGAGGCGGCACCCGCCGAGGTGATGGGGGTGATCTCCGACTTCGCGCGCTACCCCGAGTGGACCGGCGAGGTGAAGGAGGCGGAGGTCGTCTCCACCGACGACCTCGGGCGGGCGGAACAGGTCCGGCTGCTGCTCGACGCCGGGGCGATCAGGGACGAGCACACCCTCGCGTACGACTGGGTCGACGAGAACGAGGTGCACTGGTCGCTGGTGAAATCGCAGATGCTGCGTTCCCTGGACGGCTCCTACCGGCTGCACCCGGTGGCCGGCGGCGACCGCACCGAGGTGACGTACCAGCTGACCGTGGACGTCAAGATCCCCATGCTCGGCATGATCAAGCGCAAGGCGGAGAAGGTCATCATCGACCGCGCCCTGGACGGGCTGAAGAAGCGGGTCGAGGCGCTGGGCACGTGAGTGCCGACGGCCTCTCCGGACGTCCGCGGCTGCTGCTGGTCACGGGCACCGGCGGCGCCGGCCGCACCACGGTCGCGGCGGCGACGGCGCTGGCCGCCGCGCGGGACGGCGCCCGCACGCTGCTGCTGAGCACCGAGGAGGACGGGGTCCTCGAACGGGTGCTGGGCGCACGGATACCCGCCGGGGAACCGGCCGAGGCCGAGCCCGGCACCGGCCTCTGGGCCGCACGCGTCGACCCGGACGCCGAACTCCGCGCGCTGGCCGCCCTCCTGCGCGAACGCGGCGACACGCTGCTGCGGTTCACCGGCGCGGAGGCGCTGGACGACGACGAGCTCACGCCCCTGCCCGGCGCGGAGGAGTTCGCGGTGCTGCGGGCCGTGCGACGGGCCGCGGCCCAGGGCTGGACGGGAACCGGGAGCCGGGCGCGGTGGGACGCCGTCGTGGTGGATCTGCCGCCCGTGGAGCGGGCTCTGCGGACGCTCGCGCTCCCGGACCAGGTCCGGCGGTACCTGGACCGGCTGCTGCCGCCGCAGAAACAGGCCGCCCGCGCGCTGCGCCCGCTGCTGGCCGGGCTGGCGGGTGTCCCGATGCCGCCGCCGGGCCTGTATGCCGGGGCGGACCGGTTCCGTGCCGAACTCGCCGACGTGGCCGGGGTGCTGGCGGCCCCGGGGACGGCGGTGCGGCTGGTCGCCGAGCCCGGCGACGCGGCCGTGGAGCGGCTGCACTCGGCGCGGGCCGCGCTGGCCCTGTACGGGCTGCGGTGCGACACAGTGGTCGCCAACCGCGTCCTGCCGACCCGCTCGCGTGACCCGTTCCTGGCCGCGCTGTCGGGTGAACAGCAGGCCGCGCTGAAGGCGTTGCGCGCGCACCCGGTGCGCGGGCTCCCGGTGCGGGAGGTGCCGCACCTGGGGCGTGCGCCGCTGGGGACGGCGGACCTGGCAGAGCTGGCGGAGCTTGCGGACCTCGTCGGCTCCCCGGACTCCGCGGCCTCCCCGGATGCCGCCGAGCCGCCGCGAGGCGGCGTTTTCGTCCCCGGCCGGAGCGGCGCGCCGGGCACGGTGGAGGACAAGCGCGCCGCCGAGGGGAGGCTGCACTGGCGGCTGCCGCTGCCGGGCGCGCGGAAGGAAGCACTCGGGCTGGTACGACGCGGGGACGAACTCGTCGTCGGAGTCGGCCCGCACCGGCGCACGCTGCCCCTGCCGTCGGCGCTGCGGCGCTGCCGGGTGACCGGGGCCGCGTTCGAGAACGGCGAGCTGTGCGTGCGGTTCGAGCCGGATCCGTCGCTGTGGCCCGAGCGGCCCGACGACCCCACGGAGGGCGGTGCCGACAGCACGGCCGCCGGCACCGCGGAGGACTCCGCGCAGGGCTGAGCCGGAAGGCGGGTCCGGTACCGTCGGAGGAAGAAGCCGACCCAGCACGGGAGCCCCACGATGAGCGATGCCTTCGAGCGGAACGACGCCGACGCCTGGGCCGAGGCGTGCGAGGAGGACCTCGCCGCGGAGCGGGAGCGGCGGCGTGCCGCATACGGTCCACAGCCGGTCAGCGCCTCGGAGGAGCTGCGGCGGCTGGCCGACGCCGTGTCCGCGAAGGTCACGGAGATCGGCAAGCCCTTCGCCGGGACGCCGGGCGGCTTCGCCGCCCAGGGGTTCGCCCAGCAGTTCCTGGCGCAGGCGCGTGCCGTGGTGGAGCCGGTCGTCGAGCGCAACCCGCAGATCTTCGACCACCTCGCGACGGCGGGGAACGAGATCGCGGCCGCCTACCGCGCGGCCGTGCAGGGGCAGGAGCAGCGCTGGTCGGCGGACCTGCGTCCGCAGGACGCGGCCCCCGCGCCGCGCGGCGACGAGCCCCGCCCCGAAGGCGTGGACCGCCCCGACGGCCCGGACCGGCCGGGAGACGTGAACCGCCCCGAGGGGCCGGACGGCGCGAAGGGCACCCGCCCGACGGACCGGCGGGACGACGACGACGGCCCCGCCGGCCCGGAACGCATCGACCTCGACTGACGGCGCCCCAGCCGTTCCCTCCGCCGCGTCCCTTCCCCGCGTCCCACTCCCCGGCGGCGTGCGCTGCGCCACACACCCCTCCGGTACCCTCGTGCGCAGCGGGGATCGACGGAACAACTGAGGGACACATGGGACTCACCATCGGCGTCGACATCGGCGGTACGAAGATCGCGGCCGGCGTGGTCGACGAAGAGGGCTCGATCCTCGAGACGTGCAAGGTTCCGACCCCGCCCACCGCCGAAGGCGTCGTCGACGCCATCGCGGACGCGGTCCGTACGGTCAGCGCGGAACACACGGTGGAAGCGGTCGGCATCGGCGCCGCAGGGTACGTCGACGACAAGCGCGCGACGGTCCTCTTCGCCCCCAACATCGCCTGGCGCCACGAGGCGCTCAAGGACAAGGTCGAGCAGCGCGTCGACCTGCCGGTCGTGGTGGAGAACGACGCGAACGCCGCGGCCTGGGGCGAGTACCGCTTCGGCGCGGGCCAGGGCCACGACGACGTCGTCTGCATCACCCTGGGCACCGGGCTGGGCGGCGGCATCGTGATCGGCGGGCGGCTGCACCGCGGACGCTTCGGCGTGGCGGCGGAGTTCGGCCACATCCGGGTCGTCCCGGACGGACTGCTGTGCGGCTGCGGCAGTCAGGGCTGCTGGGAGCAGTACGCCTCCGGCCGCGCACTGGTGCGCTACGCGCGGCAGCGGGCCGCCGCGACTCCCGAGAACGCCGAGATCCTCCTCAAGCTGGGCGACGGCACTCCGGACGGTATCGAGGGGCGGCACGTCAGCCAGGCCGCACGGGCGGGCTGCCCCGTCGCGGTCGACGCGTTCCGCGAGCTGGCGCGCTGGGCCGGTGCCGGGCTGGCCGACCTGGCCTCGCTGTTCGACCCGTCCGCGTTCATCGTGGGTGGCGGCGTCTCGGACGAGGGTGACCTCGTGCTGGAGCCGATCCGCAAGTCGTTCCGCCGCTGGCTGGTCGGCGGCAACTGGCGCCCGCACGCGCAGGTGCTGTCCGCCCAACTCGGCGGTGAGGCGGGCCTGGTGGGCGCCGCCGACCTGGCGCGTCAGGGCTGATCGAGCGGCCGGCCACGGCGTACGCTGCGGCGTATGACACCTGCTTCGGTACTCGCCGACCTGCCCGGGTCGCGCACCGAACCGGACGGCTCCGCCGTGGTGCGGCTGCTCAGCTACAACGTCCGCTCCCTGCGGGACGACGTGGGGGCGCTCGCCCGGGTCATCCGGGCGTGCGCCCCCGACGTCGTGTGCGTGCAGGAGGCGCCGCGCTTCTTCCGCTGGCGCAAGCACGCGGCGCGGCTGGCGCGGGAGTCCGGCCTGGTCCACGTCACGGGCGGGGCGACCGCCGCCGGGCCCATGATCCTGGCGTCGCTGCGCGCCCACGTCGAGGACGCCGAAGACCTGCTGCTGCCGCTGACGCCAGGGCTTCACCGGCGCGGGTTCGCCACCGCCCGGCTCCGCTTCGGACCGGAGCGGCCCGGAGGACCGTGCGCCCGGCTGGGCGTGCTGAGCACGCACCTCAGTCTCCAGAAGGACGAGCGGTACGCGCAGGCCGGCATGCTGCTGGAGCGCCTGACCGAGATGCGGCGGCGGACCCCGTACGCCGTGGCTGCGGGCGACCTCAACGAACGGCCGCGCGGCCGGGCCTTCCGCCGGCTCACGGACGCCCTGCAGGACGGCTGGGCGACGAAGCCGTGGGGCGGGGAGCACACCTCGACCCCGTCGGACCCGCACCAGCGCATCGACGCCGTGCTGGCGTCGCCGGACGTGGAGGTGCTGGGCTGCGGCGTGCCGAAGGGGCTGCCGGGCGTGACCGAACGGGACCTGCGGGCGGCCACCGACCACCTGCCGGTGCTGGCGGCGCTCCGCGTACCGGCCTCCGCGCCGTGCGGGGACGGCGGGCGGCCGACGGACGGCTGACGCCGGGCGGGTGTGGCCCGGTCAGCCGTCGCCGCCCGCCCGGGCGCGCTCGCGGCGCAGTTCGATCGCGACCAGCCAGCCGGTGAGCAGCGCCACCGCGGTGAAGACGAACAACAGGGTCAGCACGGTCGGTTCCCCCTCCTACCGTCGCCCGCGCCAGCTGCTCCGGCTGCGGGCGCCCCATCGTCGCAGGGAACGGGCCCGCGGCGCACTTCCGTTTACCGGCAGCGTCCGTCGCCCGGCGGTTGCCGGGATCGTCCGTGCGGGCAGGACCGCGGCGGACCCGGAAGGGCCGCAGGTCAGACGACCGCGCCGCCGCCGGGGTCGCCCAGGTCGTCGTCGTGGTCGTCGCGGAGCCGGGTCAGCAGGGTGGCGAAGCCGGCGAGGAAGCCGCCGACGCCGAGCGTGACGATCCACCACGACATGTAGACGTCGAACAGCACCGCCCCGATGAGCAGCAGGGGGCCGCCGAGCGCGCCGAGCCACCCGAACTTGGTGGTGGCGTCGGTCTCCGGCAGCGGTGGCGGCTCCGGTGGCGTGAAGTGGTCGTCGTCCTCGGTGTCCGGGCGCTCCCAGTCGCGGGGGCCGGTGCCGGCGGCGTACACGGTGAAGCTGCGGGCGGGCCGGTCGGCCGGCCCGGCCTGCGTCTCCTCCGCTTCGCCCGCCCGCTCGCGGTCCCGGGCGTCGCGGTCCTCGTCCGCACCGCCGGGCGCCTCGCCGGACTCGTCCTCGGGCCGGTCGTGGGGCCGGTCGTCGGGCCGGTCGTCGGGCTCGTCGCCGTAGGCGGCGACGATCTGCGCCCACGCCGCCTCCTCGTCGGCAGGCAGTGCGGGCTCCCGCTCCTCGCCGGAACCGCCCGCGCCCTCCTTACGCTCCGTCACGTGCCGTCGTCCTCGCTGAGATCCGGGAGATGAAGCCGTGGGTGTCCGCGAAGATCCGCTCCGCGTCGTGGTCCAGGGTCGCCACGTGGTAGCTGTCCTCCAGCACCGTCTCGGTCACGTCCGCGGAAGAGACGAGGGAGAGGATCAGCGCCGAGTCGGACGGCGGCACCACGTGGTCGGTGCGGCTGTGCAGCAGCAGCAACGGCTGGGTGACCTCCGGGAGTTCGGTGCGCAGCCGGCGGAAGAAGTTCCGCAGCGAGTAGGCGGCGTGCAGCGGCACCCGGTTGTAGCCGATCTCGTGCGAACCCTCCTTGGCGATGTCGTCGGTCAGCCCGCGGGTGGAGCGCACCAGCTGCCGCAGGACCGGCAGCGCGTACCCCTCGAGACGGGGGAAGGTGCTCGCCGGATTGACCACGACCACGCCGCCGACGTCGTCGCCGTGCTTGGCGGCCAGGCGCAGCGCCAGCGCGCCGCCCATGGACAGGCCGCAGACGAAGACCTCCGAGCAGCGGGCGCGCAGCGAGCGCAGCTCGCGGTCGACCGTCGCGTACCAGTCCTCCCAGCCGGTGACCTGGAGGTCCTCCCAGCGGGTGCCGTGGCCGGGCAGCAGCGGCAGCGACACGGTGTATCCGCGGTCCGCCAGATGGCGCGCCCAGGGACGCAGCGACTGCGGCGAGCCGGTGAAACCGTGACACAGCAGGACGCCGGTCTGCGAGCCGTCGTGACGGATCGGCTCGGCTCCGGGAAGGATCGGCACCGCGGGTCTCCCTTCGCACCACATCGCGGGAAGGACGTCGGACGGTGCCACCCTACGCGTGCGCGGGGTGACCCGGGTAGCACACCGCCTGCGGCGGTGTCCGCGGCGCGCGCGGGGATACCGGCGGCTGCGCGGGATATGGTCGGTTCCGTCAGGTACAGGAGGTCCTCGGGTGTTCTACGGAGCGATGAAGCTGTCTGTCGGCAGTTCGCTGAAGCTCGTCTTCCGCCCCTGGGTGGAAGGGCTGGAGAACGTGCCGGCGACCGGGCCTGCGATCCTGGCGAGCAACCACCTGTCGTTCTCGGACTCCTTCTTCCTGCCCGCGGTGCTGGACCGCAAGGTCACCTTCATCGCGAAGGCGGAGTACTTCACGGCACCGGGAGTGAAGGGGAAGCTCACCGCAGCCTTCTTCAAGGGCGTCGGTCAGCTGCCGGTCGACCGGTCCGGGGTGCGCGGCGCGGGCGAGGCCGCGATCCGCAGCGGGCTGAGCGTGCTGGAGAAGGGCGAGCTGTTCGGCATCTACCCGGAGGGCACGCGCTCGCCGGACGGGCGGCTCTACCGCGGCAAGCCGGGGGGCCTGTCACGGGTCGCCCTGCGGTCCGGGGCCCCGGTGATCCCGGTCGCGATGATCGACACGGAGAAGATCCAGCCGCCCGGACAGATCCGGCCCAAGCTCATGCGGCCGGGCATCCGCATCGGCCGCCCGCTCGACTTCAGCCGCTACCAGGGCATGGAGAACGACCGGTTCATCCAGCGTTCCGTCACCGACGAGGTGATGTACGAGATCTGGAAGCTGTCCGGCCAGGAGTACGTCGACATCTACGCCACGGCGGCGAAGCGGCAGATCGCGGACGCGGCGAAGGCTGCGGCAGAGGCGCAGAAGGCGCAGGCTGCCGAGCAGACCCGGAAACCGGAGTCGGCGCAGGCGGCCGGCGCGGCGGAACCGGCCGCGGAGCGGCCGACGCGGAAGCCGGAGGGCACGCCCGCGGCGGGCGAACGGGCCGGGCACGACCCGCAGGGTGAGCCGGGGAAGCACGGCGAGAGAAGGAACGCCGCGTAGCGCACGCGGTGCACGAGGGGGGATTCGGATGCCGGCGAGGATGTCGGTGGAACAGCCGCTGTGGCGGGCCCTGACGGGCTACCGCCTGCTGAGCGCGGCCTACGCGGCGGGCCTGTGCGTCCTGGCCTACGACCACTACGTGCGCCCGTACCTCGCGGTCGGCTTCGTGGCGCTGCTGGTGGTGTGGACGCTGGCGACGGCCACCCGCACGGTGTCCGCCGCCCGGTGCGGCTACCCGTTCCTGGTCTGTGAGCTGACCATCGCGCTCACCGGCATCGTGCTGACCCGCTTCACCGAGACGATGGCGCGGGTGGAGAGCGGCATCAACACGCTGCCGTCCATCTGGTCGGCCGGGGCCGTACTGGGCTTCGCGATCAAGGGCGGGTGGCGGTGGGCGGCGGGCGCCTCGGTGCTGGTCGGCGTCGCCAACCTGGTCGAGCGCGGCGCACCGTCCCGCGACACCGTGCACAACGTGCTGCTGGTGTGCGTCGCGAGCATCGCCATCGGCTACGTCGTCGAGGTCGCGCGGGCCAGCGAGCGGACCCTGGCCCGCGCGCTCCAGATCGAGGCGGCCACCCGCGAACGCGAGCGGCTCGCCCGCGACATCCACGACGGCGTCCTCCAGGTGCTGGCCATGGTGCAGCGCCGCGGCAGTTCGCTGGGCGGGGAGGCGGCGGAGCTGGGACGCCTGGCGGGCGAGCAGGAGGTCGCGCTGCGCGCGCTGGTCTCCGGCGGCCCGCCGCCGCTGCCCGCTCCGGCGGCCGCTTACGCGGCGCAGGCCGTTGCCGGGCCGGAGCCGGGGCCGCACGGCGCGGCGGGCGGCCCCGGGGCCGTGGAACCGGGGGAGCCGTACGATCTGCGGAAGCTGCTCGCACGGCACGCCGGCGCCCTGGTCACCTTCTCCGAGCCGGGCACCCCGGTGCTGCTGGCGCCGGAGACGGCACGCGAACTGGCCGCGGCTGTCGGTGCCGCCCTGGACAATGTGCGGCAGCACGCCGGGGCGGACGCCAGGACGTGGATCCTGCTGGAGGACGAGCCGGACGCGGTGCTGGTGACCGTCCGGGACGACGGTCCGGGCATTCCGGCCGGGCGTCTGGCCACGGCCGAGGCGGAGGGCCGGATGGGCGTCGCGCTGTCGATCCGCGGCCGGCTCCGCGACCTGGGCGGGACGGCGGAACTGGTGTCGGTGCCGGGGCAGGGGACCGAGGTGGAGATGAGGGTGCCGAAGGATGGCTGAGGAAGCGACGGGCGAGCGGGAGCCGCTGCGGGTGATGGTGGTCGACGACCACCCGATGTGGCGGGACGCGGTCGCTCGCGACCTGGAGGCGGCGGGTTTCGCCGTGGTCGCGACCGCGGGCGACGGCCGTCAGGCCGTACGGCGGGCGCGGGCTGCCGTGCCGGACGTGCTGGTTCTGGACCTGAACCTGCCGGAGCTGCCCGGTGTCGAGGTCTGCCGTGAACTGGTGGGCGCCGACTCGGCGTTGCGGGTGCTGGTGCTGTCGGCGAGCGGGGAGCACGCGGACGTGCTGGAGGCCGTGAAGTCGGGCGCCACCGGCTATCTGGTGAAGTCGGCGAGCACCGAGGAGCTGATCGACGCGGTGCGGCGCACCGCCGCCGGCGACCCGGTGTTCACGCCGGGTCTGGCGGGGCTGGTGCTGGGCGAGTACCGCCGTCTGGCCACCGAACCGCCCGCCGCGGCGCCGGACGAGCCGGGAGTGCCGCAGCTCACCGATCGGGAGACCGAGGTGCTGCGGCTGGTCGCCAAGGGGCTGAGCTACAAGCAGATCGCGGAGCGCCTGGTGATCTCGCACCGCACGGTGCAGAACCACGTGCAGAACACCCTGGGCAAGCTCCAGTTGCACAACCGCGTGGAGCTGGTGCGGTACGCGATCGAGCGCGGCCTCGACGACGGCTGAACTGCCGATCCGCTCCCGCCCGGCGCCGTAGCGGTCGCTCGTACGGGTGAGAGTGGGCGCCCCCTTCCCGCCCGGCGCCGGGAATGTCGCACTCCCCCATCCCGTTGTGACCTGGATCACCGCTAGCGTGGCCGCTGTGCGTCGGCGGTCACGCGGAGAGGTCACGCGGAGAAGGGAGATCCCATGCGGGTCGGAGTGCTCACCGGCGGGGGCGACTGCCCCGGCCTGAACGCGGTCATGCGCGCCGTGGTCCGTAAAGGCGTCCAGGAGTACGACCACCGTTTCGTCGGCTTCCGCGACGGCTGGCGCGGCGTGGTCGAGGGCGACACCATGCCGCTGGACATCCCGGCGGTGCGGGGCACGCTGCCGCGCGGCGGGACCATTCTGGGCTCCTCGCGCACCAACCCCTTCCAGCAGGAGAACGGCGTCCGCCGCATCCAGGAGAACCTGGCGAAGGCCGAGGTCGACGGACTGATCGCGATCGGCGGAGAGGACACCCTCGGGGTCGCGGCCCGGCTCACGGACGAGTACGGCGTCCACTGCGTGGGCGTGCCCAAGACGATCGACAACGACCTGTCAGCGACGGACTACACCTTCGGCTTCGACACCGCCGTGCACGTGGCGACGGAGGCCATCGACCGGCTGCACACCACGGCCGAGTCGCACATGAGGGTGCTGGTGGTGGAGGTGATGGGCCGGCACGCGGGCTGGATCGCGCTGCACTCGGGGCTGGCCGGCGGCGCCAACTGCATCCTCATCCCGGAGCACCCGTTCGACGTGGACGAGGTGTGCGGCTGGGTGCGGTCGCGGTTCAAGGCGAGCTACGCGCCGATCGTGGTGGTGGCGGAGGGAGCCGTCCCGCGGGACGGCGGCATGGTCCTCAAGGACGACTCCCTCGACTCCTTCGGACACGTGCGCCTGTCCGGCGTCGGCGAGTGGCTGGCCAAGGAGATCGAGCAGCGCACCGGCAAGGAGGCCCGCACGACGGTGCTCGGGCACATCCAGCGCGGCGGCACGCCGAGCGCGTTCGACCGCTGGCTCGCCACCCGTTTCGGCCTGCACGCGATCGACGCCGTGCACGAGGGCGACTGGGGCACCATGGTCGCGCTGCGCGGCACCGACATCGTCCGGGTGCCGCTGGCCGACGCCACGGCCCGGATCAAAACGGTGCCGCCCGCGCTCTACGAGGAGGCCGGCGTCTTCTTCGGCTGACGGGCCGCCGGCCGCACCCCGGCGGCCCCAACCGGTGTGGGGACGGCCGTCCCCACACCGCGCCGCTCCCGGCGGCCTCCCCGACTATTCCGCCCGGTTCCAGTGGTAGAGGAATCCGGCACCCGCGGCGGCGGCGCTCGCGACGCCGCATGCGATGCCCCAGCCGCCGCTGTGCGGCAGCACGAGGAGCGGCGTGAGCAGCGCGTACGCCAGGAAGAACAGCCCGAGCACACCCGGACGCGTGGCGAGGGGCCAGACGGGGCCGAAGTCGACGTCGCGCCCGCCGGCTCCCTGGGACGCCACCGCCCGCGCCTGCCCGCGCGCCTCGACCTCGCGGCACCTCGCGACGGCCACGGATCCGTGCAGCCGCCGGCCCTCCGGGGCGACGAACACGGCCGGGGCCTTCCCGCCGGCGCCGCCGGCGCCGGCCGGCTCCCACAGCACGCTGCCCTGCTGTCCCTGGAGGGCGGCAGCGGCGGCCCGTGCCGAGCCGCCCGCCGGCTCGAACGGCATCTCCACACCGTCGCCGCGCAGCAGGAGGCCCGGAGGGCCGTCCGGCGCGGTGGCGTGCCGCACATGACCGTCGATGGTCACCGGTAGGGCCACCGGTGTTCCCGCGGCCTTCTCCACCCGGAACCCGGCGGCGCCGCGCACCGCGCGGAAGGCGAGCCACAGCGTCCCGGCGCCCCAGGCGACGAGCACCGCTACCCACGCGCGGAAGGTGAGGGGCAACCCCGCGAGTTCCTGCTCCAGTTGACTGCGCTCCTCGTCGGCGACCGGCCGCAGCCCGAGGTCCTCGGGCGCGTACGCGACGTACAGGGTGTCTCCTTCACCCAGGTACGCGCTGCTGAGCACCTCGACGCGGACCGAGCGCCCGTCGGCGGCCTCGGCGCCGCCGACGCCGCTCACCGGCAGCCGCACGTCGTAGACGGCGCGATAGTCGTCGTAGCGCCCCTTGCCCGTCTTGCCCTGCGGGTCCACCGCCTCGACAGGCGCGGCGACGACGCGGGCTCCCGCGGCGGAGATCTTCTCCGCGTCGCCCGCCTCCTGCAGTGCGGAGGCCCCGAGCCCGACCAGCAGCGCCAGGTAGGCGGGGCCGGCCAGCGCGGGAACCACCGCCTGCCACCGGCGACTCGGCGCACCCCCCACCCCGAGACGCCACGCGGCCCGGTACGCGCTCCGGACGTCGGTGCCCCGGGCCGAGACCTGCACCAGAAGCACGGCGGCGAAGCACAGGACGAGGGCACCGGCGCACCACCACGTGAGGGCGGCCCGCAGTGCGGGATCCCCGACGCAGAGCCATACCGCCGCCTGCCCGGCCAGTGCCGCCGTCCCGAGCGCGCCGACCACCCGGCCCAGCGTCACGGCCGGCCGGACCGCGCTCTCTCCCCCGCCGTCCGGCGCATTCATCCTTGCCTCCCGCATACCGGCGCCCCGCCCGTACGGGTCCGGGGCACCCCCGTCGCCACTCATCCGAACTCCGACTGAAGGGTGGTGTTGTCCGCATGCCCGCGCGCAGCGGCGGCGTTCCGTTCGTTCTCGGCCCGCATCTCCTCACGCGTGGGCCCGGCCGGTTCGTCCGCGTCCGCGTCCGCGTCCTTGGCATCGTTCGCTTCTTCGCCGAAGAAGATACCCGCAGGCTTGCCCAGCGCCAGGTCTGCGGCGTCGCTGTAGTGATCCCGCCCCACCTCGGGCTGCACCGCCCCGTCCGACGCCGTGTCAGAGGAGCCGTCGCCGGGCGCCGGATCGGACGTGCCCGTCCCGGTCGGCGCCTCCGGGGCCGCAGGAGCGAAGTTGTCCATGGCCAGGTGCTTCAGCCCACCACCGGCTCCGCCTCCCGCGGCTCCTCCCGCGGCGCCGATCAACATCTGGGAGGCGTCGAACTTCTCACCATGAATCAGGTTGTTCGCCGTGTCTCCGCCCAGGCTGCCCAAGGCGCCACCCAGGGCTCCCTCGCCCACGTTGCGGGCCATGCCCTCGCCGACGTTGCCCAGCAACTTTCCGGCGACTGCACCACCCGCCATGCCAAAGCCGGCATTGACGAGGTTCTTGTCCCACTCGCTCCCCTTGCCGCTCAACAGGCTGGTGGTGACGTTCGCGCCGTATTCGATGCCGAACTGGAAGAGGTACTTCGCAGACCTGCTCCCCCGCGTCACGGTGCTCAGGAGCTTGAAGGTCTTGGCGATGGCGGACAGCAGGCGTCCCAGGCGTGCGGCGGCGGCCGTCGCCTGCGCAGCGAGACGTGCGGCATTCGCGGCACCGGCTGCCGCAGAGAACCCGAGCGTGATGAAGGAGGTGGCGACCGACGCGGCGATCGTCACACCGATCTCGATGTAGATCTGGTGAATCTCATCGTTGACCTTCTCGATGTTGTCCGCCGCGTCTTCAAGCCCTTTGGCGGCGTCGTCGAAGATGTCCTGCGACTCCTCGATGGACTTCTTGACCGTCTCCCAGTGAGCCAGAAAGGCATCAGCGGCGGGACCTCGCCATTCCGTGCCGTGTTTGGCGCGGATTTTCCGGTCCATCTCCACAGCGAACGTGTCGAGATGCGTACCCATGTCCCGCCACGCCTTCGCGGCGTCCTTCAGAACGTCAGGCCGACCGCCCGGGTTGATGAGTTCGAGCCCGGCTTCGTAGACCTTCTCTACGGCACCCTCTTCGGCCATGTCGCCCCCGCGTTCGTCGTCTCGGATCTCGGTGCCGTTCCACGCCCCCGCTGCTGCCGGTCCGTAGGACAGCGGCCGGCGGCCGGGCACCGGCGACACTCTAACCGCCGCCTCGCGGAGGCTTTGTGCCCCCCTTGTGGAGGAACCTGCCCAGCTGGCAACGGAGTTCGGCCCTTACCGGATACGGCAGCCCGCCCCCGTCCGAACGGAGTCGGGGCACGCGCTAGCCTGGCCCACCGCACGACCTGACGGGGCCTGAGACTAGGGGGAGACCATGTCCGACGAGTTCTACATCGGCCACAGCGCATTGGAGGAGCTGTCCCGGGAATTCGGCAAGAGGGCCGAAAGCCTGGGAGAACAGCTCGCCAAGTTCAAACCGAAGACCGATTCCGAAGCCATTCACGACGGCTTCGGCATCCTGACGGAATCGGAGGAAATCACCAGCTCTTACATCGAACTGGCGGACAGCATGCGGGAAGCAGTCGAGGGCCTCCAGACACATCTCGACGACATCTCCGACGGTCTCAAGCAGAACAACAAGAACACCGAAGCGGCCGACGAAGCCATCGAGGACATGTTCAAGGGCAAGTAGCGGTCGGCCACACGCCGAACCGCCGGTCTGGGGAACGCTCGATACCGGTGGCTTCAACGGGTTCCCACGCCGCGAAGGACCTGGCCCAAGGGCGGGGGTTGACGAGGGCACCGTGGTTAGCGCTAGGCGGCACCGACATCCTCCGACCCACCGACACCCGGCCCGGCCCGAGACGGTGCCGCCCGCGCACTACGAGGAAGTCACCGCCTTCTCCGAACGGCCGTCTGCCGAGGCCGGGTTCAGGTCGGCCAGCAGGGCGGCGACGATTCCGGCTCCGTCGAGGGTGAGCACGGACTCCGGGTGGAACTGCACGCCGGCGAACCCCGGTCCGCGCAGCGCGTGCACGTCCCCGGTGGCAGGGTCACGGCTCATCTCGACCCCGTGGGCGGCGAGTTCGGCCGCGTGGCGGTCGCCGCAGCGGGCGGTGAAGGAGCTGTAGAAGCCGACAGTCTGCGGCGTGCCGAAGACGTCGACGGTCTCCTGGGCTCCCTGGAAGGGGCGTTCCTTCCGGACGAGTGCGATCCCGAGGGCGGCGGCGAGCATCTCGTGGCCCAGGCACACGCCGAGGACCGGCGGGCCCTCCCCGGCCGCCCGCCGGTCCAGCAGCTCGCGGGCGAGGCCGCCCAGCAGCCGGATCTTCGGGTCGCGGGTGTCCGTCGGATCGCCGGGGCCGGGGCCGAGGACGACCGGACCCGGGTGACGCAGCGTCTCCTCCCGCAGTCCGGGAACGTCGTAGCGGCGCACGATCACCTCGTGGCCGGACGTCCGCAGCAGGTGGGCGAGCATCGCCGTGAAGGCGTCCTCACCGTCGACGACGAGGGCCGGGCCACGGCTCGCCGCCCGGTCCGGTTCCTGCATCCGCAGCCAGAACGGCGCCAGCGCGGTGCGCCGTGCGGCGAGTGCCTCCTGCACGCGGGGGTCGTCGGCCAGCCGGGGCCGTTCCGTCGCCGTCCGGGCCGGGGCCTCGCGTACGCCCAGCGCGGTGAGGACGCCGGCCGCCTTGGCGTGTGTCTCCGCGACCTCGGAGGCGGGGTCCGAGCCCCGGACGAGCGTCGCGCCGACGCCCACCCGCAGCGCGCCGGTGGCCGCGTCGATGTCGGCGGTGCGGATCAGGATGGGCGAGTCGAGCGTCGGTCCTCCGTCGGCGTCGCGCCCGAGCAGGGCCAGCGCACCGGCGTAGTAGCCCCGGCCGCCCTGCTCGTGCCGGCGGATCACCCGGCAGGCGTTCTCCACGGGCGAGCCGGTGACGGTCGCGGCGAACATCGTCTCGCGCAGCACCTCGCGCACGTCGCGGGTGCTGCGGCCCCGGAGTTCGTACTCGGTGTGCGCCAGATGCGCCATCTCCTTGAGCCGTGGCCCGACGACCACTCCCCCGCGATCGCAGACGACGCTCATCATCTTGAGCTCCTCGTCGACGACCATCGACAGCTCCTCCGTCTCCTTGCGGTCGGCGAGGAAGTCGAGCAGCCCGTCCACGCTCGGCCCGGCGGCCGGATAGCGGTACGTGCCGCTGATCGGGTTCATCACCACCGTCCCGCCGGACATCCGCACGTGGGCCTCCGGGCTCGCCCCGATCAGCACCCGGTCGCCGGTGTGCACCACGAACGTCCAGTACGCGCCGCGTTCGCACGCGAGCAGCCGCCGGAACAGGGCCAGTGCGTCCGTGCGGCCGAACCCGTCGACCCGACCGCGGTAGGTCCGCCGTACGACGAAGTTCGCGCCCTCGCCCGTGGCGATCTCGTCGTGCAGCACCCGGCGCACGGTGTCCGCGTAGGCGTCGTCGTCCACGTCGAAGGCGCCGTCCCGCACGGCGACACGGTGACGCGGCAGCGCCGCGACCACGTCCGCCAGGGGCAGCTCGTGCTGCTCGTCGGCCGCAAGTACCGACAGGGGCGTGCCGTCGTCCACGGCGTCGCAGCCGCGCTCGGCGATCTGCCGGAACGGCACGAGCGCGAGGCAGCGGTCGGGCAGCTCCGCGAGGCTTCCGGCCTTACGGACGCTCCCGAGGAGGACTTCGACGGTGTCGTGGTCCCGCCCCGGGGCTCTCCTGCGGAGCAGGGCGAACGGCGGAGCATCGTCCGCCGTGAGCCGGGCGACGAGGTGGGCGGCGCTGGTGTTCACGGTGTTCCCTTCCGGGCTGTGGAGGGAACGGCCGCGAGCCGGTGGCGCCGGACACGCCGAAGGCCGCCCCTCGGGCGGCCTTCGCGTCGTCTGTGTGGTGCGCGCGCAGTCAGTGGGCCGCCGAGTGAGCGGTCCACCACCAGTTCATCGCGGGCTGCGCGTGCATGCCGTCACCCTACGGCACACCCCGGCCGTCCGCCTGCCCTGACACCGGTGCCCGGTGCACGCGGACGACCGGCGCTACAGGGGGGCCAGGCTCGGCCCGCGCCGGATACTCAGCGCCGTCACGGAGCTTTCGGTGGCCACCAGCAGTACGCCTTCCCTTCGCTCTGTCGCATCGTTCACCGTGCCCCCTCCCCGGGGGACGACTGGGGACCCTCGTCCGAAGCGTGTCCGGCATCCTCATCCCGCGACTCGGGAATCAGTTCGGACAACTCGGCCTCACGTTCCGCTGAAGCGCCGTAGAGGACGACGAGCCCGGCCACGAAAGCGATGACAGCGAGAACGATAGTCGCAATGATACCGACGCCGAGGGCGATGACTCCGAGGAGAAGCAAGATGAAAAGAGCCCAGCCGAATCCATCGACGTGCAGATCGGCCCTCCACTCCGGGAAGCGACGTATCTCCCGCAGCTTGCGGCGTGCGGCGATATGCGCCACTGATTCTCCGCTCTCCGGAACCGAATTCTGACCTGACTCGGCGACCTTCACGCAGCGCAGGTAGTAGCTCCCCGTAACCAGTACCCCCTTCCCCGCATCATCGCCAGACGCGATCCAGTACAGCATCATCGGAGAGCATTTCTGGCGCCCCTCAAGGACTTTGGCGACCCCCATCGGATCGATGCCTTTGCCGATCGCCGTCTCGATACGTTCGCCTGCGGGCCCCCGCTGCAGCAGGCAGGGATGAGGCTTGAGTTCGGGCTTGTCGTTGGGACCCGTCTTGTTGTAGTCCTTCGCCGACGGACTCTCCGCCAGGGTGGCCGTGCCGACAGCAGACCGAACGGGCAGATGCCGGACGCGCCCTTCCCGGAGGGCTCTTCTGACATGCCGCGGCAGACCGGGAGCGGTGTAGGCGAGAGCGGCTATGAGCAAGGCGGAGAAGATCGTCAGGATCATGTAGGGAAGGCCTGCCGATGGCCCTCCAGCCTTCTGTTCCACCTCTCCACGGTCCTCTTCAAGGAAGGCCCCCAGATCCGGCCTCGAAGGTGCGTACAGCGCCCAGACCTCGTCGCCGTTCTCGACTCGTTGGGGGGAATCGAACTCCCAAACCCTGGTTGCGTCGCCGTCGGTGTAGGGCACCGAAGCTCTCACTCTGACGCTGTAGTACCTCTCCCCCCGGCTGCCGCGTTCACGCTCACTCGACAGGACGTCGTCGACCTCCACGGTCGCGATGACGTGCCCCTCTTCAACCATCTGCAAGGCGACGGGCGATATGTTGATGATACCGGCCACGAAGTACATGAGCGCCATCAGCGAAACCGGTACGAACAACCCCCTCCACACAGCACGCAGGTCGGGCCACCAGGGCCGTGCCCCGACTTCACCGAATGCAGTGAACCTCTTTCCGCGCACCGTCACCAGGCACCCGACGACGCCGACTGCCGTCACGGCGAAGCAACCGATCAGATCCCAGCGCGGTGTCGCAGCCGAGAAACGCTCCGACATCATCACGAACAGTGCGATGAACCCCAAGGCTGCGAGCGTCAGCCACATCGCGACCGCACGAGAACCAGAGTTCATCCGAAATCCTCCTCCAACGCCCTGGTTTCGCCTCTGGTCACTTCACCGGTTCCCAGCGCCACTCCTCCGAGGATTCTCTCGTGACCCCCCTCAGCGACCCTCAACTCTAGGACGCTGCCCGTACATGTCCGACAGCGGGCAGGCGCTGTCGGTGACAGGGACGTGGCCGGGAGGACGGGTTCTGGGGCGCGGGACCCACGTCACAGTCGACACGCAGCGTGGGATCCTGTACCTGATGCAGACAGGGAAGCAAGCCCGATATCTGACATAACCGAATGTGCGTCAACTCTTCATCCATGTCGTCGATGTTCCGCCGAAGGCTCGCGGGCAACCGCATTCGATGGAAATCTCGACGCGGTGAAATGGTTGCCGAAGCCGGGCGGAGGCTATGGCCATCAAGGCGTATGACGTCGGCGGCGTGTTGCAGTGGGGCGGCCTCGCGGGTGTCCCGGCGTCCCTCCTGCTGCGCTATGTCGAGCCTGCCCCTCGATGGGACGTACTGGCGTGCATGGCGGTCTCGGCGCTCGGGCTCGTGGTGTCCTGGGTGGGCACACGCCACGGCCCGGCGACGGCCCCGGAGCCGCCCACGTCACGGGCGCCCTCGGCACCGACGGGTCGGCGGCCGACGGGTGACTGGTGGCCGGATCGCGCGCAGCGAAGGCACCTCGGTGTGCTGCTCGTCCTGGTGTCGGCAGCCCTCCTCCTCTTCGGCTCCGCACAGCACGTGACGCCTCAGCTCGCGGACGCGCGCGCCGGATCGGCACGCATCGCCCCGGTGACGGTCACCGAGGTGAGGGCGCAGAGTTCCAGCCCCGTACGCGGCGGAGGGACGACGTACACGTCGACCGTCTCGGTCGCCCTCGCCGATGCAGCGGCCGACGGCCAGGACACTCCCCTGCGCGGCACGATCAAGACTTCCGAACAGGTACGGCCGAACGGCACGCTCTGGGCGCTCTACCGCCCCGGTCGGGAGGAGGCCCACCTGACCGCGACACGCGGCGAACTGGTGGCGCTGCGGAGCGGCACCGTACGCCCGTCAGGTGTGCTGCTGGGCCTCTGTGCTGTCACCGCAGTGACGGGTCTGGCTCTGTTGCTCTGGCGTCGGGGCAAGCCGTACAGCGGAAATGAGACTCTGACGGACGCCCTACGCGATGGCGGTGTGCAGGCGCTCGCGGTAACCCTGAGCGGCACGGCGCCCGAGGGACGGAGGGAGTTGGGGGTCGGGCTGCGTCTGACGGCCCAGGACGGCGAGCGGTTGCTGTACGTCAGCCGCCATGTCGACGTGGAGCATCTCGCCGATGTGCTGTACGGCCGCACCGCATGGCTGTACTGGGAACGACCGCGGAACGGCGAGCCGCCACGTGAACGGCCGGGACGCAAGGGGGAGATGCTGCCCGCCGTTCTCGTGGTCGGCGGTGGTGACGAGGCGCGGTACGTGCGCGGCTGGATGCCCCGGAAGCCGGACTGGCCGATCGCTCAGGGGCAGGCCCTGGGAGCGATCGCTCCGGAATCGTGCCCGGCGGTGCCGCAACTGGGATCGGGGGCTGTTCGCCCGCCACGGTTCCGCCTCGGCGCGGTGGTGTGGCTGGGGCTGGCGGTGCTGGCGGCGGCGGTGGCCTTCCCGGTCGGCGGAGGCGGCAAGGAGCTTGTCCAGGTTGCCATCGTCGCCGTGGCTCTCTGCACCGTGTTGGGGATGCGCCTCCGACAGGCGAAATGGCGTCCCTCCGGACGCCGTCAGCAACGGCGAGAGGCGGAAGCCTCGGCGGAGGCGCGCTGAGGGCGACCGGCTGCGACAGCAGTGGCAGGAGGG